>JBGUIY010000029.1:0-27337 GCA_045113475.1 Christensenellales bacterium | reverse complement strand
CCCACCACCTGGCCCGCAAGACCGTCGCTGCCCATGCGGCCGCCGCCCGCTTCCTGCTGTCCGCCCTCAGCGCCGTCACGCGGCACTATCCGCAGGAGGACATGCTTCACCTGCTGAAAAGCGAGTATACGCCGCTCAGCCAGGACGAGCGCTTCCGCATGGAAAACGTGATCCTGCAATACGGCATCCGGGGCTGGAAATTCACCAAACCTTTCATAGCCGCGCACGAGGAGGGCGAGCTCCTGGAGGACGCCCGGCAGCGGCTGATGACGCCCCTGACGCAGCTGGAATCCGCCCTTGCCCAGGCCGCGGACATGGACGGGGCGCTGGTGGCCCTCATGGCCTTCCTGGACGAAGCCGGGGTATACGACCGGCTGGAAAACGAAGCCCAGCGCCTGGAGCAGGAGTCGAAGCTCACGGAGGCCGCCCAGCTGAGGCAGGTATGGAACGTTCTGATGCGGCTGCTGGACCAGGCCCACGATCTCGCGCGGCAGGACAAGCCCTCCGCGGAGGAACTGTACCGCCTGCTGGACGCCGGCCTCAGCGGCACGGAGATCGCCGCCCTGCCCCAGAACGCCGGTTCCCTGCCCTGCGGCCTGCTGGGCAACATCGCGGTCTACCGGCCGAAGGTCACCTTTATCATGGCGCTCAACGACGGCGTGCTGGACGTGGACAGCCGGGGGCTGGTTTCAGACGACGAGCAGGACGCCCTCAAGGTGAAGTTCAACGCTTCCTACGCCCTGGACCAGGACGAACGTTTCCAGCTGAAGCGGCTCGAGCTGCAGAAGGCCGTGTATTCCCCCTCTGAGAAGCTGTACCTTTCCCACGCGCAGGCGCTGCAGGACGGCACGGCATTGCGGCCCCTGGACCTGCTGGGCCGCATACGCCGCATTTTCCCCGCCCTCATAGAGGAAGGCGGCGTCACGGCAGCCCAGGGCAGCGCCCATCCCTACGGCGCGATCCCCGCGCTGGAAACCATCGGCGTCCGGCTGCAGGATGCGGATATGCCCGGGGAATGGCGGGAAGCCTGGCATTACCTGACCGAACACCGCCCCGGAGACGTGGAAGCCCTGTGCGCCGCCTTCCGGCCCGCCCCCATGCCCGCGCCGCTGCCGCCCGAACTGGTGCACAGCTTGTATATGGAGCGCGTGACCTCCGTACACCGGCTGGAAGCCTTTGCGGTCTGCCCCTTCAGGCATTTCCTGCACTACGTGCTCAAGCCCGTGCAGCGCGGCGAATGGAAGATCGACCGCACGGACACCGGCTCCTTCTATCACCGGGCCCTTGAGGGCTTTACACGCAGCCTGCAGAACCTGGAAGTCTGGCCGGACGTCACCCGCGCGGAAGTAAACCGCCTGATGGACAAAGCCGCCGAGGACGCGCTGGACGAGCTGATCCGCGGCGTCATGGGCGATTCGGCGCGCCAGCAGCGCGAATACAAGCAGTATAAACGGCTGCTGCAGCGCGTCGGGTGGACCTTTACGCAGATCGCCCGGCATTCAGCGTTCCGCATACGCGAAGGCGACGCGGAACTGCGCTTCGGCTACCCGGACGACGGCCTGCCCGCCGTGCCGCTGCGCCTGTCTGACGGCAGCAGGGTATACCTGCGGGGCATCATCGACCGGGTCGAACGCTACGAAGGCGATCAGGGCCTGGCCATCCGCCTCATCGACTTCAAGACCGGCAGCGTGAACCTGCAGCCGGAAAAGATCTTCTGGGGAGCGCAGCTGCAGCTGCTGATATATATGCAGGCGGTGCTGAACGCCGAGCCCAACGGCATACCCGCCGGGATGTACTACTTCCACCTGGACGATCCGCTGCTCACCGATCCGGACACCAAATCCGACCTGGAAAACCAGCTCGCCAAAGCCCTGGGCCTGCGGGGGCTGACGCTGCGCGATGCCTCCATCATCCGCCTGATGGACGACGGAAATCCGCCCCTGTCCATGCCGCCGCTGCTGAAGTCGGACGGGGATTTTGCCCAGAACAAGCCCCTGGCCACCCTGGAAGAAATGAGACTCCTGATCCGGCACGCCAGCAACGTGGCCGCTCATCTGGCCGAATCCGTCAACACCGGCGAGATCGCCGCCTCACCGCTGTCCTTTCCCAACGAGGACAGTCCCTGCTCGAAATGCGACGCCTTCGACATCTGCCGCCGCAACGCGCCGAACAGCGGCATCGTGCCAAGGACGGCCGAAAAGATGAAACTGGATGAGCTGATCGAAAAAATCAGCGAATGACCGCGAAAAAGGCATAAGGGAAACGCTGACTGCCATCCCTTATGCCTTTTCTGTATTCAGATCCTGATATACTGAGATTTCACTTCTCCGCCAGCCACTCCCAAGCCGTCTGCGCATACATCGCGGCGCCGATGGGGAGAGCCCGCTCGTCGATATTGTAGCGGCTGTTGTGCAGTGGGCCTTCCGAGCCGGGCGTCTGCTCCGAGCGCACGCCCACATAGGCGTACACACCGGGCGCTTCCAGCTGGAAATCCGCGAAATTATCTCCGCAGCAGGAGATCGGGCGGTCTGTGACCACAGCTTCTTTCCCCACGATCCGCGCCGCAACGGGGCGCACCTCGCGGCAGATCTCCTCAGGGTTCACCAGGGGGGAGCCGTAGTCCTGCCATTCGATTTCAGCGGAGGCGCCGTATAAAGCCGCGACCGACCTGACCGTATCGGTCACCCAGCCGTTCACCTGCGCCCTGAGCGCATGCGTGAACACCCGGGTCGTACCCTCAAAGCTTGCTTCCTCCGCCACGATGTTATACGCCGTGCCGGCATTCAGCTTGCCGATGCCGATGGTCACGGCGTCCACCGGCGAGGTTCGGCGTGTGACCAGGGCCTGCAGCGCCACCACGGTCTGCGCGGCAGCATACAGCGCGTCCACGCCCAGCTGCGGCGTGGAAACGTGCGCTGCCCTGCCATGGATCTTCACCTTGAAGCAATCCACTGACGCGTTGTTCGGCCCCGCCGTGACGCCGATCGTACCCAGTTTCAGGTCGGGCGCGGAGTGAATGCCGAACACCCTGTCCACACCCTTCATCTTCCCGGCTTCCACAAAGGCACGGACGCCGCCGCCGATCTCCTCCGCCGGCTGGAAGATCAGGCGCACGGTGCCGGCAAATCCGTCCCGGTGCTCCTGCAGCGCTTTCGCCGCGGCAAGCAGCGAGGCGGTGTGCATGTCGTGCCCGCAGGCGTGCATCACGCCCGGGCACTCCGACCGGTAGGGAACGCCGGTTTCCTCGTCGATCGGCAGCGCGTCGATATCCGCCCGCAGCGCCATCGTCCGCCCGTCTCCCAGAGCGCCTCGGATCTCGCCGTACACGCCGGTCTGCCCTGTACGCTCGTGGGCGATCCCCCATTCGTCCAGACGGCTTTCAATGTATTCCGCCGTTTTGAACTCGCAGTTGGACAGCTCCGGGTGCCGGTGCAGGTCACGCCGCATCGCCTGCAGCTCCGGCAGTCTTTCAAGCATCCATGGATAGAATTCCGTCATCGTTCATCCCTCCCGCAATCGGATACACATATCGCCTTACTTGTATATGATCTCCGCACCGAAGGGAGTCAGCGCCAGCTTGGCGATTTTGAAGAACTGCCTGCCGAAGGGGATGCCTACGATCGTGATGCACCACAGAAATCCGACGATCAGGTTCCCCAGCGACATCCACAGCCCGAAGAATACCACCCAGATCACATTGGCAATCAGCGACGGCACACCCCCGCCGTACCTGACATCCTTCCCGAAGGGGAAGAACGAGAGGGACGCGAACTTGAAGCACTGCCGCCCGTACGGAATGCCTATGATGGTGATGCACCAGAGCAGGCCGGAAATCAGCCACGCCAGCCCGCTGAAGAATCCGCCGAACACAAACCAAAGAATGTTACCCAGTGCGCTCATGATGTCTACATACCCTCCAATATAGCGGCCTCAGAAGTACGGCTTATTTGTGACAACGTTTTATTCGAACATCATTTCGACTTCTGCGCTTCAATATGCCCATGCCGATCAACTTCTAAGGAAACGCTGATTAAATGAGGCGGTTAGATGGTACATGAATGATTTGGTCTGATGAAGCCGTATGAAGTGGGACGTAATTGATTCGCGCACGCATCACGGGCGCAAGCGTCTCGCGCACCGTGCACGACTTGCAAGGCTGCGTCGATCGGAATGCGGCAAAATCAGAACGGATTAGACATGTGCTGATATGCCGCCGAATGAAACAGCGGTTCCCTAAAGAATTGCCGCACAATCATGTCTCGTCCTGCTGACGTTTTAGAAATTGAACGGCTATCGGATGCTATTCACCATGTTTTCGCTGGAAACATCAGTATCAGTTACACGTCCGGTATGTCCGCCGCTTCCTCGTCCGTCAGTACCAGCTGCACCGTCACGCGGTTCGGCAGACAGATGATCTCGTTGCGGTAAAAGCGGGTGCGGAAATTTTCCAGCGTCACCTCGCCCTGATCGATACAAAGCTGGTTATGGCAGGTGGCGCTCTTCATCCGCACCCCGTTCTCTGTAAAGGAAACGACGTTCTCTTCGCCGTTTTCACCGCGGATGACGATATCCTCCTTCTGTCCCAGCCGGCCTGAAGCCACGAGCCTGCCCGCCTGGTACACGCGCACCTCGCGGGTCGCCTTTGCAGGCGTCCCCGTCCGGCTCAACAAAAGGGCGGCAGCGCCCACTGCGAGAACGACTGCCGCCAAAATGATCAATACTATTCTGTTTGCGCTGTTTTTTCCGCTCTGCATGGCTTTACTCAGCCTGCTCACGGGCGGGCTGCTTCCGCGGGGTGATGACGATGTGGCGGTTCGGCTCTTCGCCTTCGGAATGGGTGTCCACCAGTTCGTTCTCCTGCAGGGCGCTGTGCATGATGCGGCGCTCGTAGGGATTCATCGGCTCCACGGATACACGGCGGCCGGTCTTGACCGCACGGTTCGCATAGCGGTTCGCCAGGCGGATCAGCGTGTCCTCGCGGCGGGCACGGTAATTCTCCGTATCCAGCGTGATGCGCGTGTAATCGCTCTTGCCCTTGTTGATGTAAAGGCTGGTCAGATGCTGCAGCGCGTCCAGCGTCTCGCCGCGGCGGCCGATCAGGATACCGGAGGTATCGCCCTGCAGATCCGCGTGCAGGAAGCCTTCCTCGTCCGTCGTCATGTGCACCTGGGTCTCGACGCCCATGAGACGGGTCACATTGCCCAGGAACTCCTGAGCCTTGCCGGCCAGCGTGTTGGGATCCAGGATCTTCGCGGGTTCCACAGCCGCTTTAGGCTCAACCTTCGGCGTTTTGGGTTCAGCCTTGGGCGCCTTCGTTTCTGTCTTGGGCGCGTCGGCTTTCTTGGCGGGAGCGGCCTTCTTTTCAGGCTTCGAGGCAGCTTCCCTGGCAGCCGGTTCTTTCCTGGTCTCTTCGGACTTCGGCTGCTTGGGGGCGGCGGCTTTGCGGGCGGCCGGCTTCGCGGGCCGCGCGCTCTCCTGAGGAGCAGGCTGTTCGGCTTTCGCCGGTTTATCCTGCTGTTCTCCGGTCAGGGCATTGGCGAAGATCTCGTGCACCTCGTCTTCGGCGTTTTCCTCGGTCAGTGTCAGGCGTACCTTGGCGGGACGACTCCCAAACAGGCCAAACAGACCCTTGCTGCCCTCTTCTACGATATCCACCTTGACGTCGCTCAGGCTGACACCCAGCTTTTCCAGGCCTGCGCTGATCGCGTCTTCAGTGGTCTTGGCGGTCATTTCAATGCTTTTCATGCTCTCAGTGCTCCTTGATCTGTCGGCTTGGTTTCTTCGTCCTTGTTTTCATAAATCTTGGAAATCGCATAGTTGGAGATACCGGCGGTGATGTTGGAGGTCACCCAGTAAATCGCGAAGGAAGCGCTGGAAATCAGGCAGAACCAGATGGACATGAGCGGGAACAGGTACTTCATGAAAGTATTCATGCTCTGGCTCTGCTGGGACGCCTGGGTATTGGCGGCGCCGCTCTGGGTCTGCTGGGTGGTGAACTTGGTCATGAACACCTGCGTGATGGCTGCCAGCGCGGGCAGGATGAGCAGGCCGTTATAGTTCTTGTAAACGCTGACATTGAACAGGAACAGGATGTTCAGGTTTTCCACGGACTTGGCGACCGCTTCCACGTAGGCGGGCTGAAGCTCCGCCGCTGCGTACAGCGCCTGGGCCAGCGTCTGCGCCTGAGCGGGCGTGGTGACGGTCATCATTCCCTCCACATAGTTGGGAATGTTGGCGATCAGGGTCTGATAGGTCTCCTGGGGCAGGTTCGTAATGATCGTCTGCCAGGTGGCAGGCTCAATCTGGCGCAGGTTGTCCAGGGTCGGCACGATAGCGGCGAACAGGGAGTCGGAGGACCAGACGTTCTTGACCCACAGCCAGCCGGAAAGCTGCGGCGTTTCGCCGCACACATACTGGATGATCTGCCGGGCCATCTGCTCGTTCGCCAGCGAACGCATGGCGGCGAACATGATCCACAGGATGGGCAGCTGGATCAGCATGGGCAGGCAGCCGGACATGGGGTTGTAGTGCTCCTTGCGGAACAGCTCCATCTGCTTCTGCTGCATTTTCTGCTGATCGTTCGCATACTTCTTCTGCAGCTCGTTGATCTTGGGCTGCATTTTCTGCATTTTGATCATGCCCTGCTTGTTTTTGATGTCCAGGGGCAGCAGCACCACACGGATCAGGATGGTAAATACGGCGATTGACCAGCCGTAATTGCCGATCAAACTATAAATAAAATCGAGAACCGATCGAAGCATCGCAGTCATTCTTAGTCAATCATCCCTTCTTGATGGTCATATCCGGCGTTTCGGGCACCGGATCGTATCCGCCTTCGCACAGCGGCTGACATTTGGCCAGGCGCTTGGCCGCCAGCGACATCCCCTGCACCGCTCCGTAGCGCTCGATCGCCTGGGCGGCATACTCCGAGCAGGTCGGAACGAAGCGGCAGCAGCTCGCCTTGAGCGGGCTCAGATGCTTCTGATAAAAGCGAATGGCGGAAATACAGGCTCGTTTCATGTTTGATTCAGATATAGCTGATGCTTTTTCAGCACATAGCAAAGGGACCGGTGCAGTGTCCGATAGTCCGCTTCCGAGGCGCCGCTGCGGGCGGCGACGATGTAAAGGCCCTTTTTGAGGCCGGGCATTTCTTCGCGGAACGCAGCGCGCAGACGGCGCTTGACCAGGTTGCGCGTGACCGCGTTGCCGACCTTCTTGCCGACGGAGAAACCGACGAGCTGCCTTCCCGACGGCAGATATACGACGGCGAGCTCACGGGCGCCGACGCTCCTGCCTTTTCGGTAAACATGCTGAAACTGACTGTTTTTTCGGAGCCGATGCTGTTTCTGCACACTGACCTCCGTACTATGAAATAAGCCCGCCCCTCTTTGCTGTTGAATGGACAAAGCAGGGCGGGCTAAGCCACGAAACTTGATCCGGAAGTTGCGCAAGCCCCGACCGCTGTTCAGTGATCCGGGACATTGCTGCCGTTCCCGGGATTCACGGAACACTCACGTGAAACCCTTACAGGGAACGGGACGGTATCTTCCTCAGACGGTCAGTTGCTTGCGGCCGCGACGGCGCCTTGCCTGAAGCACGCGGCGGCCGTTCTTGGTGGACATGCGAGCGCGGAAACCATGGACCTTGCTGCGCTGACGCTTTTTCGGATGATATGTAGGACCCATATTAACACCTCGTATTCGTAGTCGATATGAAAACCATCAGCGCTTGCTGAACTGCGGAGCGCGGCGGGCAGCCTTGAGGCCGTACTTTTTGCGCTCTTTCATGCGCGGATCGCGGGTCAGGAAACCGGCCTTCTTCAGCGCGGAACGCAGTTCGGGATTCGCCTTGCACAGCGCGCGGCTGATGCCGTGGCGGATCGCGCCGCTCTGGCCGGTCACGCCGCCGCCGTTCACGTTGACCAGCACGTCGAAGCCGGACACGTTGCACAGCGCCATGGGCTGACGCACGGTCATTTTGAGGGTTTCAAGACCAAAATACTGGTCGATATCACGCTTATTGATGACGATTTTACCTTCGCCAGGCACCAGACGAACGCGCGCGACAGCAGACTTGCGGCGTCCAACGGCGTGGAAATCAGCAGTTGCCATAAATCAATTCTCCTTTATCCAGCGATCACTTGATGAGTTCGAGCTTTTCAGGCTGCTGAGCAGTCTGCTTGTATTCCTCACCCTTGTAGACGTAGAGCTTCTTGGCCATCTGACGGCCCAGGGGGCCCTTGGGCAGCATGCCGACGATCGCGCGGCGCACCGCAAAGTCAGACTTCTTGTCGAGCAGGTCCTTGTACTTGGTTTCCTTCAGACCGCCGACATAACCGCTGTGATGATAATAGATCTTCTGTTCCAGCTTTTTGCCGGTCATGCGGATCTTATCGGAGTTGATGATGATCACATAATCGCCCGTATCGATGTTCGGGGTGTAGGTCGGTTTATTCTTACCGCGGAGGACATTGGCGACCTGGCTGGCGAGACGCCCCAGAACCATTCCATCCGCATCAACGATATACCACTTGCGCCCGGCGTTCGCAGCCTGCGCGGTTGCCATGTAGGTTTTCAAGTGAGTTTCCTCCTGTTTCGTTGCGGAACTACATTGTATCAGCCGGTTATGATGGTCGCATACCCGGACAAACGTCCGGCCGTCTCGGGGCTAATGAGACAGCCTGAAACAAAAAGTATAATATCACAAATCCAGGGTGCTTGTCAAATGTTTTTATCACATTTCCACGCTCAGCGGCAGGAAATCGTGACCGGTCAGGGACCAGTCGATTTCCGTCGCTTCGGGAGCGGAATCCTCAGCGTCAGCCGCCTCGGCGGCGAGCGGTTCGGCATCGCGGATCTTCACCGCTTCTTCCCAGGCCGCCTTCAGCTGCGGGTCGCTCATATCGCCGAGTTCGAAGTATTCGCCCACCAGCTCTTCCGGCATTTCCACGATCACGTCCGGAGTCAGGCCCACTTTGTGCACGACCTGGCCGTCCGGCATGAAGTACTGGGCGAAGGTGACCTGCATGCCGTCCTCCTCGCCGTCCTTGCCGCTCAGCGGTATAACGTACTGCATGATGCCCTTGCCGTAGGATTTGGTGCCCACCAGGCGGGCGCGTCCGGCGGCCCTGAGGCTGCCGGCAAGGATCTCGGAGGAAGAAGCCGAGCTGCCGTTGATCATGACCACCAGCGGGATATCATCCTTGCCGTCGGTGGTGTAATTGTCCCTGCGGTTGCCGAAGCGGTCCTCGGCATAGAACAGCAGCTGCTTGTCCAGGAAGAGGTCCGCCATTTTCTCCGCGGCGTCCACCCAGCCGCCGCCGTTGTCGCGCAGGTCGACCACCAGCGCGGTAGCGCCCTGGCTGCGCAGTTCCTTCAGCGCGGCGGTGAAAGCCGTCACGCAGTCTCCGGCGAAATCGTACAGGATCAGCAGGCCCACGTGATCGTCCATCATCGTGTATTCCACTGTATTGACGGTGATGACCCGGCGGCCCACCGTGAACACGATGTTCTCGCCCCGGCGGATGACCTCGATCTCTACGGTGTCCGCTTCCTTGCCGCGCATCAGCATCGCGGCCTCCTGCATGGTTTCCGCCGTCACGGTCAGTTCGTCGACGCGGATCAGCCGGTCGCCCTTTTTCAGGCCCACTTCCTCCGCAGGCGTGTTCTTGAATACCCGGCTGATGGTGACCGTGTTTGCCGTAAAATCAGCCAGCATCTGGATGCCGACCCCGGCGTACACGCCCTCGTCGTCCTCCCACATCTGCTTCCAGTTCTTCGGATTATAATAAAAGGTATAATTGTCGCCCAGGCCCTGCAGCATGCCCCAGATGGCGTACTCGAGCATGGATTGCTTATCCGGCTCCTGATAGTAGTATTGATCGACTACGTCCATGATCTCCGAAAGCTTTGCGAACTGCATCAGCTTTTCATATTCTTCCCTGGAGATCGTGACCTCGTCGTCATTTTTGTTAAAAAAGCTGAAAAGCCCTTCCCCCACCGCCAGAGCGCTTCCGCTCGCGGTGAAGACCAGGATCAGCGCCAGCAGGAGGCTGGCGATACGGCGTGTATGCAACATAGGAACTCCTTTCTGTAGGAACCTGTATATCAGCGGTTTTTGATGCATTTTTTCATTTCGAGCAGCATTTTGAACGTCACCGCGTCGTCAAAGTGCCTGAGGTCCAGCCCGATGATCTTGGCGATCTTGTCCAGGCGGTAGGTCAGCGTGTTGCGGTGGATATAGAGCTGCCGCGCGGTGTCGGAGAGGTTCAGGTCCTTCTCGAAAAACATGTTCACCGTTTCCAGCAGCTCGTCGGAAAACAGCTTCGCCGTTTCCGCGTTGAACAGCATATCGTGATAGCGGGCGGCCAGCTCGGCGGGCAGCTCGGAAAGGAAACGCGGCATCAGCATCCGCTGGTAATCGAACACCGTCTGTGACGGCTGGAACACGCGACCGATCTCCAGCGCCTGCTTCGCCTGCTCATAGGAGGTATGCAGGCCCACCAGGTCGCTGGCGCAGCCGCCCATGCCGATCAGCAGGCTGCAGCCCGACTCGCTGAGCGCGGACTCCTGGGTAGCGCTGGCGTATTCCAGCAGCTCCGCCCGGTCGTCCACCTCGCTCATATCCACCAGGTACGCTACAGAGCGCCGGCCCATAGCCACCAGGACGTCGGAGGGCCCCGCCGGCAGGATCGCCCGCATGGTCTTCTGAAAATCCCCGTGCCACTGCCCGTCCGTTTCCATCACCAGCACGCAGCGCGGCATTTTTTTTACGATGCCGGCGCTGTTCAGCTCCTCGTCGGATACGGCCACGCCGTCGTCGCTCTGGAGCAGCTGCCGGTACAGGTATTCCGTGCCCCCGGCCTCCGGGAACTGCTCAAGCAGTTCCCCGAGCACCGCTTCCGCCAGGAACAGGGCATCCACGGCGGCTGCTTCTTCCTGCCCGTCCACCGCCCATACCAGCTGCTCCGCCTCGGTACTGCGCATGAAAGCCTGTCCGGCGATGAACAGCGGCTCACCCGCTTTCAGCGCCTCCGGCACGATCATTGCCGGATCACGCCGGGACAGCTGGTTCCGTCCCAGGTCGTCCAGCAGCGCGACTGGCCTGTGCAGGCGGGCAAACACCGCGTTCAGCCGTTCAACGATTCGTTCATCCACGTTTCATCCGTCTCCTCTGCCGTGTCGAGCGCAGCATCCTCCTCCGCGAGGCTCAGCAGCGTGCCAAGCCGCCCGCCGCCCGCCGCGTGAAAGCGGGATATCTCCTCTTTGCTCAGCACGGTGTCCGTGCCCATACAGGCATCGCAGCGATAATCGCAAGCCGGGCAGTGGCAGCCCAGGTAGGCGCCGCCCTCCTGCTGGATCATATAAGCCCCGCACTGGGGGCATCCGCACCGCATGTCAGGCGATCCCTCCGTAGAGCGGATAGCGGGCAGTCAGGCCGGCTGTCATCCGGCGGACCTTCGGGATCGCTGCCTCCCCTTCGCGGATCAGGCTGGCGATGCCGTCCGCGATCAGACGCATATCCGCCTCCAGCAGGCCCCGGGTGGTGACTGCCGGCGTGCCGACGCGCAGGCCGCTGGTTTCGGTGGGCTTGCGGCGGTCGCGGGGCACCATATTCTTGTTCACGGTGATATTGGAAGCTTCCAGCCAGGTTTCCAGCTGCAGGCCCGTGATATCCGTGTCGCACAGGTCAATGAGGATCAGGTGATTGTCCGTCCCGCCGGACACCATGCGCACGCCGTTTTCACGGAGTCCCGCTTCCAGCGCCTTGGCGTTCAGGATGATCTGATGCTGATACTGGCGGAAGCTTTCGCTCATCGCCTCTTTGAAGCATACGGCTTTGGCGGCGATGATATGCATCAGCGGCCCGCCCTGCGTGCCCGGGAAAATGGCCTTGTCGATGGCCTTCGCCAATTCCTGCCGGCAGAGGATCATGCCGCCGCGTGGGCCCCGGAGCGTTTTGTGTGTGGTGGTGGTCACCACGTCGGCATACGGCACGGGCGACGGATGCTCGCCCGCCGCCACCAGGCCCGCGATATGGGCCATATCCACCATCAGGTATGCGCCGACCTCGTCCGCGATCTCCCGGAACCGTTTGAAATCGATGGTCCGGGGATAGGCCGACGCGCCGGCCACGATCAGCCTGGGACGGATCTCCCGGGCCTTGGCGAGCAGGCCGTCGTAATCGATCCGCTCCGTTTCGGAGTCGAGGCCGTAGCCCTCAAAATGGAAATACTTGCCGGAAATATTCACGGGGCTGCCATGGGTCAGGTGTCCGCCAGTGCTCAGGCTCATGCCGAGAACGGTGTCCCCGGGCTTCAGCAGGCCGAAATATACGGCCATGTTCGCCTGGGAGCCGCTGTGCGGCTGCACGTTCGCGTGATCCGCGCCGTACAGGGCCTTGGCCCGTTCCCGCGCCAGCTCCTCCGCCTCGTCCACATGCACGCAGCCGCCGTAATAGCGGTGGCCCGGATATCCTTCGGCGTATTTATTCGTAAGTACGCTGCCCATGGCTGCCAGAACGGCCGGAGAGACGAAGTTTTCGGACGCGATCAGTTCCAGATGATCCTCCTGCCGGGCGGCTTCCGCGCCGATCACCCGCGCGATCTCAGGATCGGTATTCATCAGGCACTCAGGTATCACAAGCATAAAAGCCTCCCGTCAGGCGCTCGATCCGCCAAAATAGCCGGCAGCGCCGGATAAATCGTTAAGTATCGGAAGAAACCTCTCACGGTTTCGTCATATACAAAAATACCGCCATACGGACAGACAGAACCGCGGCACATGCGCCTTGTGCTTACTGCTGCTTCCTTTCGGACCTGACAGGGTTCACACCGCTGCATCGCACGGAGCCCATCCGCATAACGGCAAAATGGATTATAACCGATATTACTGAAAAAAGCAAGTGCTTTGGAATGTAAAATCCTGTCTTAGCTGCCGCACCGTCAAAAAAACAGCCGTGCGACCTTCACCCGCTGCGGCTGTTTCTCCGATGTTCAGTGAGATACTTACCTATCAAAGCTGGCAGACGTTCTCCGGCCTGCCCTCCAGATAGGCCATGGTATTGCGGAAAGCGATATGCGCCCTGCGGATCATGGACTCGTCGGACAGGAACGCCACGTGCGGCGTCAGCAGCGTGTTCTTGGCGTGGAGCAGCGGATAATCCGCGGGAATGGGCGGCTCCATGTCGTACACGTCGATGGCGGCGCCGGCCAGCGCGCCTTCGTTCAGCGCGTCCGCCAGCGCAGCGTTATCCACGATGGGCCCGCGGGCGCAGTTGATAAAGACGGCGTGCGGCTGCATCGAATACAGCAGATTCCTGCTGATCAGGCCGCGCGTGGAAGCGTTGTTGGGCGTGTGCAGGGTCACGATGTCGCTGCGGCTCATCAGTTCTTCCAGACTCACATACCCGATGCCCAGGGCTTTCGCCGCTTCGTTGGGACAGATGTCGTAAGCGATGACCCTGGCACCGAACGCCAGGAACAGCCTGGCAGTGATCATGCCGATCCTGCCGGTGCCGATGACACCCACCGTGCGGCCGCAGATTTCCTTGCCCCTGAGGCACGCGGAGGTGCCGCCGCCCCGCACTGCTTTATCCCCTTCCGCCGTCTTGCGCAGCAGGGCGATGGTCATGCCGATGACCAGCTCGGCCACCGTCTGGTTGGAGTAATTGGCGGCGTTGCATACCGTGACGCCCCTGGCTTTGCAGGCTTCCAGGCCGACATGGTCGATGCCGGTAAAAGCTACGTTGAGCAGCTTCAGCTGATCCGCCGCTTCCACCACCTGGGCGGGGTAAGGATTGTTGGCGATCATGACGACCTCGCAGCCGGCGCTGCGGCGCTTGAGTTCCTCCACGTCCGTGGTCTTGTCCGGATAGTAGACGAACTCGTGTCCCTGCGCGATGATCGGCGCGGAAAGTTCCCGGATCAGTTCCTCACTGACGCCCAGGGGCTCCAACAGACTGATTTTCATGCTGCATCTTCCTTTCTCGTTTACTTACTATCCGGGCAAAGCCGAGCCTGCTTCACACAACCGACAGTATCACAAAGCGAAATCGACGAACGTATTTTCGCATAAAACCCGTTGCTGCGCAAGCATTATTTTCATTGTGAGAAGTCAAATCTTTATCGGTCAGAAGGTTTATATCAATAGAGTTTTACGACACAAACACCGCTTTCAAAGGAGGATTTCAATCGCCGGCCCCGACCGGCAGCATCCTTCTGCTCACTGAATTGAGATAGAAAACATATACTGCCGAGGAAAGCGACCAGGTAAAAGGATAGATCCAGCAAACCAGCCGGATATCGTGCCAGGCCTGACCGATGGTGAGCAGCGTCAGTACGCGTACCAGGCACCAGCAGACAAGCATCACGATCATGGGCGTCATGGGCTTGCCCAGCCCGCGTACGACGGCGGAGGCCGTATGCGAGAAACCGACCAGGCAGTAGAACAGCGCGCAGATGCGTGTACGGGTGACCCCAAAGGCGACGATCGCAGGATCCCGGTTGAACAGCGTGATCAGCCCGGGCGCAAACAGGTACAGCAGTCCGCCCATCGCCAGCAGCATGCCCACCGTACAGCCCAGCCCGAAGCGCATCCCGCTGCGGATGCGGCCATACTTTTTCGCGCCCATGTTCTGGGATACAAAAGTCGTCAGGGCCATCGAAAAAGCGGTGACCGGCAGAAAGGCGAAGCCTTCAATCTTGCTGCTCGCGCCGAGCCCGGCCATGGCGTCGCTGCCGAAGCTGTTGATATACGACTGGATCAGGATATTGGACAGGTCGATGACGCAGCCCTGCAGCGCGGTCGGGATGCCGTAACGGAAGATCAGCCGCATATTCTCCTTATCCAGACGTACGGCGTTGAGCCGTACGCGGATGCTTTCACCCGTAGTCATCAGCAGGCGCGCTACCAGCGCCATGCTCAGCGTCTGGGACAGCACCGTCGCCAATGCGGCCCCTTCGACCCCCATATGGAAAACCCCGATGAACAGCAGATCCAGGATGATGTTGGTCACGGAACTGATAATGAGATAGATCAGCGGATGCCTGCTGTCCCCCGCCGCCTGAAGGATGCCTACAAATACGTTGTACATGACGATGGAGACCGAGCCGGTGAAATAGACCTGCAAGTATCGGTTGGCCTGGCCGATGACCGAATCGGGCGTACCCATCCAGCGCATCGCGTGAGGCGAAACGAACACGCCGCAAAGGGTCATCAGCAGGCTGAAGATCAGGCCAAGGCCGACAGCGGTATGCACAGCTTTGCCCGTCGCCGCCGCGTCCCGCGCCCCGATATGGCGGGCGATCACAACACCCGCACCCATGGCAAAGCCCATGAAAAAGGCCGTCATCAGGTAAATATACGGAGCCGTGGAGGTGACCGCCGCCAGCGCGGCAGAATCGATCAGGTTGCCGACGATGAGCGCGTCCACCGTGTTGTACATCTGCTGGAAGAAGTGGCCGATGAAAACAGGAATGGCAAAACTGATCAGCTTACCGGATATGCTGCCTTCCGTCATCAGGTGTTCCGACACAGTTTCCCCCTCCCGTCTTATTGTTGCACCGGCAACTGAATATTACAGCAAGGAAGATACCACTTTACCGGCTGGGCGTCAAGAAAAGAATCATCGTTGCCCCCGGACGATCCTGGCGACAGGAAAACCCCGGACCGATCCAGTCGTATCCGGGGTTTCCACTCAGAGATATGAGCAGAGCTCCAGTGTTAACAGAGCCTTTCCTTCAATGCGCTCAGTTTGTCGGCTGTCGCTTTCATTCCATAATTTCTTTATCCATTGGAATGCTGCAATTGACCGGGCAATAAACAGCCGCAGTTCGTCATCGTGTCAGCTCATTGGTCCATTTCACAGACCCGTTCAACCGGCACAGTATGTATCTCCTGCGGATATACGCCTTCCGGCCGGTAAGTGGAGACGATCCCGGCAATCAGGCCTCTGATCCGGCTTTCCTTATTGCTATAGGCCGCGTCCATCAAAACTGCCAGCTGATTCAGGAACTTTTCCTCGTCGAATGGAATCGGATTTCCGATATGGATCAGGTCGTTTTCGGTCTTTTTCAGGCCTTCCTCTGCCATCAGCTTCTCTTCAAAGAGCTTTTCGCCGGGCCGCAGGCCGGTATACTCGATTTTGATATCCACGTCCGGCTTGAAACCGGACAGCTTGATCATGTTTCTCGCCAGGGTATCGATCTTGACCGGAGAGCCCATGTCCAGCACGAAGATCTCTCCGCCGTGGGCATAAGTCCCGGCCAGCATCACCAGGCTCACCGCTTCGGGGATGGTCATAAAGTACCCGATGATGTCCGGATGCGTCACGGTGACAGGGC
Source organism: Christensenellales bacterium (assembly GCA_045113475.1). Classification (GTDB taxonomy): domain Bacteria; phylum Bacillota; class Clostridia; order Christensenellales; family Aristaeellaceae; genus UBA4246. The sequence continues at coordinate 10,995 of JBGUIY010000029.1, read as the reverse complement.
CACCGGCTTCGATCTGCTTCCGGAACAGCGGGATCACCGAACCGTTGGAGCCCAGAACGTTGCCGAACCGGACAGCCACAAATTCCGTTCTGATATCCTTGAAAACCCTGCCGGTACCGTCCTTGTCGGCGTTCTCATAACCGACGTGAGTAAAGAGCTGCGGGATCTCGCTGGCCCTGCCCTCCTTGATCATGTGGTCAAAACTCTGGACGATCATCTCGCTGATGCGTTTGCTGGCTCCCATCACGTTCGTGGGATTGACAGCCTTGTCCGTGGAAATCAGCACGAAGCGCTCGCAGCGGTTGACCATGGCGGCATACGCGGTCTTATAGGTCCCGATGGCGTTGTTCTTGATCGCCTCGCAGGGGCTGTCCTCCATCAAGGGGACATGCTTGTGCGCGGCAGCGTGATATACGATCTGCGGATGGAACTGATCAAATACCTGAAAGATACGGCGGCTGTCGCGGACGGACCCGATCAGCGTCACAAGATCGAGTTCCGGGTATTTCTTCTTCAGTTCCAGCTGAATGCTGTATGCGTTGTTTTCATAAACGTCAAAAATGATGAGCAGCTTCGGACTGTGGGCTGCGATCTGGCGGCAGAGCTCCGAACCGATGGAACCGCCGCCGCCCGTCACGAGAACGGTCTTTCCGGTGATGAAAGCGTACACCTCTTCCAGGTCCGCCCGGATGGGTTCCCGGCCCAGCAGATCCTCCACCGAGACCTTTTTCATGGCGGTGACGCTCACCTCGTCCAGCACCAGCTGATACATTCCCGGTAACTGCTTCAGTTCGCAGCCCGTCTCGTTGCAGATGTTCAGGATATCCCGCTTCTGCTCCGCCGTGGCGCTGGGGATTGCCAGAAAAATCTTATCTACCTTGTATTTCTGAACCGCTGACAGGATGTCATCCCGCCCGCCGACGATCGGAACGCCTTCCATATAGCGGTTCCATTTGTTGGGATTGTCATCGATGATGCAGACGACCCGGTCCGTGATCTCACGGGCCTGCAGCATGTCCCGCAGGATCATCTGGCCGGCGGAACCCGCGCCGATCAGCATGACCCTTGAAGCGTTATCCTCATGCAGGCTGCGGCGCTGGCTGCGGATCATCTGCAGGAAACGGTAGGCGAAGCGCACGGAAACAAGGAAAACAAACTGGATAGTGGCACCGAGCAGATAATAGGAGATCGGCATCCGCGCACAAAAAACCGTGATCCCGATCGAATGCAGTACCGAGGCCACCACGGAAGCGGCAAAGGTCCGCTCCAGTTCGGTGAAGCTCGCGTACCGCCACATGCTCCTGTACAGGTGGAACAGCACAAAAATCCCCAGACACACGAGGCCGAACGGGAAAACAAACCGGATGAAGGGAATCGTATACTGCTCCGGGATCGCGCTGAAGCGCCCGTCGAAACGCAGCCACAGCGCAATAAAATATGCCCCGATCACAGCAGCATAATCGTATGCTGCCAAAAGCAGGGAGATGATCTGCCAGTGTTCCAGCTTCAGCCAGCCCCGCTTCATCGGCCTGCCTTTCGGGCGCTTATTGTTTTCTGAATCCGGCCGCTGACTGTCTGAAGCGGCATTTTCATGGATCCTGCCGTTATGATCCATTTTATGGTAACACCCTTTCCGGAAAGGTATTTCACACGATGTGTACGTTCAGAAAGCCTGAACCTGTATTTCATTTTACACCATACCGCAGGCTAATGCAACTGGTTTCATCGTTAAAAACCCGATTACAGTATATAATCAGTTTTGAGCATGATGGATACTGCGGATTCTTCTGCAGAAAAATACTGCACGGCCTGCCAACAGAAAGCTGGCTTCCCCTTCATTGAAAAAGGAGAAGCCAGTGCAAATAAACCGTCTTATGCTGTTGGCTGGCCGGTCTGATCAGAACAGGCCGGTGATCTTTCCGTTATCGTCCACGTCGATGCGCTCCGCCGCCGGGGACTTGGGCAGGCCGGGCATGGTCATGATATCGCCGGTCAGGGCGACCAGGAAGCCGGCGCCGGCGGAGACTTTCAGATTGCGCACGGTGACGGTGAAGCCTTCCGGCGCGCCCAGCAGGGTCGGATCGTCAGAGAAGCTGTACTGGGTCTTGGCCACACACACGGGCAGCTTGTCGAAGCCCAGCGCAGTCAGGCGGGCCGCCTGCTGCTTCGCCTGCGCGGTCAGAGCCACGCCGGCGCCGCCATAGACCTTCTTCACGATGGCCTCGAGCTTTTCCTCGATGCTCAGATCCAGGTCGTAGCTGAAGCGGAAGTCACCCTTTTCTTCTTCACAGAGGTGCACCACCTCGCGGGCCAGGGCTTCTCCGCCCTTGCCGCCCTCGGCCCACACCGTGCTCAGCACCGTGTTGACGCCCAGCTCGCGGCACTTGCGGATGATGAAATCGATTTCCGCGTCCGTATCGGTGGGGAAGCGGTTGATGGCCACCACACAGGGCAGGCCGTACACGTCCTTGATATTGTGCACATGGCGCAGTAGGTTCGGTATGCCCTTTTCCAGCGCCGCCAGATCCTCGTTCGCCAGCTGCTTCTTGTCCAGTCCGCCGTGCATTTTCAGCGCACGCACCGTGCCGACCACCACCACCGCGTCCGGGGTCAGGCCGGCCATGCGGCATTTGATGTCGAGGAATTTTTCCGCGCCGAGGTCCGCGCCGAAGCCGGCTTCCGTCACGGTGTAATCCCCCATGCGCATGGCCATGCGGGTGGCCATGACGCTGTTGCAGCCGTGGGCAATGTTGGCGAAAGGTCCGCCGTGCACGAAAGCAGGAGTACCTTCCAGGGTCTGCACCAGGTTGGGCTTCAGGGCGTCTTTCAGCAGCGCCGCCATGGCGCCGGTGGCCTTCAGGTCGTTGGCGGTCACAGGCTTGTCGTCATAGGTATAGCCCACGATGATGCGGCCCAGGCGTTCCTTCAGGTCCCTGATGCTGCTGGCCAGGCAGAATACGGCCATGATCTCGCTGGCCACGGTGATGTCGAACCCATCCTCGCGGGGCGTGCCGTTGACGCGGCCGCCCAGGCCGTCCACCACGAAGCGCAGCTGGCGGTCGTTCATGTCCACGCAGCGCTTCCAGACGATCTTCTTCACGTCGATGCCCAGCGCGTTGCCCTGCTGGATGTGGTTGTCCAGCAGGGCGGCCAGCAGATTGTTGGCCGCGCCGATGGCATGGAAGTCGCCGGTGAAATGCAGGTTGATGTCTTCCATGGGGACCACCTGCGCGTAGCCGCCGCCGGCAGCGCCGCCCTTGACGCCGAACACCGGGCCCAGGCTGGGCTCGCGCAGCGCCACGGTCACGTCCTTGCCGATGCGGCTGAGGCCGTCCGCCAGGCCGATGGTGGTCGTGGTCTTGCCCTCGCCCGCCGGGGTGGGAGTGATGGCGGTCACCAGCACCAGCTTGCCGGGCTTGCGGTCCGTCTCCGCGATCAGGGCCGGATCGATCTTGGCCTTATAGCGGCCGTACTGCTCAATATACTTTTCATCGACGTGGGCTTTCTCTGCGATTTCCCAGATGGGCTTCATTTGGCACTGCTGCGCGATCTCGATGTCCGATAAGTAAGCCATGAGTCTTTTCCTCCGTTATCCGTTATATTATTATTTGAAATACTTCACCGCGGATTCGAACATGCGGATATCGTAATTCCCGGCCACGTTGCGGTACAGGCCGCTGCCCACGCGCTCACTGTGGCCCATCTTGCCGAACACCCTGCCGTCCGGACTGGTGATGCCTTCGATGGCCTGCATGCTGCCGTTGGGGTTGAAGTGCACGTCCATGGTGGCATTGCCTTCCAGATCCACATACTGGGTGGCGATCTGGCCGTTCTCCGCCAGACGGCGGATCATATCCTCCTCCGCCAGGAACCGGCCCTCGCCGTGGCTGATGGGCACGCAGAAGATGTCGCCTACCCGGGTACCCTGCAGCCAGGGACTCCGGTTGCTGGCGACGCGGGTGCGCACGATGCGGCTCTGGTGGCGGGCAATGGTATTGAAGGTCAGCGTCGGGCAGTGTTCGTCCGTATCGATGATTTTGCCGAAAGGCACCAGTCCCAGCTTGATCAGCGCCTGGAAGCCGTTGCAGATGCCGCACATCAGGCCGTCCCGCTTCTCCAGCAGTTCAGTCACGCCTTCCTTGACGGCATGGCTGCGGAAGAACGCGGTAATGAATTTGGCGCTGCCGTCCGGCTCGTCGCCGCCGCTGAAGCCGCCGGGGATGAATATGATCTGGCTTTCGCGGATCGCTTCAGCAAATGCTTCCACACTGCGGGCGATACCGTCCGCCGTCAGGTTGTTGATGACCATGATCTGGGCATCCGCTCCCGCGTCCCGCACGGCGCGGGCGCTGTCGTATTCGCAGTTGGTTCCCGGGAAAGCGGGGATCAGCACACGGGGCTTCGCCGTTTTCACCGCCGGTGCGGGCCAGCTTTCCGCCGGAGCGGAGAAGTTGACAGCCTGCGTATCCGGCGTCGGGATGTTGCAGCTGTACACGCCCTCAAGTTTGTCTTCCCAGCGCTTGAGCAGGTCGCTGAGTGCCGCGCTCTCGTTCCCCAGCTCCAGGGTGCCCTGATCGGTGACATCGCCCAGGAGGGTCTCGCCTTCCTGCGCCTGCTCCACTTCCACCAGGAAGTCGCCGTAGCGGCAGCGGGCCAGCTCGTCCACCGTCCAGCCTTCCGCGAAACGGAAGCCCAGGCCGTTGCCGAAGCTCATTTTCATCACCGCTTCCGCGATGCCTCCCATGCCCGGCGTATAGCAGGCAAAGGCGCGGCCGCTTTCCCGCAGGGCGGTGACCTGTCGGAAGGTCTCCTTCAGCGCTTCAGGTTCCGGCAGACCGTCCTCCGTGCAGGGCGTGGAGATCAGGATCACCTGATGTCCCGCCTGCTTGGTTTCCGGGCTCAGGATGTCCCCGGTCTTCGCCGTGGTGACGGCGAAGCTCACCAGCGTGGGCGGCACATCCAGTTTCTCGAAAGAACCGCTCATGCTGTCCTTGCCGCCGATCGCGCCGATGCCCAGGTCCTTCTGGGCCTCGAAAGCGCCCAGCAGCGCAGCCAGGGGCTTGCCCCAGCGTTTTCCGTCCCGTCCGGGCTTTTCAAAATACTCCTGGAAGGTCAGGTACACGTCTTCAAAATCCGCGCCGGTGGCAATCAGCTTGGACACGGATTCCACCACCGCCAGGTACGCGCCGTGGTAGGGGCTCTTTTCCATGATGAAGGGGTTGTAGCCCCAGGCCATCAGGGAGCAGTCCTCCGTATGCTTCTTTTCCATGCTGATCTTCTGCACCATCGCCTGGATGGGGGTCAGCTGGTACTTGCCGCCGAAGGGCATCAGCACCGTGCCCGCGCCGATGGTGGAGTCAAAGCGCTCGCTGAGCCCGCGCTTGGAGCAGATATTCAGATCCGACGCCATCTCTTCCAGGGTCTCCCGGAAGCCGCCGGACACCTGCCTGCGGTAATCCTCGGGTTTGGCCGGAGTCACCACGATATGCTTGGGCGCGCCATTGGAGTTCAGGAAATCACGGCTGATATCCACGATGGTTCTGCCGTTCCAGTTCATTTTGAGGCGCGGCTCTTCCCTGACCACCGCCACGGGGCAGGCCTGCAGGTTTTCCTGCGCCGCCAGGGCCAGGAAAGCCTCCACATCCTCCGGCGCCACCACGACGGCCATGCGTTCCTGGCTCTCGGAGATCGCCAGTTCGGTGCCGTCCAGGCCGTCGTACTTCTTGGGTACGGCGTTCAGGTCGATCTCGAGGCCGTCCGCCAGCTCGCCGATGGCCACGCTGACGCCGCCCGCGCCGAAATCGTTGCAGCGCTTGATCATCCGGCAGGCGTCGCCGTTGCGGAACAGGCGCTGGAGCTTGCGCTCCTCCGGAGCGTTGCCCTTCTGCACCTCCGCGCCGCAGGTCTCCACGCTGTGGGCGTTGTGCGCCTTGCTGGAGCCCGTCGCGCCGCCGATGCCGTCGCGGCCCGTGCTGCCGCCCAGCAGGATCACCACGTCGCCGGGGGCAGGACGCTCACGGCGCACGTTTTCCTGCGGAGCCGCCGCGACGACCGCGCCGATCTCCATGCGCTTGGCCGCGTAGCCGGGATGGTAGATCTCGTCCACGATGCCCGTAGCCAGGCCGATCTGGTTGCCGTAGGAGGAATAGCCTGCCGCAGCCGTGGTCACCAGCTTGCGCTGTGGCAGCTTGCCGGGTATGGTCTCGCTGACAGGCACGGTGGGGTCCGCGGCGCCGGTAACGCGCATGGCGCCGTACACATAGGCCCGGCCGCTCAGGGGATCGCGGATGGCCCCGCCGATGCAGGTGGCAGCGCCGCCGAAGGGCTCGATCTCCGTGGGATGGTTGTGGGTCTCGTTCTTGAACAGCAGCAGCCACGGTTCCTTTTTGCCGTCGGCTTCCACCTCGATCTTCACCGTACAGGCGTTGATCTCCTCGCTTTCGTCCAGCTTCGGCAGCCGGCCGTGGGCCTTCAGCCACCTGACGGCGATGGTCGCCACGTCCATGAAGCAAACGGGCTTAGTGCGGCCCAGTTCCCGCCGTACGTCCAGATAGTCGTTGTAAACCTTTTCCAGCAGCGGATCTTCGAAGCGGACGCCGTCGATCTCCGTCAGGAAGGTGGTGTGGCGGCAGTGGTCGCTCCAGTAGGTATCCAGCATGCGGATCTCCGTGATGGTGGGATCACGGCGCTCACCCCGGAAATACTCCTGGCAGAAGGCGATATCGTCCGCGTCCATCGCCAGGCCGTACTGCTCCACAAAGCGCTCGAGGCCTGCACGGTCCAGGGCGGTAAAGCCGGTCAGGGTCCTGACCTCCGTCGGTACGGCATATTCCGTTTTCAGGGTCTCAGGCTTTTCCAGGGCCGCTTCCCGGGCCTCCACGGGGTTGATCACGTATTTTTTGATCTCCGCCAGCTCCGCGTCCGTGAGACTGCCGTACAAGGCGTACAGCTTCGCGCTGCGGATCAGGGGCCGCTCCCCCTGGCTGATGATCTGGATGCACTGGGCAGCGGAATCCGCGCGCTGGTCGAACTGGCCGGGCAGGAACTCCACCGCGAACACCTTTGCGCCTTCCGTATCCGCTTCTTCCGAAGCAATATCCAGCTGCGGCTCGGAAAACACGGTGCGCACCGCATAGTCGAAGAGCTCGCGGTCCATGTTTTCCGCGTCGTAACGGTTCAGCAGACGGACCTTTTCCAGGTTACGGATGCCCAGCAGGGTACGGGCGTCGTTCAGCAGCGCCTGGGCCTCGTTGTCCAGTCCGGGCTTTTTCTCCACATAGATTCTGTATACCATTTCGGGTCTCCAATATCTGTTTATTTCAATGCTTCCAGCGCACGCTTGCCGATGTCACGGCGGCAGAAGCGGTTTTCAAAGGTCACCGTGTCCGCCATGGCGTAGGCGGCCTTTACCGCCGCTTCCAGCGTATCCGCTGTGGCGGTCACGCCCAGCACACGGCCGCCCAAGGTGACCAGACGGCCGTCCTTCAGGGCCGCGCCGGCAATGTACACGTGATCCCTGACCGCGTCGGGGATCGTGATCCCGTATCCTTTGCCGTAGGAGCCGGGATAGCCCGCCGAGGCCAGTATTACACAGCAGGCCGCGCCGCCGCGGAAAACGACCGGGCAGTCCTTCAGCCGTCCCCCGGTCACCGCCTTCATCACGGTCAGCAGGTCGCTTTCCAGCAGTGGCAGCACCACCTGGGTCTCCGGATCGCCGAAACGGCAATTGTACTCGATCACCTTGGGGCCGTCCTTCGTGACCATCAGGCCGAAATACAGACAGCCGCGGAATTCCCTTCCTTCCACCTTCATCGCGCGGATCGTGGGCAGGAAGATCCTGTCCATGCACTCCCGCGCCACGGCTTCCGTGTAGAAGGGGTTCGGCGCGACAGTGCCCATGCCGCCGGTGTTGGGGCCCTGATCTCCGTCCAGGGCACGCTTGTGGTCCATGCTGGATACCATGGGCACGACAGTCTCGCCATCGGTAAAGCTCAGTACCGATACTTCGGGACCTTCCAGGTACTCCTCGATCACGATGCGGCTTCCGCTGTCGCCGAACTTGCGGTCTTCCATGATCTCCCGCACCGCCTGACAGGCTTCCTCGCGGGTCATGGCCACGGTCACGCCCTTGCCCAGCGCCAGGCCGTCCGCCTTGACGACGGTGGGAATGGGCGCCGTCTCCAGATAGGCCAGCGCTGCCCGGGGATCGTCAAAGACCTCGTAAGCCGCGGTGGGGATGCCGTACTTCTTCATCAGGTTCTTGCTGAAAACCTTGCTGCCTTCGATGATGGCGGCATTCTTCCGGGGCCCGAAGCAGGGCACGCCGATCTCCTCCAGCGCGTCCACACAGCCCAGTACCAGAGGATCGTCCGGCGCGACCACCGCATAGTCGATGCCCGTTTCCCGGGCAAACCTGACGATAGCGGTAATGTCCTTCGCGCCGATATCCACGCAGACCGCGTCCGCGGCAATGCCGCCGTTCCCAGGCAGAGCATAGATGATTTCCGCCGCAGGATTCTCTTTTAGTTTTTTGATGATGGCGTGTTCGCGGCCTCCGCCGCCGATGACCATGATTTTCATTCGGTTTCCTCGTTACTGTTATTTACTGTGATTCATCAATGTACCGTCCGATCGGAATGATCCGAATCAATCCGGATATCGAAAACTGATGCGGCATCCGACGTCTGCAGTCCCTGAGTCCGCCGATTCATTCGGCGGATGGCGAAGCCACCTGAAAGGCGACGGGACGGAAGACATCGGATGCCATGCCGGGGGAGGTGTCGGAGGGGCACCCTCCGACTGTGATCCGCAGCAGCGGCATGTACGGTGCGAGGACGAAATCGTGTCAACGATTTCAACCTTACGGATTTGCCGCCCGGGAGCCCTGAAAGGGCGAGAGGCAAATCCGCCAGGGGGTTTTCGCAAGGGGGACGCAAGTCCCACCTGCGCTTAGTGGTGGAACAGACGAATGTGGGTAAAGCACATGGTGATGCCGTACTTGTCGCAGCAGCTGATGACGTCGTCGTCGCGGATGGAGCCGCCGGGCTCGGCGATATACTTGACGCCGCTGCGGTAGGCGCGCTCGATGTTGTCGCTGAAGGGGAAGAAGGCGTCGCTGCCCAGCGCCACGTTGCGGCGGGTGCTCAGGAATTCGCGCTTTTCGGCGTCCGTCAGGCGCTCAGGCTGGGCGGTGAAGTAATTCTGCCAGATGCCGTCCGCGCAGACGTCCTCTTCGTTCTGGTTGATATAGCCGTCCACCACGTTGTCGCGCACAGCGCGGGGCAGGTCCGTGCGGAAAGGCAGGTTCAGCACCTTTTCATGCTGGCGCAGGAACCAGGTGTCCGCCTTGGTGCCCGCCAGGCGGGTGCAGTGGATGCGGCTCTGCTGGCCGGCGCCCACACCGATGGCCTGGCCGTCCACCGCGTAACACACGCTGTTGCTCTGGGTGTATTTCAGGGTGATCAGCGACACGATCAGGTCGCGGGCGGCGCTGTCAGGCAGCTCCTTGTTGGCGGTCACGATCTCGTTCAGCAGATCGCGGTTGATCACGGAGTTGTTGCGGCCCTGCTGGAAGGTGATGCCGAAGACCTGCTTGGTTTCCTGCTCTTCTGGAACATAGTCGGGATCGATCTGCACGATGTTGTAATTGCCCTTCCGCTTCTGCTTCAGGATCTCAAGGGCCTCCGGCTCGTAGCCCGGGGCGATGACGCCGTCGGAGACTTCGCGGAACAGCATTTTCGCGGTGGTGACGTCGCAGACTTCGCTCATGGCGACCCAGTCGCCGTAGGAGCAGAGACGGTCGGTGCCGCGGGCGCGGGCATAGGCGCAGGCCAGGGGGGAATCGTCCAGGCCTTCGATATCATTCACAAAGCAGGCCTTTTTCAGCTCGGCGCTCAGCGGAATGCCCACAGCCGCGCTGGTGGGGCTCACATGCTTGAAGCTGGTCACAGCGGGCAGGCCCAGGGCGGCTTTCAGCTCCTTCACCAGCTGCCAGCTGTTAAATGCATCCAGGAAATTGATATAGCCGGGGCGGCCGTTCAGGATCTGGATCGGCAGCTCGCCGCCGTCGCGCATGTAGATCTTCGCAGGGGTCTGGTTGGGGTTGCAGCCGTACTTCAGTGTGAATTCCTTCATGGTGTCTTTCCTCCTGCCTCAGCGGTTTTTGTTGACGAGACGGTTTTCGGTCCTGCCGGTTTCCAGGTCGATATAGCGCACGTACAGGCTGATCTTGTTGTTTTCGTTCAGGGATGTCCACAGCCGGTCGGTCATCTCGTCGATATCGTCGCAGACCGCCATGCGCTCCGGCTCACCCTGGAAGGTGGGAATGGGGTTCCCGTCGCACACGTAGGTGTGGATGAAATGGCCCAGGCCGTTCAGCGGCGCATAGCTGTAGGTATAGCGGTTGCAGGCGGTGCCCTCAGCGTCCGCGCTCTTCAGGATGCTCATCTGATAGGCGAAGCAGCCGTCTCCGAAGGTCAGCATGCCGCTGATGCGCGGGGTCCAGTTCGGCCTGTCAGGCTCGAATTCCCGGCTTTCCAGGGCCTTGGAGAAGGTTTCTCCCTTTTTCAGACCCTCCACCACAGTGTCCGTCTGGTTGCCGTTGGTGACCACCAGGTTGTTCTCATAGCTGCGCAGGGCCGCGTAGATGATCAGGCTGGGGTCCTGCACCTTGCTCTCGTCAAAAGGCTCGGTGAAGACTTCGCCGTTCTTCTCGGTGAAGATACGGTTGCGGCTGTTCTCGCTGCGGCCCATGATGAAATAGGCAGTCATGGCCTTTTTGCCGTCCGGCGTCTTGCCGATCACGATGCCGCGGCCGGGATAGGTGTTGTCCTTCAGCAGTTCCTCAGGTGTAAAGATTTTGTAGATATCCATTTTTGCCCCTCCTTGTTTTTGATAGATTCACGCTTCATTTTCAGCTCTCAACTTTCCACTCCGGAAATGATTTCCCTTGAAATCTGTTCAACGCTCTTCGGCAGAATAATCCATTCCGCCTGC
>JBGUIY010000028.1:0-2198 GCA_045113475.1 Christensenellales bacterium | reverse complement strand
CGTGGGTTATACCGTGGGAAGCGGCTATGCCGTGGAGTGGCGCGGCACGAAATGGGGCTGCGTAAGGACCCGCGTCGCCGACCGGCCATGGACGGAGTGGTTCGCCCTGCCTTTCATCGACTACGGGGGTGCTCCGCTGCCCGTGCCGAAGCGGACGCTCAGGCGCGGGAGCAGCGGGCCGGAAGTCATGGAACTGCAGGACCTTCTGAACCGGCACGGCGCGGCCCTGGCAGCGGATGGAAAGTTCGGGAAGCTGACGGAAGCGGCGGTGAGAGCGTTCCAGCGGAATAACGGGCTGAAAGCCGACGGCATATGCGGCCCCGTGACGTGGGCGGCGGTCAATAAGAATCCGGAAGGGTGAGATGCCTGATTTTACATGTTCCGGTGCAGGGATTTTGAGCGCAGCGTCGAAATCAACCCGTGAGGTGATGTGCGTGAAAAAGCTCCTGATCGGGTGTCTGCTGGCGTGCCTGTTTGGCCTGACTGCGGCTGCCGAGGCGGGAAAGCCGCTGTATGCCGTGGAAGGCGATGAAGGGCGCTGGGGATATATCGACAGCGAGGGCAGTTTGGTGATCCCTTTTGCCTTTTCCTTCGCGGAGGATTTCCGGGGCAGCTATGCCCTGGTGCGGCAATTCCCGGACGACCAGTATTATGAGGACGGCTACTGCGGGATCATTGATCAGACCGGGGCTTTTGTGCTGCCGCCGGAGTATGATATTCTGAGCGAGGACACCGGAGGATATGCCGGCGGCATGGATCATGGCGTCTTTTATGTCAGGAACGGATGGGAACCGGGCGCCAAATGCGGCTTCTTCGATATCCCCTCCGGCTTCTTTTCTGGCCTGATTTACGACGATGTGACGGTGCTGTGGGGCAGTGATCAGGACCCGGAGCTGATCGGCGTGACGTTGGAACGGAAAACCGGCTTCGCCCGTCGGCAGACCGGGGAAATCGTCATTCCCTGCCGATACAGCAATGAGTATCAGTATGACTTTTCCGGGGATCACTGCATGGTCATGCCCATTGACAGCCCGGTGGCGGACGGATGGATCCTGATCGACCGGACGGGCCGGGAGATCCCGATGCCGGAAAACTGTTACGCGGCATGGGATGGCGATTTCGCAGACGGCCTGGCGGCGGTCTGGAATGCGGAAACCGACCTCTACGGCTATATCGATGCCGAAGGAAGACAGGTGATCGGGCAGCAGTATCGGATGGCATACGGCTTCAGTGAGGGACTGGCCTGTGTTCAGCTGCTTTCCGGAGAATGGGCGATGATCGACACCGAAGGCAGCATCGTCATAAGGCGGCCTGACGAGCCGAATTCACACGGCAGCAGTCGCTACTGCCAGCACGGCCTGATCCGCTGCGGAATTCCAGACAGCTCAGCGATGGTGTATTATGACAAGCAGGGACGGGAGGCTTTCCGGCTGGAGATCGAAGGCCTGATCGGCGTCACGGATTTCAAGGAGAACGGCGTAGCGTTTTATGCGGTGGATCCGGATCATTTGCAAGGATTTGACCCTGACGCTGATATCTGCGGTACAGGTATCGGCCTGTTCAACGACAGGGGTGAGATCCTGACTCCGCCGATCTTCTTTGTGGAAGACAGGGAAATAAATAAAGAATTCTCGGAAGGCCTGTTCGCGATTACGGAGGTTTCGACACTGCTGGAGGGTTATATTGACGAGCGGGGCGAATGGGCCTTCCCGCCGGTCGAAGGATATTGCGGGGATTTCAGGGAAGGCCTGGCGCGGGTCACCATGTATTCTGAGGAAGCGGAAGGCGTCGTGTTTATGAACCGGGAAGGGAAAATCGTGTATCGGTACGTGTGTCCCGATACGGATGATGAGGAAGGATGAAATGATGCCGATGATACGCCTGATGATACTTGTATTGGCACTCTGTATTGCGATGACTGGCACGGCTTTCGGGAGCGGGGAGGCAGCGGGCATGAATGAGGACATGGTCCGGGCGGCGGAATATCTGGCAGGCAGGATCGAAAGCGTGTGCGCGAAACACCCGGAAATCGTCCGTCTGCGGATCGATCTCGGGCTGTTCCACGCCCATCAGGTCGAGGGCGTGACGTCGCAGGGCGGCGCGGTGACCGTTTACGACGCGTATGAGGATTTTGACGGCGGGCATATATTGGATCAAGCCTGGTGCAATCATTTGAGGGACCGGACGTATTATGCGGA
>JBGUIY010000027.1:0-13110 GCA_045113475.1 Christensenellales bacterium | reverse complement strand
GTAGGTCTCCGCCATGTCCTTTTCGGAAGCGACGGCATCAAATGAGTGTCGCAGGTCTTCCGGGCCGGAATGCACGGCGAAGTGTTTGGCACAGGCGGCGGCTTTCATGGTCTCGCCGTCTCCCTGCAGGCCGCGCACATAGGCTTTGCCGGTCTCGGCGGTCAGGTACGGGTCCTCGCCATAGGTCTCCTGCCCGCGGCCCCAGCGCGGATCGCGGAAGATATTGATATTGGGTGACCAGAAGGTGAGCCCCTTGTAGATGTCGCGGTCGCCGTGGGCGCTGGCAGCGTTGTACTTGGCGCGGCCTTCCGTGGCGGCGATATCGCCCAGCTCCCTGATCAGGGCCGTATCGAACATGGCGGCCATGCCGACGGCCTGGGGGAACATGGTGGCCATGCCCGCCCGGGCGACGCCGTGCAGCGCTTCGTTCCACCAGTTGTAGGCCGGAATGCCCAGCCGCTCGATGGCGGGAGCCTGGTAACTCAGCTGGGAAACGGCTTCCTCCAGCGTCATTTTTGCCACGAGTTCTTCGGCGCGCTGCCTGGCTTCAGATCTTTTCATGTTGCGGGCTCCCTTCACTATTCGATATAGATCGCGTCGATTGGTTATTCTTTTGCCGGACGGTCCAGCGGCTGGAGCATCGTCCGGTCACACCTTCTGTAAAGCAGCAGGGACAGGAGCAGCGAGATGGCTTCTGCCAGTACGAAGCACCACCATACGGCGTCCACCGTGCCGAAGACCGCCTTCAGCAGATAGGCCACCGGCAACAGCACCAGAAGCTGGCGGCAGATGCTGATGATCATGCTGTAGGTGCCTTTGCCGACTGCCTGGAATACGTTGCTCAGAGTGATGCCGACCGCGGCGGGAATGAAGTTCCAGCTGATGATCCTCAGGGCGACCACGCCCATCTCGCGCATCTGGCGCGCCACTTCCGGCTCCGCGTCCGAATCGAAGATGCTCATCAGCATCTGCGGCGCCAGCTGGAAGATCAGCATGCCAGCCAGCATGATGGAGGCCGACCAGGCAAGGGCCACTTTGATGGCCTGGTATACGCGGGCGCGGCTGCGCGCGCCGTAATTGTAGCCCACGATGGCGATCATGCCCGAGCCGAGGCCGAACACCGGCATGAACACGAAGGATTGGAGCTTGAAGTAGACGTTCAGCACGTTTACCGCGGCGTTGCCCTGCTCAAAGCTGCTCAGCAGGCCGTTCATGCCGACGTTCATCACGGAGCCGATGGCCTGCATGACCGTACTGGGCAGGCCCACCACCAGAATGCCGCCCAGCAGCGCCGCATCCAGCGCGAAGTCGGCCGGCTTCAGGCGCAGTTCCGGATTCTTTTTCTGGTTCAGGGTAAAGCCGATCCCGGCACTGACGAACTGGCCGGTGACCGTGGCCACGGCCGCGCCGGCGATGCCGAGGCTCGGGAAGCCCAGCAGGCCGAAAATCATGATCGGGTCCAGGATGATATTCGTGACCGCACCGGCCAGCTGCGTGAGCATGGAGTTGACGGTGTTGCCCGTTGCCTGGAGCATGCGCTCGAAAAGGACCGCCATGAATACGCCCTGGCTGAAGGTAGTCACGATCGACAGGTAGGTGGCGCCCATATCGCGGATGCTGGCCGCGTTCTGCAGATTGTCCGATACGAGCATGTGCAGCAGGGCCGGAGCGAAGAAAATGCCGACGATCATAAACAGCAGGCTGCCTGCGGCTTCGATCATCAGGCCGTTCCAGGCAGCGCGGCGGGCTTCCGTACGCTGTCCGGCGCCCAGCTTGCGGCTCAGCAGGCTGCTGACGCCGACGCCCATGCCGACGCTCAGCGCGATCATCAGCATCTGCACCGGATACGCCAGCGAGACCGCCGTCAGTGCGTTGGGGTTGTAGCGCGCCACAAAAATGCTGTCTACTACGTTATAAAGCGCCTGCACGATCATGCTGACCATGATGGGAAGCCCCACCTTGGGCACCAGTTTTCGCATCGGCATTTCGGCCAGCATCCTGGAGCGCTCTGATTGCTGCATCGTCATCCTTCCTTTGCGTGCCGGGAAATCGATATACCGACACGGCTATCATTATAACAGTTTTTAGCGAAAGTACAAGGGGACGCGGGTCTCCATGGGCAAATTGGCAAGCTTCGATCAATAATCAGCCAAATCTGATTAGCCGGAGGGGACTGAAAGTAGATGAAGGCTGCGAGGATGCCTTCATATCATGAGTTAGCCCTCATCAGTCAGGCTCCGCCTGACAGCTTCCCCCGAGATCGGGGGAAGCCTACAGAAGAATCGGTTGCCTTTGCAGACGAATAATAAAATGATTGTATTCTAAGACAGGTATGATTGCCAGGGAAAAGCAATACTTGTATTGATGAGCAATCTTTGATGATTATACTTATAAAAAGCAGACAATTAACTGTAATCTTTCTATATGACAGAACGGAACATAAAAAGGCCTTCCCCCGATCTCGGGGGAAGGTGGGCCGCGAAGCGGCTCGGATGAGGGCGTTCACAAATGAGATTACAACTCTTCGTTCTCAAGCCCATCGGGATATAGCCAGCATTCGATATCCCGGCATACCGCCTCAAAACGTTGATCGATGTCTCTGTTGGCGTACCTGAGCACCCGGTACCCGTGTGAAGCCAGCCACTTATCCCGCTTACGGTCTGCTGCGATGTTCTGCGGTTCGCCATGCTGGGAACCGTCGACTTCAATGACTGTCTTTTTTGCCGGAATACAAAAGTCAACGATATATGACCCAAGCACCATCTGCCGATGTGCCTTGACAGGCAGGCGTTTCAGGCAATCACATCATAAGCGGCGCTCTTCCTTTGTCATATCACGGCGGAGCTTTTGCGAAAAAGGTTGCAGTCTGGCATTATGCATCCGCATATAACGCCGTCGGATCTCCCTCTTCCGGAGCGGGGGAAGCCTTGGGGCCTTTGTACTCCAGGCACAGCATGGTCAGGTCGTCGAACTGGGGGGCTTTGCCGACGAAGCTGTCCACAGCCGCGTTAACGGTGGCGAGGATCTCCTGGGGGCTGCCGTTTTCGCCGGCGCGCAGGGCTTCGATCATACGGTCGGTGCCGAATAGCTGCTTCTCGGAATCGGTGGCTTCGGCCACGCCGTCCGTATACACGAACAGCTTGGCGCCCGGTTCCAGCTGCAGCTCGTATTCCCTGTACCTGACGCCGTCCATGCCGCCGAGGACGAAGCCGTGCTTGTCCTTGATCAGCTCAAAGGATTGCCCCGCTTGCTTGAGGGCCGGATATTCGTGGCCGGCGCTGGCTGCGGTCAGCTTGCCGGTGGAAATCTCCAGGGTGCCGAGCCAGACGGTGACGAACATTTCCTCAGGGTTGCGGGAGCAGATCTGCCTGTTGACGATCTGCAGCACCTTGCCCGGACTCTTTTCACGGACGGCCATATGGTGGATCAGGGAGCTGGAGACCATCATGAACAGTGCCGCCGGGACGCCCTTGCCGGATACGTCGCCGATGGCCAGGCCCAGATGATCATCGTCGATCATGAAGAAATCGTAGAAGTCGCCGCCGACCTCTTTGGCCGGGGTCATGCTGGCGTAGATATCGAATTCGCTGCGGTCAGGGAAAGCGGGGAAATCCTTGGGCAGGGAGCTGGCCTGGATACGCGTGGCCAGGGACAGCTCGGCGCTGATGCGCTCCTTTTCCAGGGCCAGGGCCTGGCGTTCCTTGGCGGTCTGGATGTAATGGCAGGCGGCCGCCAGTATGTATACCGCCGCCAGCCCGAGGGGCAGCCACAGCGGATGCGTGACCAGACCCGCTCCGTACAGGAGATAGGATCCGGCCAGGGAAGCCGCGACCAGTCCCAGACTGATCAGGCCGCCGGGGAGCAGCTTGATCCTGAGCAGGACAAGCATCATGATCAGGGAGAGTACGAACAGGATGATCAGCTGTATCTGGTCGGTGACTTCGGTTTTGAAATTGCGCTCGACCAGGCTCTGGATGACGTTGGCCTGGAATTCGACGCCGAACATCTGCTGCCCGTGGTCGATGGAAGTGAAATAAGCGTCCTGCAGCGCAGTGGCGTAGGGACCGATCAGAACCACCTTTCCGGCCCAGTAGTCCGGCGGCACCTTCCCTGCAATCAGCCAGGCGATGGATATGCCGTCGTAATAGCCGCCGGGCTTCGAGGTAAAGGGCACATAGTAGTGCCCCATGCTGTTGACCCTCGGCAGGCTGAAGTCCAGCCCTTTCTGTTCCATATACTTTCGGGCGGTCTCGCAGGCCATGGAGTAGACTTTCCGTCCTTCTTCGGGCTCCACGTACAGCAGCGCGTGGCGGAGTACGCCGTCCATGTCGACCATCGCGTTGATATGGCCCATGGTCGCGACGGAGCGCAGCGCGTCGTAGGGCTGGTCGAAGGCCAGTACGGCTGAGCCGTCAATGGATGTGGCGCGTCCGTTTTCCCAGGTGATCTTTTCGCCGAAGGTGGCGACAGACGCGGTGACCACGTTCCCGAGCGTCTCCGCGGCCTTTGCCAGGCGGGCGTCCGCGCTTTCAGAGGTGTTTCCGGCGTACAGGACGTCGATGGCGGTGACTGCCGGCTTTTTCTCGGGATCAACTGCCAGGGCTTCCAGCGCGGACGCCACGACATTCCTGTCCCAGGTGTTGTAGGGGCCCAGCAGGTCGATGGCGTCTTCGTCGATGCCGAAGATGATGATATCGCCGGAGGTGACGCTGGGACGCTGATACATGCTGTCCTGCGTCCATTTATCCAGCCGCTGCAGCGCGCCGAGACCAATGACCGCCGTTACCGCCAGCGCGGCGGCCAGCGCGATCAGGTATTGCTGTGACTTTTTCATGGCTCATCTCGCTTCCCGCCCGGGCAGTGGGAACTCCCGGGCATACACCGTGTAAAGCGGATCAGGTAACGCGGTTATGACGGAAACGGGGGAAAGGGTCAGTCTCCGGGAATAATGGGATCATCCTTGCTGACAGGATCGTCCGTGCTCAGGGATTGTCAGTGCTGGGAGGAGTGCCCGTATCGGAGGGGTCGTCCGTGCTGGGGTCGGGATCATACACTTCGAGTTCGCCCAGTTCCGCGTTGACAGAGTAATTGTCCTCGCTGGCGGTTCCCCATGTGATCTTATACGTGTTGGGTGTTTTGCCGATGTTGGTGATGGATCCGGTGCCGGCAACGGTGGCGGTTTCACTGTTCACGAGGCCGGAAATGGTGGCCGTGGGGTTCGTGAGCGGGGTGCCGTCGTAAGGTTTCACAGCGGAGGACGTCTTCACCGTCAAGGTGGCACGGTTCACTTTCAGCGTGCCGTTTTCAGTGGAAACGTTGGAGAAATAGCCGGTTACATTATTGGAACCGCTGTCCAGGATCGCGTAACTGGCTACTGTGTTCGCGCTTTCTCCGGCGTTCGTCTGACTGCCGGAAGCTGTCGCGCTGTACGTTAAACCGGAGGGGAGTCCGGACACAGTGACAGAAGCTTTCGTCAGAGCTGATCCGTCGTAAGTCTTGTCAGCAGAGCCGGCGGTAAAAGTGACGGCTGAGGTATTTTTGGTCACGGTCAGCGTGCCGGTGGTGCCGCTGACGGAATAGTTGTTGGGGTCAGCGCCCCAGCTGACGATCGTATATGTGTTATCTGTACTGCCGACGTCCGTGATCTTGCCCGTTGTCTGAACTTCGATGCTGTCGCTGCCCACAAGCCCGGAAACAGTTGCTTCTGCACTGGTCAGCGGCGTGCCGTCATAGGCTTTTGTCGCGGAACCGGTCGTGATGGTCACAGCCTTGGGCGTGACGGACAGGGTACCGTTCTTGGTAACGATGTTGGTAAAGTTGGTCGATACGTCTTCGTTGTTGCTGTTCCAAATATGTGAGCCGCTGACGTGGGTGGTTTCTTCGCCGACGGTAGTCCGATTGCCGACCACGATGCAGGAATAAGTCAGGCCGCCAGGCAGTCCCTCTACGGTATACTCATCCGTTGTGAGCGCTGTCCCGTCATAGACCTTTGTCGCGGAACCGGCAGTAATGGTGATCAGCGTATCATTCTTGCTGATGATGATATCGCTCCCCGGTATAAACATGATGTAATCACTCGTTGAGCCATCGGTCATGGTCACGGAGGGACTGGTGGCATGCGTACCGACGGCTTCATAACCGGTTGCTGTGAGCCGCATTTCATCGCCCGTGGGCAAAGTGACCGTCCATGTACCGGCTGAAGTATTCGTTATCGTGCAGGAAGCGCCGGTGACTTTCGCGTTGCCGTAATGCTTCTGTCCGTCATATTTATAAGTGCCTTCAACGTACACGACGAGTTCGAGGCGGGTGACTTCCAGCGTACCGCTTTCAGTCTGGATATTGGTGAAGGAGGAGGTCACATCCTTGCTGCTGCTGTCTGTGATGCTGTAGCTGGCGACGGTGCTGTTGCTTGTGCCGGCGTGCGTCTGGCTGCCTCCGGCTTCCGCCGTATAGGAGAGCCCCGAAGGGATGCCGGTGGCGGTGACGGTCGCGGTGAGCGGTTCACCGTCGTAAACCTTGCTTCCCGAAGAGGCTTTAAAGGTGATCAACGTCGAATTGGGCGTCACTTCGAGTTTGCCGAGTTCCTCGGTAATGGTGTAATTCTCCTGGCTGACGCCGCCCCAGTCGATGGTATAGGTATTGTCGGTGCTGCCGACATCGGTGATCGTGCCGTTGGCGGTGACAGTGACGCCGCCGGGAAGGCCGGGGCCGGTGATGCTCGCCTCGCTGCTGGTGAGCGGCGTGCCGTCATAGGCTTTTGCGGCGGAGCCGGTAGTCACTTTGGCGCTGGCTTTGTTCACAGTCAGGGTACCCAGGTTATCCTTGACGGTATAGTTAGTCGGTTTGGCATTGCTTCCCCAGTCGATCGTATAGGTGTTCTGGGTTTCGCCGACGCCGGTGATGCTCCCGTTCGCGGTCGCGCTGATGTGTTCGCCGTATACGCCGCCTTCAATGGAAGCCTCCGGGTTGGTCAGGGGCGTACCGTCATAGTCTTTTTCGGCTGAGCCGGTCGTGACCGTGATCTCACAGGGGGTTACTGTCAGCTTTCCCGGACGCGCTTCGATCTCATACATGCTTTCCAGTTCGGGGTAATTCCAGTAAACGTTGAAGGAGTCGTCGCTGGAGCCGACGTCTGTCTGTGCTGAAGCATGGGTAATGGAGACGCCGTACCGGGCGTTGTCCATACCGTATATGCCGGTATAATGAATAGACGTTGCAACGGGCGTGCCGTCATAGACCTTTTCAGCGTCGTCCGACCAGATTTCCAGAATGGCCTTGTCGATGGTGAGCGTGCCGGGCACCAGATTGACGTCGGTGAAGTAGGCCGTCACGTCTTTGCCTTTGGAATCCGTGATTGTATAGGACTCGATCGTGTTGGGGCTGGAACCGATCTCCCAGGCCTGCTCGCCGGTGATATTGGCGGTCAGGCTGAAGCCTTTGGGCAGGCCTTCGACAGTATAGTCGCTGTTTCTGACGATGCAGTCCCACGGCTTGTACCTCATGTAGCCGTCTCCCGAGGTAATGGTGATCATAATATCGCCGGGTAGGACCTCCAGCGTTCCCAGTTCTTCCTTGATGGTATAGTTGCCCTTCTTCGCCGTGTCCCAATCGACGGTATAGGTATTCGTTGTTTCGCCGATGCCTGCATTGCTGCCGGTGGCGGTGACGGTGGCTTTTTCCTTGTTCACAAGGCCGGTCACCTCCACTTCGCTGCAGGTCAGGGGCGTCCCGTCGTAGGCTTTCGTGGCGGAACCGGTCACGATGGTGAGCGGCGCTTTGCTGATGGACAGCAGTCCCTGCCTGGTGTCGATATTGGAGAAGAAGGAGGTGACGTCTTCGCCCTGGGCGTTGAGGATCGTGTAGCTCGAAACGAGGTTCGGGGTCGTTCCGGCGTTTTTCCGGGAGCCTCCGGCTTCTGCGGTACAGGTAAAGCCGTCGGGCACGCCGTGGATGACCACGGTGGAGCGGCTCAGGGTCTTGCCGTCGTAGGTCTTCTTGGCGGAAGCGGCCGTCAGCGTGATGGGCGTGCTGTTGGGGGTCACCGTCAGGGTGCCGAGCTCTTCGCTGAGAACATAGTTGGCGGGGTTGACGCCGGCCCAGTTGATTTCATAGGCGTTCACGCTCTCGCCGACGGGGGTCTGGCTGCCGGTGGCGGTGGCATAGATGCCCTCGTCGAGGCGGACAGGGGTGTAGTGCGCTTCCTCGTCGTTGAGGGCGCGGCCGTTGTAATTGGTGATGTCCGAGTCGATGGTGATGCGCACGTTGGTGCTGTTCAGCATCAGGCGCTCTTCCTCGTCCTTGCGGATGCGCAGATCGTCTTTCTGGCTGTCGGGCTTGCCCTTGGGGGGCAGGGCGGAGATGCGGTTCAGGATCGTCTCCCGGTTCCAGCCCGTATCGGTGCACGCCTGGGCCAGCAGATCCGGGTTTTCCGCGTACAGGCGCAGCAGTTCGTCCGGGATCTCTTCTTCGGTGATGTTCGTGATCTCGAAATTGATGCTCTGCGCGCCGTTTTCGGTGGAGAGATAGACGTTCATCTTCTGACCGGCGTAAAGGTGCAGCTCCTGGGTTTCGCCGGTCAGGGGGTTCGTGCCGTGGGTCCAGGTGACGCCGCTTATGCCGTACAGCGTCTGGCTGCCCACCGACTCCGTGACCACGAAGGAGGAGTTCCGCCAGCGCGGTACGTTCCGTTCATAGCCTTTATAGGTCAGCAGCTTGGCTTCGGGATCGGTCAGCGGCGTGCCGTCATACTCTTTCTGCGCGCTGGCTGTCCATACCGTCAACGGGGCAGGGTCCACCCGCAGCAGACCGGCCACGGTTTCTACATTCGAAAAATGGCGGGTGACGTTTTCGCCCTGGGCGTTGTAGATCGCATAGTGGCTGATGGGATTCGGGCTTTCGCCCGCGTCGGTCCGGCTACCGCCCGCCGAGGCGCGGATGGTGAAGACGGAGGGCAGATTGTATACCAGCACGTCGGAGGGGCGAGTAAGTGCCTGGCCGTCGTACAGCTTGCTGGCGCTCTGCGCCACCAGGGTGACGGTCTGATCCCAGGTCCAGTCCCCGTCCGCGGAGAACGGGTCCTGATCGGTGCTGACATCATCCGTCCTGTCCAGGAGGTCACTGGCGTTGTTGATGCGGTCTTTCATGGACGGATCGGCTTCGATCTGATCCGAGATGAAGCCGCTGAGGTCGTCAGCGGTCATATTTGAGACTGCCGGAGCGGTGTCGACCAGGCCGTCTTCGTTGGGGTCCACCAGAGTGGCCTTCTGGCCGGCGCTTACGTCCAGCACGCGCTGGGCGCCGCTGTCGTCTTTGTAGGAGAGCTGGGCGGTGCCTTCCAGCACGCCCAGGGTGGTGATGCTGCCGCCGTTGTATCCGGCGGTATTCAGGACTTCCCTGAGGGCGGGGCTGCCCGGGGCTGCAGCCGGTGCGTCCGCGTCCGCCTCGACGCTGACGAATATGATGGTGCCGCGGATGCCCACCACCATGGTGGAGGTCTGGATATCCAGGCTCTCGTTTTCGGTGAGCTTTTCCTGCACGTCCAGCAGCAGACTGCCCTGGGTCAGCTTCATGATCAGTGAGTTGGCGTTTTTCTGAAACTCCACGCGGCTTTCGGCGTCCAGGGTGACGATCTTGGTGCCGTCCAGGCCCACGGATGCGAGGCTCTCCGCGCCGGTACGCATGGCCTCGCCGCTGTTGAAACGGGCGTTTTCCATGATGAACCGCGGTTTGCCCGAGGCATCCTCGATCTCCACAGTCCCTTCATAGCGCAGAAGGCGCATGGTGGTGCCGGTGTAGCTTTCGGCCGCTCCGGTAGTGTATACGGCGCGAATCAGAACGATCAGGAGAATCAGCAGACGACTGATCAGTTTCTTTTTCATGAGTCTATCCTTCCCCTCTGTCTGGAGGCATTCGAAAAGAATGAGATTCATTGCTGAATGGCAAAAAATCTTCAATGATATTATAACAAATCTGTCTGAGGTACGCAAGCATGAGGGCAGAAAGAAAACAATGGATGACAATCCGGCGTTCCTGCCATTACCGGAGAAATCGCAAGGATGCTTTTTCTGGATCATCGCAGCCTGTTGTCTACATCTGCAGTGACTGATATAGTGGCAGTTACGCTATTTTTGTCGGACAATTGAAAGCGGAAAACTTCTGGGCAACTGAAAGCGCAAAACTTCATGATTGACAAGCCTGTCAAAACGTGGTAAACTAACACCCGTGCTGAGCGTACCTCTTGAAGTGGAGAGATGGCCGAGAGGTTTAAGGCGCCAGTCTTGAAAACTGGTGATGCTGCAAGGCACCGGGGGTTCGAATCCCTCTCTCTCCGCCAGATTTATGGAGAAGTACCCAAGTGGCCGAAGGGGCTCCCCTGCTAAGGGAGTAGGCCTGTTAAAGGGCGCCCGGGTTCAAATCCCGGCTTCTCCGCCAACATCACAACCCTCATCCTGATAAGGGATCGGGGGTTGTGATTTTTTTGGCTCCTTGTCCTGATCAGTCTCAAACTAAACTGCCTGAAAACCGCGGATTTCCCTGTGTATAAGCAGGATTTGCAGAGCACGGTGCAGAATTAACAATAAAAGATATCGTTGGCTGCTGCCGGATCCTTTGGCTCCGCAGCATGGAGTCGATCAACCGGGAGGTGTCATGAGTTGAAACATGAGCTGAACGGCGTATCCTACGCCGCAGATGTCTCTGCTCCGTGCAAGGCCTGATACGGACGGTACTTGCCCGGAGCGACAGCCCTCCAGCGGAGGGGACTGACCGTCCGGACCGGGCTTTGCGCCTGCCGCAATGATCATCAATATGATTTGTAAGGAGCAAAGCCATGAAAAAACCGAATATCATGAAGGAACTGAAAAGTTTTCTTCTTCTTTGGAGTTCGCAGGCTGTATCCTCTCTTGGTACAGCGATGACGGAATATGCACTGATCGTATGGGTCTATCGTCAGGAAGGAACGGCTTTAAGCGTTACGCTGCTCACGCTCTGCTCGTTTGCGCCCACGATCCTGTTCAGGTTCGTAGCCGGAGCGATCGCAGACCGTTGGGATAAAAAACGCATCATGCTGGCTGCCGATCTGTTTGCTGCGTGCGGAACGTTCAGCGTCTGTTTGCTGTATGCATTTTCGGCGCTTCGGGTTTGGCATCTGTACCTGATCAATATACTGCTCAGCTTTATGAACGCATTCCAGGAACCTGCCGCCTTCGTGGCGACCAGTCTTCTGGTGCCAAAGGAGCATTATACCCGGGTCAGCGGTCTGCAGGGCTTTTCCGGCGCTGCGGTCTCCATCCTGGCTCCGGCTTTGGGCGCCGCGCTGCTGGCCTTAGGCGGTTTAGAGGCTGTTCTGATCTGTGATCTTTGCAGCTTTTTCGCGGCGTTCATCGTTCTGCTGCTTTTCATACGGATTCCAAAGATTGAGGGCAAAGCAGAGGAGCAGAAAGAACCATTTCGGAAGACCTGTGCGGAAGGCTTCCAGTTTCTGCGCAGACATACCGTGCTGCTGCGTCTGATACTGTTCATGACCTGTGTCAACTTTCTTGCAAAAATGAGCAACGACGGGCTGATGTCGCCCTTTGTTCTGGCCAGGACCGGAGACGATCAGCAGATCCTGGGGCTGGTTCAGAGCTGCGTTGCCCTTGGCGTGATGGCGGGCAGTCTCGTGGTGGCATGGATGAAGCCTGTGAAAAACAGGCTGAGACTGATCGGCATCAGCACAGCCCTGGTATTTTCGGGAAACATCTTCCAGAGCCTGTCGCGGCATCCTGTAGTCTGGTGCGCGGCCGCTTTCGGGGCTTACGCCATGGCTGCGGTCATGAACGCTCATATGACGGCGTTTATGCGGGAACAGATCCCGCTTGAAATGCAGGGCCGGGTTTTCTCCGCGGAAAGCACGCTGAAAAACTGCGCCATTCCCTTCGGCCTTTTTCTGGGCGGCCTGCTGGCAGACCGTGTATCCGGATCGTTGATGATGTCGGATTCATCTCTGAGCAGATGGCTGATCCTGTTCTTCGGTAAAGGGATGGGCAGCGGGATCGCCGTACAGTTCTTTATAATGGGGGTTCTTGGAATCATATTGTGTCTGGCCTGGCTGAAGATGTCATATGATTTCCGGACATGATGCGGCTGAAGGCGGTATGGCAGCCGCCGTCGTATGCGGGAACGATCTGCACGCAGAAGATCCGGGACATGCCATATCGTTGTGCGAAACAGAATTGTAATAACTTTGTTACAAAAAATTAAATCATTGTTACATCAGTCGCATTGTGTTTTTTTGTATTATATGTTAACATAATAACCGGATACAAGTGCATTCAGGGGTTTGATTATTTGGGGGTGCGATCAATGCTTAAGAAACTGAATGCCGCTGTTGCCGCGCTGCTCGTCGCCGTCTGCCTGATGGGCGCGCTTTCGGTCCCGGTATCAGCGGAACAGCAGCTGCGCGTTACCGCCAGCTGGCTGCGTCTGCGGTCCGGCCCGGGCACCGGATACCCGATCCTGACCAGGTACAAGCAGGGAACGCTTGTGACCGTGCTAACCACGAAGAAGGACAAGCACTGGTATTACGTCAGGACAGCCAAGGGGAAGACGGGCTGGATGGCCAAGGAATACCTGACGTCGCCGGACGAAACGAAGCCGGCGGACAAGAAGATGTCGGGCATGGCCGTGGCCTGCAGGAAGGTGAACTTCCGTACCGGCCCGGGCAAGAAGTACAACGTTATCAAGCTCCTCCCGAAAGGCCAGAGCATGGTGATCGTCGGAAAAACGGGAGCCTGGTATAAAGTCGTCGTCGGAAAACAGAGCGGGTATGTGATGAAGACGCACGTCAAGCTCAACTGACCGCCTGACGGCATGAATTGAGCACGAAGGGAGCGCTGACGCAAAGGACTGCGCAGGGGGCTGACGCCCGGAACGCTTTGACGACGGGCCGCAGCGCCGCGGCGCAGTGATTCAGTCGCCGCTGCCTTCAGCGATCAAGGAGGTTTGAACTATGATGAAACGCCGTTTTGTTTGCATACTGATGTGTGCTTTGCTGCTGCTGAGCTGCACCGCTGTGGCGGAGCAGACGGCGATCGCACCGGAAGTCGTACCCGGCAGGATCATGGGCTACGT
>JBGUIY010000026.1:0-2807 GCA_045113475.1 Christensenellales bacterium | reverse complement strand
TACCTGGCGGCGGGCAGGCGTATTCAGGCGCAGGAGGCGGAAAAAGCAGGGAGCAGCGGCTCCCCCGCCGCGCCGGACAAAACGGCTGCTTCTGTACCTGCGGCACCCGCTTCAGCTTCCTCCTCCGCCGGGGATACGATAGCCCTGCGGGAATGCCTGAGTCCGGAAGAAATCAGGATACTGCTGGCCGACCTGCAGACTGCCGGCAACCAGGCACCGGAGCAGAAGGCCGTCCTGTCCGCCCTGGTCGGCGAAATCTCCCGCACAGGAACCATCAGCAACGCCAGTCTGCCCGTCTGCATAGCCGCAGTGGAAGCAGGCCTGGGCGTGTTCTCCGCCTTTGGCCTGGCGCCGGCCGGGCACACCGAACTGCTGATCAAGCTGAAAAAGCTCGGGAATCAATAAGAGGAGATATCATCATGAAAAGAGGAGGTATCACCATGAAAAGAACACTCTGCATCCTGCTGCTGCTGTCCCTGCTGCCACTGGCGGCGCTGAGCGAAAGCGAAAGCCGCTTCGCCCCCGGGCTTGAACGCGGCCCCGCATATACCGGCTACGCCAGGTATTCGGATTTTTCGAAAAAGCACAGTATCGCAAGCATTGCCGATCCCCGCTATACGCCCGAGCTCGCCAAGCCGCTGAACGCCTACATCATCACCCACCCCAGCTGTATGGTCGGCATCAACCGCAGCGGCATGTACAAGGTCGAGGACAAAGGCTTAGTGAAGGACATCACCAAATACCTGAACGAATGGGCAAATGAAATCACAGAGGCCTCCCAGGGCGCGATCCGGTTCACCAGCTTCCCCGACCAGGTGGATATCCTGCTCGTCGCCGACCAGCGCTTTGTCTACAAAGGGCAGTACCGGGGCGGCGGAAAGGTCGTCAAAGGGCATACCTGCAAGATCACCCTGACCGCCTACCGGCTCACCAATGACGCTCAGAGTTATTCCATCACCAAATCCAACGTTCCCGGCAAATCGGTTTCCATCAACGGCAGCGGCGACTTCTGGATGTACCCGCCGGAATTCAAGGGTTCGAAGGAGCTGAAAAGCCTTGTCCAGAACATCATGGGCTGGTACGGCTATGACACCGCCCAGGGCAAGAATGGCCCCGGCGTCGAATCCGCCCGAAAGGCCCTGATCGACCGCGGATACCTGAAGGCGGAGCCGGGCATCAGCTTCGACAAGGATATGGAAGCCGCGGTCAGGCTGCTGCAGGCAGATTACGGCCTGAAGGAAACCGGCGAGATCGACCGTGCCACCCTGGTAGCCCTCTACTATGACAAGGCCTCGGTCGAAACGATGCTCAACAAGTATCCAGCTGAAGAATAAACAGTATGAAATAAACTTCGGGCTGTTCCTTGTGCAACAGCACTTTTTATCGCTCATCAATGAACCAGCTGCGGGAACATCTTCCGGACGACTTTATCCAACAGCTCGCAGACGGGCAGGCTGACGATCAGCATCACCAGATCAGCGATAAAAGCCGCCATATTCTTTGCGATACGCGCATCCATGATCTGCCCGTACAGCACGCTCTCCGTCAGTGATTTCACGATCAGGATGCCCAGGGCCACGGCCGCCGCGATCGCAGCGATGTTGAGCGCCGTCCTGACCAGCGGGTTCCTGATCTTTTTTGTCACACTGAAGGCGAAGCCCATGATCACCCCGATCACCACATTGCCCAGCGCCCATCCCGGCATGCCCCGCAAGCCGTTGATCAGCAGGCAGTAAAGCACGACGCCCAGCGTCCCGACGGCGGTGCCCGCCGCAGTCCCGAAAGAATAGCAGTAAACCGCCATCACCACATAGCCCAGGCAAAGATAATAGTTCTCAAACACCGGCACCTGCAGGCACAGGGACAGCGCCACAAACAGGGCGATGCCTGCGGCCATGACCGTGATTTTCTGTGTCGTCTGATTCATGGGCGTTCCTCTTTTCAAATTCGACTCTCTGCATCATCTTGTGCCGCACGCACCGGCGTCCCGTCCAGCACCGCCTCCGCAAGCGCGCCGCCGGGGAGGTAGGTCAGCTTCAGGGAAAAACAGTCCCCCCGCTCCCGCAGCAGCGGCAGGAACACGCGGTCCCCCTCCCAAAGGGATAGCCCGTCCACCTCGGGAATGGGCACCCAGCGCAGGACGCCTTCCGGCCCGTCCAGGCGTTCAGCGGGGACCTCTCCCCCGCTCCTGGCAGTATAGAGGAAGGTCAGTTCGTTCCCCCAGTCCGGCAGAATGAAGGTGATCAGTCCGCGCAGCTTCAGGCCGGTCACTGCCAGCCCTGTTTCTTCCCGGATCTCGCGGAGCACACACTCCTCCGGGGATTCATTCTCCTCCAGATGCCCGCCGATGCCGATCCACTTGCCCGCATTCTCGTCCTGCGCTTTTTTCACGCGGTGCAGCATCAGCCAGCACCCGTCCTTCTCAATATAGCACAAAGTCGTCAGCCGCATTTCTGTCATCACCCCGCCGATAAACTGGAATTAGTTGATATCAAAGCGTCAGTATTTCGCTCACGATTTCATAAACGTTCTTATTGACTGTATCCACTTTTATGGTGTCAAGCGTTTGATACATGTCGATCCTTGCAACGCTTCTGTCGATTACATCGTTACTGCGGATCCCCCTGGCGATGTCAGCAGAGAGTCTTTTGCGCAAATTGGTTTCATCGATCATAAGCGAAATCTTTATGACTCTCGCATCTCCTGTGTCCAGTCTATCGATTATTTCGTCAATAATGGATTGTTCATGCATCACCCAGCAGAAAATAATATTTTCATAGGCCGTACAGTGGAGAAAACTATTCAGC
>JBGUIY010000025.1:0-4983 GCA_045113475.1 Christensenellales bacterium | reverse complement strand
CGGCGCAGGTACTCGGCTGCATGACCGGCGGCGTCGTGTATGAACTGAACGACACGATCAACCGTTCCACGGAATTCAGGACGCTGACCTACGCCGACGACGAAGGACGCCGGATCTATGAACGGAGCCTGCGCTTTGTCATGCTCATGTCCGCAAAAAAGGTCTGGCCGGATCACCGCGTGCGGATCGAGCATTCCCTCGGATCCGGCCTGTATGTGACCGTCACCGGCCATACGGTGACCGCCGACGAACTGCGGCAGCTTGATCGGGAGATGCACCGCATCACCCGCGCCGACCTGCCCTATACCATCGAAAGGTGGTCCAGGAGCCAGGCTGTGCGTTACTACCAGTCCATCGGGCAGGAGGATACGGTAAAGCTCCTCCGCTTCCGGCCGTATCAGCATCTCTACATGTATACCTGCGGGGACAGGAGCGAATACTTCTACGGGAAAATGCTCCCCAGTACCGGCTATACACGGGTATTCGGGCTGAAGCTGATCAAGCCGGGTTTCGTGCTGCAGATGCCTCGGCATTCCGCGCAGATCGAAAGCATCGCTCCGGCCGCCAAACTGCCCAAGCACCTGGCCACTTTCAAGGAATCGAACGAGTGGTGCCGCATCCTGAACTGCACGCAGGTCACCGACCTGAACCAGATGATCCTGAGCAACCAGCTTCGCACCTTTATCCGTGTCAACGAAGCCCTTCAGGATAAATCCATCGCCCATATCGCGGAGCAGATATCCCGCAGGCACAGCCGGGCGATCTTCATCGCCGGTCCCTCTTCCAGCGGCAAGACCACCTTCGCCAACCGGCTCGCGATCCATCTGCGCGTGCTCGGACTGAAGCCGCTGCTGATTTCCCTGGACGATTTCTACCGCCCGCGTTCCGAAATCCCGCTGCAGGCAAACGGGGAGTATGACTTTGAGCATCTGGACGCCATCAACGTCCCCCAGTTCCACCAATGCGTCCAGGCGCTGCTGAACGGCGAAACCGTCAGCCTGCCCCGTTACTCCTTCAAGCAGGATGCCAGCGCCGCCTTCTACCCGCCGGTGCAGATGACGGAGAACCAGGTCCTGATCATCGAAGGCATCCACGCGCTGAATCCCGCCGTCAACGGATGTCTGGATCAGAGCGTCATCTCCAAGATCTATATCAGCGAGCTGACCTGTTTGAATATGGACGATCACAACCGCATCCGCACCACGGATGCGCGTCTGCTGCGGCGCATCGTCAGGGATTACCAGTTCAGGGGCACACATCCGGACGAAACTCTCAGCATGTGGCCCAATGTCCGGGCAGGCGAGGATAAATGGATCTTCCCCTTCCAGGAGCAGGCAGACTTCGTTTTCAATTCCGTGCTGCATTACGAACTGCCGGTACTCAGAAACATCGCCTACGACCTGCTGAACATGATCGAGCCGGAGAACCCGAATTATCTGCTCTCGCGACGCCTGCTCAAGATCCTGCACTACCTGGTGCCGGCTCCGAAAAAGATGCTGGACGAAATACCGCCCCTTTCGATCCTGCGCGAGTTTATCGGCGGCTGCACCTTCTACGCAAAATGACCCCGGTCCCGGCGGGATCGGAGTCCGTTAAACGTGTTTACTGACAGTTTCAGATTTTCTCGATGATCCGGTCGATGAGCGTCCGGAAATTCGCCTGGATGCGCCGTCCGGTATCCAGTACTTCCTGGTGGGTGATGGGCTGATCCAGGATCCCGGCGGCCATGTTGGTGATGCAGGAGATTCCCAGCACGTTCATATCCGCGTGGCGGGCGGCCATGGCGTCAGGCACGGTAGACATGCCGACCGCGTCGGCGCCAAGCAGGCGCAGCATGCGGATCTCCGCAGGCGTCTCGTAGCAGGGGCCGGGCATCCAGCAGTATACCCCCTTCCGAAGTTCCAACCCCATACCCTTTGCCGCGTCACGGCAGATCGTCTGCAGTTCAGGGGTAAACACGTGGCTCATGTCCGGAAAACGGGGGCCGATTTCGTCCATATTCGGGCCTGTCAGCGGGCTTTGACCGGTCAGGTTGATATAATCCGTGATCATCATGAGATCCCCGGGATGGAAACCCAGATTGACGCCGCCGGCAGCATTCGTCAGGATCAGGTTTTTGACGCCCAGCAGGCGCATTACCCGAACGGGCAGGGCGATCTGGGACATCTGGATGCCCTCGTACATATGAAAACGCCCGTTCATGATCAGAACGCGTTTCCCGTTCTTCTCGCCGCCGATGAACTCCCCTGCGTGTCCCGGCGCGGTGCTGGCGGGAAAGCCCGGTAGATCGGTATAGGCGATCCGGTTCACTTTATCGAAGGTTTCGCCGTAATCGCCCAGGCCGCTGCCCAGCACGACGGCAGTATCCGCGCGCCCGATCTTTTCTTCAGCGATCTGAGCGGCGCGTTTGATCTCCGCATAGGTCATCATGCTGTCTCACTCCCCCTTCAGTTCAGGCCAGAAGGATTTGGCTCCGAAGCGCTCGGAAAGCCCGAAATAATCAGCGATGGTCGCAGCCATGTCCGCGTATGTATCGCGGGTGCCGAGATCCACGGGACGGTTGATGGAACGGGACCAGCAGAGGATCGGCACATACTCGCGCGTGTGATCAGTGCCCGAATAGGTCGGATCGCAGCCATGGTCGGCCGTGATGATCAGCAGGTCCTGATCATTCATCAGCGCAGTCAGTTCCGGCAGGCGCCTGTCAAAGTATTCCAGCGCTTCAGCGTATCCACTGACGTCTCTCCTGTGACCGTAAGTGCTGTCGAAATCCACCAGATTGACATAGCACATGCCCTCAAAATCTTCCCGCATGAACGCGATTGCCGCGTCGATGCAGGCCGGATTGCCCGCTGCATGGTTCGATTCCGTCAGGCCCTTTTCGGCAAAAATGTCCTCTATTTTCCCTACGCCCTTTACCTGCTTACCGGCAGCTTTCAGCACGTCCAGGATCGTGTCCTCCGGCGGCTCAAGCGAAAAGTCCTTCCTGTGGGGCGTCCGGGTGAAGGCGCCGCTCTTCTCCCCGATGAAGGGGCGGGCGATGACGCGCCCGACGCCATGCTTCCCTACCAGCTGCGTCCTGGCGATCCTGCACATCTCATACAGCCGGTCGATCGGGTACAGCTTCTCGTTCGCTGCGATCTGGAACACGCTGTCCGCCGAAGTATACACGATGGGGTATCCGGTACGGAGGTGCTCTTCGCCCAATTCGTCGAGAATCGTCGTACCGGAAGCGGGTTTATTGCCGATGACCTTGGTGCCGATGGCCTGCTCGAACGCCTCGATCACCTCCGGCGGAAAGCCTTCCGGATAGGTCGGGAACGCCTCGTTCAGCGTTACGCCCGCCATCTCCCAGTGTCCTGTCGTAGTATCCTTACCCTTTGACCTCTCACAGGCGCGGCCGAACGCGCCGGAAGGATGGCCGATCCCCGGAATGCCGATGCCCGGGAGGTTGCCCAGGCCCAGCGTGCGCATATTCGGGATGCTCAGCCCGACCTTTTCCTGGATATGCCCAAGGGTATTCGCTCCCGCGTCTCCGTAGGCGGCCGCATCAGGCAGGGCGCCCGCGCCGACACTGTCCAGCACGATCCATAAAACACGACGATTCATGTTTACACCTCCTGTTGAATTCGGTACCGAATCCAAACGTATCGAATATAGGTATATTGTACACTCAATTTTGTATTTTGAAAAGGGTGAAGCTGTATGATTTTTACGCTGATCGCCACCGCCGCTTTCGGGCTTGAGGGCCTCGTCCGCCGTGAACTGACCGAACTCGGTTTTGACAGCCGGGCGGAGAACGGTTATGTGAGATTCGAAGGCACGCTGGAAGACGCCTTCAAAGCCAATCTCTGGCTCCGCACGGCGGACCGCGTGCTGATCCTGATGGCGGAAGGCACCGTCATGACATTCGAGGATCTTTTCCGTCTGGTGCGCGGCTGCGCCTGGCAGGAGCTCATGCCGCGGGACGCCGCGCTCCCCGTCAGCTGCAAATGCGCCCGAAGCCAGCTGATGAGTCCATCGGACTGCCAGGCGATCGCCAAAAAGGCCCTGACCGAGGAACTGATGGCTTATTACCATATGTCCTGGTGCTCCGAAAGCGGCCCCAGCTTCCCGATCCACATTTCGATCCACCAGAACAAGGCCCGCATCATGGTGGACACCAACGGGGACGCATTGAACAAGCGGGGCTACCGCACCTGGAACGGCGAAGCCCCGCTGCGCGAAACCCTGGCTGCCGCCATGGCCATGCTCTCCGGATGGCGCGATACGACGCCGCTGCACGATCCATGCTGCGGCACAGGCACCCTGCTGATCGAAAGCGCGTTCCTGGCCGCCAACCGGGCGCCGGGACTGAAACGGAGTTTTCTTCTGGAGACCTGGCCGAAGACCGACAAAAAGCTCATCGAACGCGCACGCAACGAAGCCAAGGCTGCCTACACGCCTGAAAAGCTGCCGCCGATCTCAGGCAGCGATATCGATCCGGAAGCCCTGGAGCTGTGCCGCCGACACATTCACCAGGCGGGACTCGACGATCATATCCGGGTCGACGTTGCCGATCTGAATATCCTGCAGCTTCCACATGAACGCATACAGTTCATCGCCAATCCCCCCTATGGGGAACGCCTTAACGACCAGAAGCAGTGCCTGGCTTTGTACAAGGCGATGCGCGGGATGTTTGACCGGCATCCCCAGTGCCACCTTGCCGTGCTCTGCGGCAACCCTTCCTTTGAACGCGCCTTCGGCCGCAGGGCAAGCAAAAAGCGGCGTTTCTACAACGGCCGCCTTGAATGTGACTATATGCTGTTCTGACTGTCTGCCGGACTGTCTTCAAATACCGTCTCCGCCTCTGTGAATTCAGGGTCCGGAGGCGGCATTTTGTCTGTGACCATGATGTGCGCGTCGGTCTGGTTTTCATAATACTTTTTCCGGACGCCGACCTTGAAAAAGCCCAGAGATTTATACAGGTTTTTGGCCGGTTCG
>JBGUIY010000024.1:0-2164 GCA_045113475.1 Christensenellales bacterium | reverse complement strand
CATTTCATCAACATCGTCCTTTTCAAGCTGGAAGGGCAGCTGGTATCGCGAAACCCCGATTTCGGCATGGAGAAACGGCTGCTGCTGGCGTTTTCGGATCACGGACTGAGGATAGTATATCAGGGTGCACAGCTCGTCAGCTTCCGTGCGCGTCAGGTGATTGCCGAGCCAGAGCTCCACTTTCTCGCGGATGACCCCGGAACAGTTGTTCATGATATGGCAGAAGGCTTCATACTCGCCGTGAATGTCGCTCATGAAGTGCTCGGTGCCCTTGGGCAGGCTCAGCTGAGCGCTCAGGCGGGTGATCTCGGTGCACAGCGCTTCCACAGAGGGGTAACGTTCGCCGAGAAGCTGCAGATATTTCAATCGTTCGTCCGTCATATCTTTTCCCATCTCAGTACGCGACGATCAGGCCGTTGCGTTCTGCGTAGAAGCTGCAAAGTCCGTTTGTTTCGGTCAGCATGACCCGGGCGTTGTTCCAGATGCTGATGATCCCCTCCCTCAGCTGGGAGGCAAAATCCGGATTGAGGCAGTGCGATATCACGACCTGGCCGCCTGCGAAATGGTTCTGTCTCATGATGTCCGTGATCGTCTGAATGATGCGCCGGGATCCGCGGACTTTGGCCGCCATTTCGATTTTGCCCTCGCTGCTGCCGACGCCGATGCCCCAGATGCCGAGCTTCCCGGCGATCAGCCCGGCCAGGCGGCTCACGCGGCCGTTTTTCACCAGGTTGTTGAAGCTGGAAAGGGCGAATACGGTGTGCCTGCTGTGAATGAAGTCTGTCATTACAGCGCTGATCTTTTCAAAAGACAGCCCTTTTTTGATGAGCTCCACAGCCTTTTCGACAGCCATATTGAGCACGGGGCCTGTGCTCAGCGAATTGAGGATCAAGATCTTCTTGCCCGGATGCTTTTCAAGGGTCATTTCCCGGGCCGCCACAGCGCTCTCGTAGCTGCCGGACAGGTTGGCGGAGATCGTCAGGGCGATCACCTTGTCCGCCTGTTCGAACTGCTCCTCCCATAATCCGGGAGAGGGGCAGGCGGACTTGCTCGCGTCCGGGCAGCGCTCCATGGCGGTGAGCATCTCCGGTATACTCAGAGTATTGTCGTCCGTCATTTCGATATCGCCGATTTTAAAAACAAAAGGCACTTTGCCGTAGGTCAGATCCTGATCCCAAGCCAGTTCAGGCAGCACGTCACAGCTGGAATCCGTTACGATGCGCCAATTCATTCGTTCTCACCTCAATTCATAAGGTCTGTATCAATTCTGCCAGTATTTCTGATCGATCGTCCGGTACTGCACCGCCTCAAGGATATGGGCGGGAGCGATCCGATCCGTACCTTCCAGATCGGCGATCGTCTGGGCGACTTTGATGATCCTCGTATATGCTCTCATGGAGAGATGCAGCTTCTCCACCGCCTTTTCCAGGACCTGGGCGGATTCCCGCGGCAGCGGAAAGAGCTCGTGCACGGCGCTGCCGGTGGCCTGGGCGTTGCAGGTGATGCCCGCAGCAGCCAGGCGCCTGATCTGTCTTTCCCGGGCGGCCTGTACGCGGGCGCGCACCTGCGCGCTGGATTCGCTCTCGCCTGTCTGGCGGATCTCGGACACGGGCACGGCATCCGTTTCCACCTGCAGGTCAATGCGGTCCAGCAGCGGCCCCGAAATGCGTTCGAGATAGCGCCTGATCTCGTGCTCGCTGCAGCGGCAGGCGCGTACGCGGCTGCCGTAATAACCGCAGGGGCAGGGGTTCATGGAAGCGATCAGCATGCATCTGGCCTGGTACTGGGAGCGGGCCCGCACGCGGCTGACGGTGACGAAGCCGTCTTCAAGGGGCTGGCGCAGCGCTTCCAGCACAGCACGGGGATACTCCGGAAGTTCGTCGAGAAAAAGTACGCCGTTATGGGCCAGGGATATCTCGCCCGGCCGGGCTTCCGGACCGCCGCCGATCAGCGCCGGCATGGAAGCGGAATGGTGCGGTGTGCGGAATGGACGCTGAGTAATCAGCCCTTCGTTGGGCGGCAGGAGACCCGCGACGGAATGGATGCGGGTCACGTCGAAGGCTTCCTGGGCGGTCATCTCCGGCATGATCCCGGGCAGGCAGCGGGCCAGCATGGTCTTGCCGCTGCCGGGCACGCCGACCATCAGCATATTATGTCCGCCTGC
>JBGUIY010000023.1:0-6763 GCA_045113475.1 Christensenellales bacterium | reverse complement strand
GTGGGCTCGGCCATCAAGCCCCTGTCGGTGTACGCGCCGGCGGTGGAACTGGGCCACGGCGACAAAGAGGTCGTCAACAACATGCCCCTGCCGATTACGGGCTGGAAGGGCAAAAACGGCGAGGACACGTGGCCGCGCAACTACTCCACGAACACCTATACCGGGCCGGAGAGCATGCGCGCTGCCCTGGTGCGCAGCCACAATACGGCGGCGGCCTACGCCCTGATGAACTTCGTGGGCGTGGAGCGCTCCTATGATTTCCTGCTGCGGCTGGGTATTTCGCCGGATCATATCAACAAGACGCCCTTCGGCCTCGCCCTGGGCTCCAGCGGCATCACGCCCATCGAAATGGCCATGGCCTATGGCACGCTGGGCAACGGCGGGGCGTACAAATCCCCGATGACCTTCAAGGGCATCTTCGATTCCGAGCATCACGCGCTATTCGACGGCGGCCTGAACCAGGTGGAGCGGCAGGTATTCTCTCCCGCCACCTCCTGGCTGGTCGTGGACATGATGAAGGAAGCGGTCTCCCGCGGCACCGGTACGGCCGCCAAAATCTCGGGCCAGACCGTGGCCGGCAAGACGGGCACGAACTCCGACCAGAAGGGCGTGTTCTTCGCCGGAATGACCGGCTGGTACTGCGGTACCGTCTGGATCGGGCATGACAACTATAAATCCCTGGCCAGCAAGACCACTGGCGGCAACAGCGCCGCGGCCCTGTGGCAGAGCTTCATGAGCAAAATCCACAGGCAGAAGGGCCTGAGCAACCGCGATATCCTGAGCGGCAGCGGCGAGGAATACGGCTTGGTGAAAGTGACCACCTGCAAGTATTCCGGCAAGCTCGCTACCGACGCCTGCCGGGACGACGGCGTGGAATCTGGCTGGTGGCCGCGCGGGTACGTTCCGACAGAGTACTGCGACATGCACGTGCAGCAGACGGTGTGCGTGGATTCCGGCATGGTGGCCGGCCCCTACTGCACGAATACCGAGACCCGGGGCGTCGTATCCCTGCCCGTCGGGCATCCCCTGGCGAAGTTCCTGAATACGGAGTACCAGGACGTGCTCACCAAGTACCTGGGCACCTCGATCCTGAACGGTGCTGTGTGCACCTGGCACACGATGCCCGCTTACCAGCCGGATCCGGATCCCTGGTATGACCCGGGTTACGCCGATCCGGGATACACGGACCCCGGCGCCGGACAGCCTGTCTGGCCGGACGCCCAGGAGCAGGACGGCCCCACGCAGGACTACTGGGCGGAATACGCCGCGCCTCAGGCCCTGGTCAGCGCGGCAGAGCAGGTGCTGAATGAGGGCTACCAGCAGTTGGGCTGGATGGAGCCGGGCTCCGCCTCCTATGAGAACCTGGCTGCAGCCTGCGGCCAGCTGAGCGCGATGATCAGCAGCGGCGCGACGACCGAAATGCTGAACGAGGCCATGAACACCGTACAGCGTGCCATGGCGGGATACTGACGGGAAAGAACGGCCTGTTCAGCAGGCATCTGACTGTGCAAAGGATGACTGAGACGATGAAGGAAACGCGGGTCGCCGGCCGCACCGTGCGGATAGCCGGCGATCCGGAAAACTGCGAATGGCTGCTACTGCAGCCGGAGGATCCGGACGAAGCCGGCATGGTCGCGGAGGAAGCGGAATGCCTGGCGCGGTTCAGGCCGGAAGCGCGGTTCGCGCTGGCGGCCTTCGGGGTTGACTGGTGGCAGGACCTGACGCCCTGGCCTTGCGAACCCCTGTTCCGGGGCCAGCCGCCCTTCGGCGATGGGGCGGAGCGCACGCTCTCCTTCGTGACGGGGGAGCTGATCCCCGGGCTGCTTTCCGGACGTGCGCGGGCACCGCGCGTCGTCCTGGGCGGGTATTCGCTGGCGGGACTGTTCGCCCTGTACGCCGGATACGCGAGCGACCGTTTTGACGGCATCGCCGCCGCGTCGCCCTCAGTGTGGTACCCGGGATGGACGGAGTATGCCGATGCCCACCGCTTTCTCGCGAAACGGGCATATCTGTCCCTGGGAGATCGTGAGGCCCGGACACGGAACGTCCTCATGAAGACGGTGGACGAGGCAATCCGTGCGCAGTACGGAACGCTTGCGGCGCAGGGCGTACCGGCGCTGTTGGAATGGAACCCCGGGAACCACTTCGTGGACGCCGCCCTGCGTACCGCGAAGGGCTTCGCCTACTGCATCGGAACGAAAGGAAAAGAATGATACCGTCCTGCGTCCGCTGAACGGCATCGACCTGCAGGAGATGAGAATATGAACCTGAATGAACTGAAACCGGGACAAACGGCGGTCGTCAGCGCGGTCGGCGGCGACGGCGCGCTTCGCCAGCATTTTCTGGACATGGGCGTGATCCCCGGCGCGGAGGTCACCCTGGTCAAGCTGGCTCCCATGGGGGACCCCATGGAACTGCGCATCCACGGCTACGAGCTGACCCTCCGCCTCGCGGACGCGGCCAGGATCGCCGTCACGCCGGTCGATACGCGCGCCGACAGTCCCGCGGAGGAAAAGAAAAAAACGCGCCATGTGGAGCACCCGGGCCTTGGCGAGGAGGGCAAATACCATCCCAAGGGGAGCGGGGATCCGCTGCCGGAGGGCACGACGCTCACCTTCGCGCTGGTGGGCAACCAGAACAGCGGCAAGACCACCCTGTTCAACCAGCTGACCGGGGCTAACCAGCACGTGGGCAATTTCCCCGGCGTCACGGTGGACCGCAAGGACGGCGTGATCCGCGGCTACGCGGATACCCGCATCACCGACCTGCCGGGCATCTATTCCATGTCGCCCTATACCAGCGAAGAGATCGTGTCCCGCGACTTCGTGCTGAAATCCCACCCCCACGCCATCATCAACATCGTGGACGTGACCACCATCGACCGCGGACTGTACCTGACGATGCAGCTGCTGGAAATGGGCGTGCCCACGGTGGTGGCCCTGAACATGATGGACGAGATGACCGGCAACGGCGGCGCGGTGGATGTGAACGCCATGGAGGCCATGCTGGGCGTGCCCGTGGTGCCGATATCCGCCTCGAAAAACGCGGGCGTGGACGAGCTGGTCCGCCACGCGGTGCATATTGCCAAGTATCAGGAAAAGCCGCTGCGCCAGGACTTCTGCGACGCCAAAGACCACGGCGGCGCGGTGCACCGCTGCCTGCACGCGGTGATCCACCTGATCGAGGATCACGCCGAAATGGCCGGGCTGCCCGTGCGTTTTGCCGCTGCAAAGCTGATCGAGGGGGATCAGCTGATCTTGGAACAGCTGGGCCTGGACCAGAACGAAAAGGAAATGCTGGAGCACATCGTGCTGCAGATGGAGACCGAGCGCGGCCTCGACCGCAGCGCGGCCATGGCGGACATGCGCTTCACCTATATCTACAAGCTCTGCGACCGCTGCGTCACCCGTCCGCACGAGAGCAGGGAGCACATCCGCAGCGCAAAGCTGGATCGGGTACTGACCGGAAAATGGTCGGCGATCCCCGTGTTCATCGCCATCATGGGCCTGGTGTTCTGGCTGACCTTCTTCCTGATCGGGCCCTTCTTCCAGGATCTGCTGGCAAGGGGCATCAATACGCTGGCCGGCTGGACGGAGCAGGCCATGACCGCAGGAAACGTGAATCCCACGATACAAAGCCTGGTGCTGTCAGGCGTCTTCGAGGGCGTCGGCAGCGTGCTGAGCTTCATGCCCATCGTGGTGACCATGTTCTTCTTCCTTTCGCTTCTGGAAGACAGCGGCTATATCGCCCGCGTGGCCTTTGTGATGGACAAGCTGCTGCGCCGCATCGGCCTTTCCGGCCGGAGCATGGTGCCGATGCTGATCGGCTTCGGCTGCACGGTGCCGGCGGTCATGTCCACGCGCACGCTGCCCAGCGCCCGGGACCGCAAAATGACCATCCTGCTGACGCCCTTCATGTCCTGTACGGCGAAGGTGCCCATTTACGGCTTCTTCGTTTCCGCCTTCTTCCCGGGGCAGAGCTGGTGGATCATCACGCTGCTCTACGTGGCCGGCATCCTGACCGGCGTACTGGTGGCGCTGCTGTTCAAGAAAACGCTGTTCAAGGGCGAGGCCGTTCCTTTCGTGATGGAGCTGCCCAACTACCGCCTGCCCAGTCCGCGCACCACGCTGATGCTGCTGTGGGACAAGGCGAAGGATTTCCTGCAGCGCGCCTTCTCCATCATCCTGATCGCCACCATCGTGGTCTGGTTCCTGCAGCGCTTTGACTTCCGCTTCAATCTGGTGGAGAATGAGCAGGACAGCATCCTGGCCGTCATCGCCGGATGGATCGCGCCGGTGTTCCGGCCTGCCGGCCTGGGCGACTGGCGCATCGTGACTTCGTTGGTCAGCGGCTTCATGGCCAAGGAGTCCGTAGTCGCCACCATGGAGGTGCTCTTTGCCGACGGCGTGGCGGGCCTCGGCGCGGTGACAGCCGTGTCCATGCTGGCGTTCAGCCTGCTGTATACGCCCTGTGTTGCCGCCATCGCCGCCATCCGGCGCGAGCTGGGGCGCAAGTGGGCCGCGGGCGTCGTGCTGTGGCAGTGCGCCATCGGCTGGATCGCCGCTGTGCTTGTGCAGCTGGTCGGAAAAATCTTCGGCCTGGGCTGACAGCGGGAGGGCTGAAACATGAATGCTGCTGACATCGCGATCCTCGCGGCAATCGCCGTCGCCCTTTTCTTCGCCGTGCGCAGGGTGCGCAAAAACAGGCGCACCGGCGGCTGCGGATGCGGCTGCGACGGGTGCACGAAGAGCGCACAGTGCGGATCCAGGAAGAACGGATAGGGCTGCCGTACAGCGTGCCGGTTGGTTTGCAGCGCGCGGGATTTCCGCATTATTCCGGTACGTTTTACCAGGAATCGTGTATTGTGGGTAATTCTCGACGTGCGGTGGAATTATGTAGCGGCGGCCCCTGGGCCGCCACAAACCCAACAAAATGATTCAAGCGATTATCTTTCGGGTCATGTTCATTATTGAAGCAGATTTTATGCCGCGAAGATGGTGGTTGTATCGCGCGCGCACCGCGGACGCAAGCGCCTCGCGCACCGCGCACGGGATGCCCAGGGGCCGCCGCTGCAAGGTTACCATATGTAATTGCGCCGATGTTTATTGATACAGGTACAAAATCCGTCCGGTATTCGAATATTCATTGGACGAGAAAATGAGAATCATCATCATACCATGAAACGCCCCCGGAAGTCTGGACTTCCGGGGGCGTTTGCTGTGTCGGGTCAGATTAGATTTCGCCGGTTCGGTTTATTTCGCCGGGCCGGAGAAGCTGACGGCTGTCTCACGGGTCTCGCGGCAGGTGATTTCTGCGGCGGCGACGGGGGCATCGGCCCACAACGCCGTCCAGAGGGCGGCATCCTGATCAAGCAGTGCGAGCGCCGCGGTCTGATACTGCCGCAGGGCTTTTGCGGCTTCCTCGGTCCCGGATTTCGCTGCGCGGGCGATCAGGCCGGAGATCATGGTGCGGTAGCTGGAGGTAGCGACGGCCAGCATGGCGGCTTTGTTTTCGGCCGTTTCGGAGGCGGTCAGGCTCTTGTTCAGCATCTTTTCGATCACGGCGTGGTCAGAACTCAGGGTCACGGTCAGGCGCAGCCTGCCGCCGGCCGTTCTGGTCAGCTGGGCGGCGCTGCTGAGCGATTTGGTGCTGCCGGCCAGGTTATGATACTTGCCGGTGATCATGCTCTCAGGCAGCTTCGATTCTCCCGCCTCGTGCAGCGCGTAGCACAGGTCGACGGTGCGGGTCACCAGAACGCCGTTGATCTTCTTCGCGGCTTCCAGCGCGCTCAGGCCGTGGGCCTGGGTCAGGACGTCAGCGTAGGCGGCGATGGACTGGCGCCATGCGGAATTGCTGGCGATCACGGCGCTGCCGCTCTCCGGATAAGCGTTGACCAGCTCCTGATAGAGCGCTTCGATGGCTTCGTTCCACAGGGCGTTGGCTTCCGTGTAGGCGGCCAGCCTGTCCTCGTCCGTCGCAGCGGCGGCGATCAGTGCGTCGGCCTTGGCGAGGAGCTCCTCATGGGTCTCGCACAGGCTCAGGGTGTACTCGGCCTTGTCGGGTCCCTTGGAGATCAGCGTGCGGACGCAGGCGTCTTCGGGGAGGCCGGGATCGGGTTCTGTCCCGCCGGGTTTCTTGCCGATCAGGCTGATGACCGGATTGGTCATGATGGTGTCCAGCATGGGCGGGTCGATGGAGTAGTCCGCGATCGCGTAGTTGTATACCTTTTCGTGGATCTCATCCGCTTTGGTCACTTTGTGGCTGAAGGAATAGGTTTTGCTTTCGCTGGGGCCAAAGGTGCTGATGACGCCCAGGACACCGCCGTCTTCCATCTTCAGGGAATCCTTGACGGTCACGTTGAACAGCGGATAGGAGCCGGTATTCGTGACGGTGATGTCGTAGGTGATGACCTCGTCGATCCAGTATTTGCCGTCGTGGGTCGGCTTACTGGTTTCGACCTTGCTGATGGACAGGCCAAAGGGAATTCTCTTCTCCGGATTCGGATACCCGGTGGGGATGGTCACGGGTTCGCTGGCGGCATGCAGGAAATCGTTCCCGAAGTAGCCGTCGGCGGTGCTGGTGTTGTAAATGGTGCCCTGATCCGCGTCCGGACCCTGGATCTCGTATACAAACCCCATGGTGTCAGAGAAATACGGATCCATGGTCTCATAGTGCTTGACGACAGTGCCCGATTCCCCGGACCAGTAGAGCGGATTGTACACCTTCACGTCCTTGAGCGGGACGCTGTTCGGGTTGGAGATGT
>JBGUIY010000022.1:0-2417 GCA_045113475.1 Christensenellales bacterium | reverse complement strand
CTGGGG
The DNA here is from genome assembly GCA_045113475.1 of Christensenellales bacterium. GTDB lineage: Bacteria > Bacillota > Clostridia > Christensenellales > Aristaeellaceae > UBA4246. The sequence goes on along the minus strand of JBGUIY010000022.1, from coordinate 2,411 downwards.
GTGTTCAGCAGCAGCGCCTTGGTGCGGGGCGTGATTGCCTTCTCGATCTGGGCGATATCGGGCACGAAGCCCTGCTCACGGGTAGTGTTGATCCAGATGGGCTCGCCCCCGGCCATCTTGATCATTTCCGGATAGCTGACCCAGCACGGAGCCGGCATCAGCACCTCGTCCCCCGGATTGACGATCGCCTGCAGCGCGCCCAGGATGACCTGCTTGGCGCCGTTGCCCACGATGATCTCCTCACGGGTATAACGCAGGCCCTTTTCCTCCAGAAGGTATTTGGCGATGGCGGAGCGGAGGCTCGGCATGCCGCTGGCCGCCGTATAACGGGTCTTGCCCTCGTCGATGGCGCGCTTGCCCGCCTCGCGGATGTGTTCCGGCGTGATGAAATCGGGTTCCCCCACGCTCAGGGATATGACGTCCTCGCCGCGGTCGCGCATCTCGCCGACCAGCGCGTTCATTTTCAATGTAGCCGAAGGCGCGATCGCCTGGCAGGTCCTGGACAAGGTCAAGGGCATAGGAAAAGCCTCCTAAACGGAATAATGCAATACTTATTCTCCAATAATTCATTTTCTCCTTCTTTCGTGATGAATTATTTCTGTTTTTTGCAGTTTCGACGAATCAAGTATTCATTTTGGGAGGAATCGGCCCTAAGGGCATGGATCGTCATATAATCAAAGGTTGATGAAGTGTTAACAAAAGAAGAACTCACAAAGCAGATCCCTCCACCGGGGCGGAATCGCGCCGTCGTTCCGGATTGCGTTTTCTGCTTGACAAAACCGCCGTTTCTGCCTATCATACAGGGCGTATCCTATATTATGGAAGGGAGTTTTCAGCAATGGGCAAGGAACTGACAATGGATAAACTGGTCGCGCTGTGCAAAAACCGCGGCTTTATTTTTGCGGGGAGCGAGATCTACGGCGGTCTCGCCAACTCCTGGGACTACGGCCCCCTGGGCGTCGAGTTCAAGAACAACGTCAAGCGCGCCTGGTGGCAGAAGTTCGTGCAGGAGAGCAAGTACAACGTCGGGCTCGACAGCGCGATCCTGATGAACAGCCAGGTCTGGGTAGCCAGCGGCCACGTGGGCACCTTCAACGATCCGCTGATGGACTGCAAGGCCTGCAAGGCGCGTTTCCGCGCGGACAAACTGATCGAGGATTGGGCTCATGCCAGGGGCGAGGAAATCCAGGCTGACGGCTGGACCAACGAGCAGTACGAGACCTTCATCGCGGAGCACGACATCGTCTGCCCCACCTGCGGCAAGAAGGACTTCACCGGCATCCGCAAGTTCAACCTGATGTTCAAGACCCACGCGGGCGTCACCGAGGACACCGCCAGCGAGATCTACCTGCGCCCCGAGACCGCGCAGGGCATTTTCGTCAACTTCAAGAGCATCGTGCGCTCCACGCGCCGCAAGCTGCCCATGGGCGTCGGCCAGATCGGCAAGTCCTTCCGCAACGAGATCACCCCCGGCAACTTCATCTTCCGCATCCGTGAGTTCGAGCAGATGGAACTGGAGTTCTTCTGCAAGCCCGGCGAGGACCTGGAGTGGTTCCAGTACTGGCGCGGCTTCTGCCGTGACTGGCTGCTGTCCCTGGGCATCAAGGAAGATTCCCTGCGCCTGCGCGACCACAGCAAGGAAGAGCTGGCCTTCTACTCCAAGGCCACCACGGACTTCGAGTTCCTGTTCCCCTTCGGCTGGGGCGAGCTCTGGGGCGTGGCGGACCGCACGGATTACGACCTGGGCCGCCATCAGGAAGTCAGCGGCCAGAACATGGAATACATCGATCCCACCACGGGCGAGCGCTTCCTGCCCTACGTGATCGAGCCCTCCCTGGGCGCGGACCGCATGGCCCTGGCTTTCCTCTGCAACGCCTATGAGGAGCAGGACCTGGGCGAGAACGACAGCCGCGTGGTGCTGCACCTGCATCCCGCTCTGGCGCCCTTCAAGGCCGCCGTGCTTCCCCTGCAGAAGAACAAGCTCGGCGCCCGCGCGCTGGCGATTCATGAAGAACTCAGCAAGTACTTCATGGTGGATTACGACGATTCCGGCTCCATCGGCAAGCGCTACCGCCGCGAGGACGAGATCGGCACGCCCTTCTGCATCACAGTGGACTTCGAGACCGAGGAAAACAACACCGTCACCGTCCGCGACCGTGACAGCATGGAGCAGGTCCGTATCCCCGTGGACGAGCTCAAAGCGTATATCGAGAGTAAGTTGACCTTCTGATCACAATGAGGGCTGTCTGTCGGGCAGCCCTCTTTTCATACTCATACATTGGGTTTATGAAAGGGTATATTATGCACGAGGATTATCTGAATGTGGAACGCGCCCGCCGCGGCTGCGCAGTGTTCCTGATTGGCGGGCTGCTGCTGGAGCTCGCCGGCGCCGTCCTGATCTTCACCGGCCG
>JBGUIY010000021.1:0-10445 GCA_045113475.1 Christensenellales bacterium | reverse complement strand
AGCCGCAGGAACGACTGCGTTCACGGCTTCAATGATCGCCTTGGAAGACACCGTCGCGCCGCTCGCCACGTCAATGCCGCTCACCGGCGCGCTCTTGCCCACGAACTGGCCCAGGAACGCCTCCGTGTTCGCCAGCGCCAGGAAGCTCTTGTCCATGTCGCTGTCGGCTTCGCCAACCATTACAGATTTAATCGTGCCATCGTCGTTCAGGGCCACCGTCACCGGGAAGGTGCCCGTCAGGCCCTTCGCCTGCACGGTCTTGCCCTCGGCCGCCGGTTCTTCAGCGGCGGGAGCTTCCGCCGCGGGCGCCACCGCGTTCACGGCTTCGATGATCGCCTTGGAAGACACCGTCGCGCCGCTCACTGTGTCGATGCCGCTCACCGGCGCGCTCTTGCCCACGAACTGGCCCAGGAACGCTTCGGTGTTCACCAGCGCCAGGAAGCTCTTGTCCGTATCGCTGTCGGATTCGCCCAGCGTTACAGCCTTGATCGTGCCGTCCTCGTTCAGGTCTACGGTCACCGGGAAGGTACCCGTCAAGCCCTTCGCCCGGACCGTGTTGCCCTCGACCGCAGGCGTTTCGGGAGCGGCAGGCGCTTCGGTCGCCTTGGGGGCTTCCGTCGGTTCGACGGCAGCCGGTTCCTCAGCCGGCTTCGCGGCTCCGGAGAGCTTCGCGGCCGCCTTGTTGATGGCCTTGATCAGCGCGTTCCTGGTGAAGGTCGCGCCGGACAGGACATCCACGTCGCCGGCCTCCAGCGGCGGCACCTTGCCGATGAACGCTTCCGCGCATGCCGGCTCAAGGGCGCGCGCGCCGAAACCGGCCGTTTCGGCAAAGTTGTCGTCGCCGATCTCCAGGGTGGCGATAGCGCCGTTTTCGTCCAGCGTCAGCTTGACGGCCACCGGGCCGGCGAAGCCCTGTTCAGAGGCCTTCGCGCCGCTGGAAGCCGCGCTCCTGATCTTTTCAGCCGCCTGGTTGACAGCGTTGATGATCGCGTTCCTGGTGAAGGTCGCGCCGGACAGCACGTCCACGTCGCCCGCCTGCAGCGGCGGCACCTTGCCGATGAACGCTTCCGCGCATGCCGGCTCGAGGGCGCGCGCGCCGAAGCCTGCCGTCTCGGCAAAGCTCTCGTCGCCGATCACCATCTCGCTGATCTTGTCAGCCTCGTCCAGGGTGATGGTGACCGCCACGGGGCCGGCAAAGCCCTGCGCGGAAACCGTCGCCGTGCGGGAACCCGCCTCCAGCTCTTCTTCCTGGTTCAGGCCCAGCGCCTCGCGGATGTATTCGCCCGCCAGGTTGACTGCGTTCGTTACGGCGTTGGAGGTGATCGTCGCGGCTGTGATCGCGTCGATCGTATTGTCCGCAGGGGTGCCGCCCGCCTTGATCACGCGCAGCGGGGTCTGCTTGCCCTTGAACTGGTCGGTAAAGGCCGCGTCCTTGGACTTCGCGCCCAGGCCGGCCGTCTCCGAGAAGTTCGCGCCGCCGACTGAAACGCCGGTCAGCACCGCGCTGGTGTCAAAGCCTGCGGTGACCTCGATCTCGCCGCCGAAGCCCTTGTTCAGCACGGTGACCACGTAGCCCGCGGCTTCCTCGCCCTTCGCGCCTTCATGGATCTCCAGGATGCGCGGGGTGCCGCTGGCTTCGGGAGCTTCCAGCAGTTTGAACGCTTCCGCTTCCGTCACCAGCTTCTGGCGGACGATCTCCGCCTTCTGCTTCTCCTGCTCGGCAATGGTATCCTTGGTCACAGCGTTGGTGAGCCCCAGCGCCAGACTGGCGATCAGGGTGATCGCCAGCAGTACCGCCCATGCCGCGAAAGATTTTTTCATAACGTCTGTACCGCCTCTCTTTGTCCGCCCGCGCAGCGCCGAATCATTTCCGCGTCCGGCGTCCGACCGAGCATTTCCTGTGCCCGCTGAAGATCTCCCCGCTCAAGCGCAGCGCGGATGGCGCTGCTGGATATCACCGAGCCGTCCCCGAGCTTGACGCGCGGCACCACGGTCAGCGCGATCCCGGCCTCCCCGCACATGCGCTTCAGCTCCTCGCTGCCCGTGTCCCCGCGGTAGCCGAAGCGGTGGTCGTCTCCTACCACGATCGCTCTGGCGTTCAGCTTTCCCCGCAGGATCTCTTCAAAGAAGACCTTGCCCGGCAGATGGCGCACACGGTCGTCAAAGGTCGTGATCGCCAGCACATCCACCTGCGCCTCGTTGAACAAACGGATCTTTTCTTCCGGCATCGTCAGCTGCGGCACCATGCGCTCCGGGTGCAGCACCTGGGCGGGCGACCGGTCCAGCGCGTGAACGCAGACCAGCAGGCCCTCCCGCCGCGCGATCCCCCGCGCCGCTTCGATGAGCGCCATATGCCCCCGGTGTACGCCGTCAAAATAGCCAAGGCATACCGCGCTCCCGGGGAGCTGCGTCTGCATATCCCCGGTTTCGATCACTCTCATCCTTGTGATGTACCTCGCCTTAATCTGTCAGAATCCGTCTCCGTGTCAACGTGGTTTGCGGACACTTCTCCAATGATTAAATGTAGCACAGCGACTGACGGAAGTCAATAGCTGCCGCGGGGATTGGGACAAAAAAAGGACGTTCACTCCCATTGGGGACAATGAACGGGGAAGAAACAAAAAAAGCGCCCGCAAACCGGGCTGCGAAATAAACGAACTGCGCTGCGGCGAACGTGTTTTCCCCGGCAGAGCGTCCGCTTCCTTCGTCATCCTGAGCGGAGCGGGAAAACCGAGCCCGTCCGCGATCCGCTCTGCCGTTTGTGTGCAAAAAGGCCCATGTACAAACGCCTCCCTTTCAGAGTTCACCTGGCGGGTCCGTGCTTCTCCGGCCCCTCCGAATAATTGGGCTGCAGGAACGCGCGCACGTTTTCGGCAGAAACGTTGCGGAACTGCTGCATGCCGATCATCAGGTACAGGGTCAGCGCGTCCCGGAAGACCCGCAGGTCGTAGCCGGTCAGGCGCTGCAGCCGTTCCATCCGGTAAAGCAGGGTGTTCTTGTGGATGAACAGCGCCCTCGCGGTGTCGGAAACGCTGAAGCCCTGCTGGCACCAGGTGACGATCATCTGCTTGATCTCCTCCGCGTCCTTCTGGTCGCAGATGATCTCCATGGCCCGGGAAGCGGCATGGCTGTAGGTTTTGTCCGGGATCTTCGATATGATGCGCTCCAGCGCCACCTCTTCGGCGCTGAGCACCGCCGGACGCGGGTTCATCCGCATGGCGGTGTGGGCGGTGAACAGCGCGTCCCGGCAGGCTTCCTGCAGGTCCAGTATGCCCGAAGCGGCGCCGCCGATGCCGATGACGCAGGGCGTATTCAGGGCTTTTTCCAGGTTTTCGTGCAGCTTGCGGCACTGGTCCAGCAGGCGGCTGATGTCGGCGGGATCGTGCCCGCCGACGGCGTGGTCCGCCAGCACGATGACCTGCCCGGGGGAGAAAGCGCCCACGATATTCGTAACAGGATCGAAGACCTGGACCACCGTGTTCTGAAGGATATCCGGGTCCTCCGGCTTTTCCTCCGTCTGCACCACCAGGGCGGCGTACGGCGCGGCCAGATCGTAGCCGATGGCATTGGCCTGGCCGCTGATCCGGGTCTCCTGGTCCTCCGCCCCGTTGAAATACAGGATCTCGCGGATCAGGTTCAGGCTCTCCCGGTCGCGCACCACGAGCTGCCTCTGCCCCGCCCGGAAGCGCAGGATCATTTCAATGAAGGCGCGGATCATCTGGCCGTACTGCACCACCCGTTCGGGATCGCCGGTGATGCCTACGGAGCCCACCACCCTGTTTTCGTATTCCAGGGGCAGGGTAATGCCGGCGAAGGTTCCCCTCAGACTGCTGGCGGCATTGTTGTCGTGGGAATTGGACAGCCCTGTCTGCATGACGTCCAGGGAGGCCTCATGCAGCTCCCCGAGGCGCTCCGTGTCCGTGCATCCGATGATGATGCCGGCGGTATCGGTAATCAGCACTTTTTCCCCGATGAGCCGGCCGGAAAGCTCCACCAGCTCCTGGCTGAAAGCTTGCAGTGTGTTCATTGTCGTCCCTCTGATCTATGCGAAATGTTCCCTCAATTTGGTTGATATATACAATATAACCCGTGATTGGCCGTCATTATATTCTTTTTTTATGTAAAAGTCAACCAAAAAATGCTGAATCCGCAGCATCAAAAAGCTGCAGCCCCGGGAGCGGGGCTGCAGCCGGCCGTACTGGCAGAAAGGCTCAGAGGAAGCCGTAATACGGCGTCTGGGTCACGACGGATTTGGCGTAACGGATCAGGGTGATGGCGTCGTACACCGGCAGGCCGAGCTCCGCCTGGATCCGGTGGGCGTAGGGAGGCATGTCCGTGCATTCCAGCAGGATGGCGCCGATATCGGGATTGTCCTGCACCAGCTGCCGCGCCAGGCCGCAGACCTCGTCCCCCACCTTGTCGTAATCCAGCCCGCCTTTGCCGGTCAGGATGTTGGGGAACTCCTCCTGGTCCTGGGCGCCGGCGACGACGCAGCGGGCGCGCATTTCCGGCGTGATGCCGCAGGCCTCGAACAGGGACGGCGTCAGGGTGTGCCGGTTGGCGGTCAGGATGCCCAGCTTCTGGCTGGATTTCATCGCCACCAGCGCCCAGGGCACCTGCACCATGGAGGACAGGTAACAGGGCACGTCCAGCTGATCCGCCACCAGGCGCTGGTAATGCCCGAAAAAGCCGCAGTTGGCACAGATGACCCGGCACCCGTCCGTCTCCAGCTGCTTTGCGGCGGCCACGATATTGTCCACCAGCGACATATCCCCGGCCAGGATATTGTCGATGCCGGAGCCCTTGACCTCCAGGAACTTGACCGGGAAATCGTAGGTATAGGCGTTGGATACGTTGCCCGGGAAGAAGGGCAGATGGGCCCACAGCTGAAGGATCCCCACCGGAAACCCGTTCATCAGCTGGCCTTCCGTCGTGTCGTACCTGCGGTTCGGTGTCATCGGGCCCATATAGCCCCAGTTGCGGATGATTTTCGCCATCTGAGCAAGCCTCCTTATGAACATGTCGGTAAACGATCGCCGGTGCGTCTTTGCGTATCTGGACCGGTTCATGGAAACGTATGGAAGGATCTCCCGACGGCCGCGTCGGTTCAGGACGATCCGTAAACTGTTCTCAGCCGGATTATATTCCCCTTTCCGCCTTCCGTCAATCCCCCGGAAACGGCACCGCGGCGGCGCCGGGATCCCCTCGCGGCCCGAAACGGGGCCAAATGAGGGCTTTTCGCGGCTTTTGAGGGCTGTTTTCGAGGAAATAAGGATGCAAAACCGGTCAGAAATAGAAAATATGGATAAAATTTGGTTGTTTTGTACGAAAAAAAGAACGCACTCCTGTGACTTTTTCTACTTGTGGAATCCCGGCGACCTGTGCTATACTGTCCATGATTGGAGGCTTGCGCGGCAGGAGACGGCGCGAGGATTGCATACAGGAAAGTCCGGGAACCGTTTCGACGGTATTTTTCCGGGGCCCGGGGCCCGTACGGAGGGTCCGGACTGCATGCAGGCGCGCGGCACCGGCCGCACCGGCCCGATAAATGCGTATTATGCTGTTTTATTACTTCTAACAAAATGAATGGAGGATGAGCAAAATGACCCCGAAAAAAATCGCAGTTCTCGGCGGAGGCAACGGCGCGCACACCATGGCAGCGGAAATGACCCTGAAAGGCCATACCGTTACCCTGTATGAGATGCCGAAATTCAGGCAGAACATGAAAGAGGTCTTCGAAACCAAGACCATCAACCTGAAGGGCAACATCCCCGAGCTGCAGGGCCCCGTCAAACTGCACAACGTGACCGACGACATCGCCGAAGCGGTGGAAGACGCCCATTACATCTGCCTGGTCACCCCGGCTTTCGCGCATCTGGACTACGCCAAGCTGCTGAAGGGTCACGTGCACAAGGATCAGATCATCGTCACCTTCCCCGGCGCCTTCGCCGCGCTGGTACTCAAGAACGTGCTGGGCGACGAGGACTGCCCGCTGCTGGCGGACGCCAACAACCTGCCCTACGACTCACGCCTGGTGGCGAAGGGCTCCAACACCGTGAACGTGTTCGGCCGCAACCCCATCAACATCGCCTTCCTGCCCGCGGAGAAAGCGCCCGAATACATCGACGAGATGCGCGAGGACCTCTTCCCCTTCGAGAAGATCTACACCGACGTGCTGGAGTGCGGCCTGGCCATCGTCAACCCCGACTGGCATGCCGGCCCCGTGCTGTTCAACATCTCCAACATCGAGAGCCCGCACGTCACCTTCTATCTGTATGAAATGGGCTGGACGCCCTCTGCCTGCCGCCTGAACATCGCCATGGACAAGGAACGCAAGGCCATCGGCGACGTGCTGGGCTACAACCTGCGCCCCATGGAAGACTTTGCCGGCCGTCCCGCCGACTACAAGTGGACCTGGCAGGATCTGTATAAGGAAGGCCACGGCTCCATCGGCCTGACGCCCATCTGCGGCCCCAACGACATCACCAGCCGCTACCTGACGGAAGACGTTCCCTACGGCCTGGTGCCGTGGGCGGCGATCGCGGAAGTCATCGGCGTACCCATGCCCCTGACCAACGGCTTCATCGACATCATCAACGTGGTGCACGAGAAAGACTGGCGCAAGGAAGGCTGCGGCCTGGACGAACTGGGCATCGCCGGCATGGACAAGGATACGCTGCTCAAGTACGTGCGTACCGGCAAGCGCTGATAAAGGGTATATCTGATACTCAAACCGGATATGCGGGACACACGTACCTGTGTGCCCCGCATTTCCCTTCCGGCGTGCCGCATCGAAAGGAATAATGTATCATGATCAGGAAATACCTTCAGAACCTTCATACCCATTCGACGTACTGCGACGGTGCCGACACGCCGGAAGAGATGATCCTGCGCGCCATCGAGCTGGGTTTTGACGCCATCGGCTTTTCCAGCCATTCCTATATGTATTTCAATCCCGATTACGGCATGCAGCCAGAAAAAACCGATGCCTACAAGCAGGAGATCCGGGAGCTGAAAGCCAGGTATGCAGACCGTATCCGCGTGCTTTGCGGCATGGAGTTCGAAATGCTGTCCGAGGTCCCGCTGGACGGATATGATTACCTGATCGGATCCTGCCATTATCTGAAGGCAGCGGGCGAAATCGTCGGCATCGACCGGAAAGCGGATGTGGTCAGGCACGTGATCGACACCTATTACGGCGGCGTCGGGCTGCGCTGCGCCGAAGCGTACTACGAATTGTTCAGCCATCTCCATGAATACGGGGATTTCGACTTCGTCGGCCACTTTGACCTGATTGCCAAAAACTGCGAAAAGGCGCCCGGCCTGATCGACGTGGAATCGCCCGGATACCGGAAGCTGGCGCTGGACTGCCTGCATGAGCTGGCCAAGCATTTCCGGCTGTTCGAGGTCAACACCGGCGCCATGGCCCGGGGTTATCGCACGACGCCTTACCCGGCGCCCTTTATCCTGAAGGAAATGAAGCGCATCGGCTGCTCTGTGCTGCTCTCATCGGACTGTCACGACCGGAACAAGCTCGACTGCGGATTCGAACAGTCCATGCAGCTGATCGCCGACTGCGGCTTCGACGAGATCATCGTCAATACGCCCAACGGATTCGAAGGCATCAAAATCAACGTTTGACGGCAGGCCGGCCCGGTATCCGGCATACGGGCATGCTTGATTTAGGAACCTTCCCCGCGGTCAGCTGTGCTGCTGCCAGCCAAGGGAACGTTCCACCGCGCGGTGCCACCGTTCCAGTCGGCTGCCGCGTTCGGCGGCCGCCATGCCCGGCACATAGGTTCTGCTCCGGGCTGAGTGATCGGGAAGGTCTTCAGGGCGGCTGAAATCCCCCAGACACAGGGCGGCCGCCTTGGCAACGCCTTCCGCCGTCGCATCTTCCATTTCCGCCGCGGTGATCCTGCGGTTCGTAATGTCCGCCATGAACTGCATCAGGAAGCCGTTCCTGACCATGCCGCCGTCAGCTTTCAGCGCTTCCGTCCGGACGCCGGTCACGCGGTCCATCTCGTCCAGCACGTCCGCGACCTGATACGCCGTGCTTTCCAGCACCGCGCGGACAATGTCCTGTCTGGTGGTGCCGCCGTGCAGGCCGATGATCAGGCCGCCCGCCGCGGAATCCCAGTACGGGGAGGCGAGTCCGGAAAACGCCGGCACAAATACCAGCTGGCTTTCACTGCCGGCAGCGCGAGCCATGGCTTCCGTCTGCGCAGGCGAATCTACGAGGCCGATGCTGCGCAGCCAGCTGACCGCCGCGCCGGCGATGTAGATGTCGCCCGAAAGCGCATACGTCATCTCGTTTTTGATCCGCCAGGCGGCCGTCGGAAGCACGTTCCCCGTTTCGGAAGGGCGTTTGCCGCCGATGTTCCTGTAGATGAAGCCGCCGGTCCCGAGCGTCACCTTGGTGTCGGAGGGGCGGAAGCAGTTCTCCCCGAAGAGCGCCGCCTGCTGATCGGTCATCAGCGCCATGACAGGCGCTTCGATGCCCAGGAACGCCTTCATGTCCGTGGTGCCGAACAGGCATGAACTGTCCCTGATGACCGGCAGCTGCCGGGTTTCGAGTCCGAAGCGGGCCGCCAGTCCGGGATCCCACGTACCGGCCGAGAGATCCATCATCATGGTCCTCGAAGCGGTGGAGACGTCGGTGGCTGCATGCCGGTTCCCGGTCATGCGGCACAGCAGGTAGCTGTCGAGATTCCCCACCATGACAGATTCTGTCTGAGCGCGCCTGCGCAGCGGTTCCGAGTTCTGAAGCAGCCAGCACAGCTTGGGCGCGGAAAAATAAGCGTCCGGGACGAGGCCGGTCACGGCGCGGATCTTTGAAACTTCTTCCGGCGTGAGGGCGCTCAGCATCCTCTCTGCCCGCCGGTCCTGCCAGACGACGGCCGGGGTGAGGGCTTCACCCGTCAGGCGGTCAAAGAAAAGGCAGGTCTCGCCCTCGTGATCAAGGCCGATGCAGGCGACCTGATCGGCCCCGGCGCCGGCGCGTTCAAGGGCTTCGCGAACGGCCCCGAGCAGCGCCTGCCAGATCTCTTCCGGATCATGCTCGACCCAGCCGGGATGCGGATAGGTGCAGCCGATATGCCGGTATCCCCGTCCGAGCAGACGGAAGCTCCGCCGCTCCAGCGCGAGTACGGTGATGCCCGTGGTTCCCTGATCAATGCCAAGGTACACGTTGCGCATATGTTTCCCTCCCGTGCTCCATGTTCAGCCCTCCCGGGCCGATCCTCTGACCATTATACAGATCAATCGGCGGAATGTGCAACAGCTTTCTGCAATGCCCCGGAACAGCGCCGCTTTCACGGTCATAAACGATTTAATGCTATCAGTTGAGGTACAGTATGTTACAAGAACGCAGAAATGTCATCCTGGACAAGATCATGCGCGTCGGCATGGTAAAGATCGCGGACCTGGCGCTGGAGTTTGACGTGTCCATCGAAACGATACGCCGCGACCTGGAGTACCTTGAAAAGCACGGATACGTGAAGCGGGTCTACGGCGGCGCGGTCAGCAGCAAAACATACGGCAAAGAGCCGGCTTACGAGTCCCGCGAAGTATCCAACTACGCCGATAAAATGGCGATCGCGGCGAAAATCATCGAACTCCTGGAGGACGGAAGCGTCGTTTATCTTGACGTAGGCACGACCGTGCTCGAGGTGGCCAGGCTGCTGTATACAAGAAAAGACATCACGGTGGTCACCAACGCAACCAAAGCCGCGCAGGCCGTTATTTCCGGCAAGAATAACCGCGTGATCCTTCTGGGAGGCACCATGCGCAGCGGCGAGATGTCCGTTTCCGGTTCGATGACCGAAAAAGAAGCCGCCCTGTTCCGCTATAATACAGCGGTCCTGGGGGTCGGCGGACTGACTCCCGACGGGCTGACGGACTACCACGTAGAAGAAGCCTCCGTGCGGCGGACCGTGATTGAGAGGGCCGACCGGATCATCGTGGCGGCGGACCACAGCAAATTCGGGCGGACCTGCATGAATTTTATCTGTCCGGCTTCGAAAGTATCCACCATTGTCACTGATCAGCAGACACCGCAGGCGACCCTGGACGAATACCAGGCAATGGGGATCTCGGTCATACCGGCCGATTCCCCCGGCAGCTGAACATTTCCGGAATTTGCCTGATACAATGCCATTTTTCTCTTTGATCAGATGATTACTCCGGCAATATGAACTGCCGGAGTAATACTTTTATCAAATTAAAATAATCAATGTCATTAAACACCACTGCAATCTCAAATGGCAGTCTTGTAGCAGCGACCTTTGGGCGACGTGTGATACAACCGCCACCTTCGTGGCATAAAAGCTACCTCAATAATGAACACGACCCGAAATCTAAGGCAACACCGTACAATTCACCAGATTTGACGAATGAACTCGATTCAGTTCAAATTCCGACCACCTGAACTCATCTGTCCGCCA
>JBGUIY010000020.1:0-5564 GCA_045113475.1 Christensenellales bacterium | reverse complement strand
CGCACCGCGGGCGCAAGCGCCTCGCGCACCGCGCACGGGATGCCCAAGGGCTGCCGATACAAAATACCTTTTAAAATGCGATATGCTCCCTTCTTGGAGACAGCTTTTTCTGTCTTTCAAAAGGGAGCATATCAGTGATTTCGGCGGCTGTATCCAATTCCAGTCGTATCCTATCACAACCTGAGCGTTGAGAAAGCGTTATTCCTCGTCGCCCTGCTCAGGTTCTTCCTGCGGAGCATCAGCTTTGGGTTCCGCAGGCTTTTCCGCGGCTTTCTTGATAGCCAGGGAAGTCAGCTGGTTCTGCAGCCACACGATGTCGTCGACGGAAAGGGTTTCTGCCATGGTCAGCAGGTCTTCTTTTCTGAAGACGATGCCCTGATCGAACATCTCTTTGATCCCGCTTTCCTCATAAGCTTTTTTGAGCTTGTCGGCGGTTTCCTTGCCGGCGGCAACGGCCTGTTCATATGCGCTTTCGCCCTTGACGGCAAGCTTGTCAATGACTTCCTGGGATTTTTCCACGCCTGTGCTGACTGCGCCGAAACCGGCCATCAGGATCTTTTTCAGGCTGTCGGTCACTTTCTGATCATCCATGGTGATTCCTCCTTTTTACTGATCGTGATCGTCTTCTGATATATGCTCCGGCGGCAGGCTGAACAGGGTCTGCTGACCGGTGAGCGGCTGATTCTGCGGGGCTTCGGCGACAGGGTCTTCCTGGGCCTGACGCAGATGGGTCTCGATCGTACGGGTGCGCTGCGCCGCTTTGTCCAGGCTCTCCGCTGCCTGGCGCAGGCGGTTCTGGGTGGCCTCCAGCAGTTCGTGGAAGCGGCCGAAATCCGCACGGAGAGTGGCGACCACCTTCCAGACCTCCACAGACCTTTTCTCGACCGCCAGGGTTCGGAAACCGACCTGCAGGCTGTTGAGCAGGGCTGTCAGCGTGGTGGGGCCGGCAGGCAGCACATGCCAGCGCGTCTGCATTTCCTCAGCCAGGCCGGGAGCGCGCAGGGCTTCGGCGTACAGGCCTTCAGTGGGCAGGAACATGACCGCGAAATCCGTGGAATAGGGCGGCACGATGTACTTGGTGCTGATGCGCTTCGCCTCGGTCATCAGGGCGTCGCGCATCCCCTTTTCCGCTGCCTGTATGGCGGCGGTATCGCCGGTCTCGCTGACCGCGCGAAGATGTTCGTAGGCGTCCATCGGGAACTTGGAGTCGATGGGCAGATATACGGGCTGGTCGTTCTGTCCGGGCAGGCGCACCGCGTATTCCACGCGCTGCCCGCTACCGGGGGAAATCTCCACGTTTTCCGCGTACTGGCTCGATGCCATGAACTGGTGCAGCAGGGCGCCGAGCTGTACTTCGCCCCAGATGCCGCGGGTCTTGACATTGGTGAGAACGTTCTTCAGATCCCCGACGCCGTTGGCCAGGGTGCGCATCTCGCCCAGTCCTTTGGCCACTGTCTCCAGCTGCACGGATACGAGGCGAAAGCTCTCCGTCAGGCGCTTTTCGAGGGTCTGGTGCAGCTTCTCGTCCACCACCTGGCGCATCTCGTCCAGTTTGCGGTTGTTTTCCTCCCGCAGCGCGGTCACGTTGCGGTCGAGCACGGTGCGCATATCGCTGATCTGGGTGCTCTGCTGAGCCTGCTGGGCAGTCACCTGAGCAGTCAGGGCGCTCAGCTTCTGCTCAACGGTCTGGCTCAGACGGCTGCTGCGTATATCCTGCGCCTCCGCGGCACGCTCGATGCGCGCGTCCGCAGCGTCAAAACGGGCTTCCTGCGAGCGGCTCAGTTCGTGGCTTTCCGTGACGATCTGCTGGCTCAGCGCCTGCCACTGCGCAGCGTATTCCTCCCGCGTCACCGTCATCCGGCGCAGCTCGGTCAGCGCGTCCATCATCAGCCGTTCGTGCTGATCCAGACGGCGCTGGAACCGCTTGTTCTGACGGTGCTGGCCGACCAGAATCAGGATCAGGAGCGTCAGGAAGATCACTACCCAGATCGCCGGAAGCACTCTGATCATGATATCCATGTTGATCTGGGGCATGTTCAGACCTCTCTGCGGCCTTCCAGCGCTTTCGCCAGCGTCACCTCGTCCGCGTATTCCAGGTCGCTGCCAACCGGCACGCCGTGTGCGATGCGGGTGACGCGGATGCCCAGTGGCTTGATGAGGCGGGCAATGTACGTGGCGGTGGCTTCGCCCTCGATATCCGGGTTGGTGGCCAGGATGACCTCCTGGACCGGCTCCGAAGATAGGCGCTCCAGCAGTTCCTGGATACGGATGTCCTCAGGGCCCACGCCGTTCATCGGGGAAAGGGTGCCGCCCAGCACATGGTACAGTCCCCGGTAATCGCGCATACGCTCCAGGGCGGCTACGTCCTTGGGATCCCGCACTACGCAGAGCTGGTCGTCCCGGCGCTCGGGATCGGCGCAGACGCTGCACAGCTCGCCTTCGGTATAGTTGCCGCAGCGGGTGCAGAAATGCACGGCTTTTCTGCCTTCCCACAGGGCCGCTGCCAGGTCGTGCACCTGATCCTCGGGCAGGGATACGATATGGTATGCCAGGCGCAGCGCGCTCTTCTGCCCGATGCCGGGCAGGCGGGAAAGCTGCAGGGCGATACGCTGGATCGGCTCTACCTGCTGGTTCATATTACAGCAGGCCGCCCATGCCGCCGGGGGCCATGCGGTTCATAGTTTCCTCGCGGGTCTTTTCGCCGGTGCGCAGGGCTTCGTTGACGGCGGCCATGATCAGGTCCTGCAGCATTTCCACGTCGTCGGGATCGACCACTTCGGGCTTGATGGTCAGGCTGAGCAGCTCGCGCTTGCCGGATACCTTGCAGGTGACGGCGCCGCCGCCGCTGCTGGCCTCGTATTCCTTGCTGTCCAGGGCTTCCTGGGCCTCAGTCAGCTGCTGCTGCATTTTCTGGGCCTGGCGCATGAGCTGCTGCATGTTCCCGCCGGGGAAACCGCCAAAGTTGTTCCGCATGTCGTATTCCTCCTGATATGTTATAGAATTGAATGATGCTTATGGCTTGTAGGGGTAGGTGTAACGCCCGACCAGCCAGGGCTTGCCGTCATAGGCGCCGTAGGCGTCGCCGTAAACGCGCAGGGTATCGCCGACTTCCCAGGTGTCGTTGGACAGGTTGTCCAGCAGGACCTGGCGTGAGGTGGTTTCGTTGCCCGTTTCCATCAGGGCGCGCTGGGGCGAATCGGAAAGGATCTGCACGATCGTGCCCTTGCACACATAGATGGTCGTATTCCGGACGCGGGTCGCCAGAGTGTCCAGATACTGGGTGTAGTTGTACGCATCCATCGGCCAGGCCTTGGGGGTATAGTTGCGGGCGGAAGGCACGTGGTATACGTCGAAGTTGACGATGGTGGTCTTCTTGCCGGGATAGGACGCCTCGATGGTGATGGTGTTGGTGCCGATGCGGTTGAAGACGGCCTTGAAGGAGAAGGTGCCCGTCGACAGGATCTTGGACGTGTCCAGATCGGTATGCTCGGACAGGACGCGGATGGTCGCCTTGTTGAGGGTCGTGCCGGTCACTTCCATGGTGTTGGTATCGCCGCTCCAGCGCTCGGAGATGGAATCGTCCAGTTCCAGCAGGATGTCCTGCGGCTCGCGGTAGAGCACCATGGTCATGGTGTTTTTGCGGTAATACTTGGTGGAGCACTCGATCACGATGTTGTTTTCGCCGATAGCCTGCACGGTGGCGTTATAGGAGAGCAGGCCGTCCTGGGAGGAGACGAGGTCGGAATAGTTTTCGCCGTTGATAGTCACGGTGCTGCCGCGCTCCACCTTGAACTGGATCTGGTACTTGGGGCGGCTGTTGACCTCCACATAGAGGACGTCGGGGGAAACCAGCGTGATGGGGGACAGCGGGATATCGATATCGAAATGCAGTACATCCATCAGCTTCTGCTGGCCGGACGCCGTTTTCAGGTAGGGCGTCATGGTGACGGTATAGACCTCGTCCTCGATGTCCGGCAGATCGGCGTACCATTTGTAGTCAGGAACTTCAAAGGTCGCGTAGCCGGCGATGGCGATGCCGGTGGTGTGCAGTTCCTTGATGTAGATCTCGCTGCCGTCCTCGGCGGGAATGCGGATGATGTGCGCGGGCAGGTCGTCGTAGATCGAAGTGGAGATCTGTACGCGGTTCTGCAGGGGTTCCGTTTCCGCGCTGGAGAAGGGCGGGAGCCTGAAATAGTACAGGCCTCCGAGAGTGACGCCGATGACCAGTACGAAAATCAGCGTCAGGCGGATGAACCGCAGGGGCCGGAACTGCCGGTGCTGGAACGCGCGTACGGGTTCGTCGTCGCTGTACAGGGAGCGGATCGGCTTGCCTTCGTGATTGAGCGGCGTATAGCTGGATGTGTTGCCGGTATGATAATCGTCGTAGTCGATATGCTGCGCAGGCTCCTGCTGGGGCTGGTGCTCGGCGAAGCTGCTGCGGCGCTGGCGGCGCGTGGGCTGCCGCAGATCGTCCATATTATCCACCACGTAACGGCGGCGGGTCGTGGACTGCTGGATGCGGCCGGCTATTTTCGCGCTGTACGGCTGCGTTTCGATGCCGCGCAGGCGGCGCTGTTCCTCCTGCCCACGGAGCTTGCGCTCGCGCAGGCTCTGCATTTCCTCGGCCAGGCGGTCGCCTTCGTCGTCTGATTTCTTATTGTTTCCGGTGTCGTCAACGTCATAAACGATCTTTTCACGTCCGTTTTCACCGGCAAAATCATTCCGCCAGTCCGGTCTGGCAGCGTCCACTGCGGACAGGGCATGTCCGCAGCGGAAACATCTGGGCAGTGACGCCTGGTTCCAGGCGCCGCACTGGGGACACTTCATGAAAACCTCCGAATCATTCCTGATAAACAGTATGCATGGAAGCGCAAAAGCCGCGGTCCGCGGCCGTTCAGCGCCTAGTTATCTTTTCGCCGTACCGGCTCTGAATCCCTCTTGCGGAACTTGTAAAAAATGCGGGCCGATACCTATCTATATTACCAAATCAGGCAAAAAACTTCAAGAATTATTTGACAGTTTTGCCATCAGCGTATAAAATAGCACTGACCTATTCAACGAGGGAGGACATGGATTTGGCTTTTTATCTGCTGACAGACGCAGCCTGCGATCTGGACAAGGAATTTGTGGACAGGCAGGAGAACTTTTTCGTTTTCCCGATGAATTATTCGATCAACGGCCAGGAGCACGTATTCGTCTGCTTTGACGGCTCGGACGATCTGAAAAAACTGTATGACAGCATGCGTGAAGGCGCTGTGCCGACCACGGCGCAGATCAACCTGAACGACTATCTGGATGTATTCACGAAACTGACCCGGGAAGGGCACGAGGTGCTCTACCTGAGCCTCTCTTCCGGCCTTTCCGGCACCTATCAGACGGCGGTGCTTGCCCGGAGCATGGTCATGGAAAAGAACCCCGACGCGCAGCTGTTCGTGGTGGACACGCTTTCCGCCGCCAGCGGCCAGGGATTGCTGGTGTATTTCGCTTTACAGCAGCGCGCCGCGGGAATGAACGCCCAGGCGCTGGCGGACTGGGTGACGGATAACCGGCAGCATATCATCCAC
>JBGUIY010000019.1:0-13326 GCA_045113475.1 Christensenellales bacterium | reverse complement strand
AGGATGCGCTGACACGGGCTTCCGGCAGCACGCGGGCGATGGATTCCATCAGCGCCGTCACCCGGAAGGGCGATTCGTGGATGATCGCCGCCTGCTGACCGATCATGCTTTTCAGTTTTTCCTCCAGCGGCTTCTTTTCCCGCGGCAGGAAACCGTAGAAGGTGAATTCGGTCACGTCGAAGCCGCTCACGGACAGGGCCGCGGCCAGCGCGGTCGGCCCAGGCACCGCCACCACGGGAATGTCCGCCTCGGCGCAGAGCCGGGTCAGGATCATGCCCGGATCGGAAACGCCCGGCGTGCCCGCGTCGGTGACCAGGGCCACGTCGATCCCCTCCTCCAGCATCCGGCTGACGATCTCCTGCGCCTTCCCCGCCTCGTTGTGCCGGTGGCAGGAGGTCAGGGGCGTATGGATATCAAAATGGCTGGTCAGTTTCATGGTGACCCGCGTGTCCTCCGCGGCGATGAGCTGCACGTTTTTCAGCGTTTCCACCGCGCGGGGGCTCATGTCTCCCAGGTTTCCGATCGGCGTCGCCACCACATAAAGCGTCATGCAGTCATCCCCCACCATATTTGTCGGATGCATTATAGCACGGAAAGAGGTGATTAAGCAATGCGCTCCAGTTGTTTTCATTGACAATCTACTGTAAAGCGGATAAAATAGGATAGCAGTCCTATGGGCTGACAGAACGGTTGTGACGGAGGAAAAAAGACATGTCTCTTACCTATAAGATGAAGGTTGCGGGTCTGGAGCGCGATCTGCCGATCTGCAGGGTCAACGACAGCCTGTACATCGGCGCGTTCGTCATTTTCGGCGACGTGGAACTGACCGAAGCCTGCGCCCGCGAGCTGCTGAAGCGCGCGCCGGAACACGACGTGATGATCACCGCGGAATCCAAGGGCATCCCGCTGGTGTACGAGATGGCCCGCCAGAGCGGCGAGAACCGCTACCTGCTGGCCCGCAAGGCGCCGAAGCTCTACATGCAGAACGTTTTCACCACCAAGGTGAACTCCATCACCACCGCCAAGGAGCAGATCCTCTGCATCGACGGCGAGGACGCCGAGTTCATGAAGGGCCGCAAAGTGCTGATCGTGGACGACGTGATCTCCACCGGCGAATCCCTGCGCGCGCTGGAACAGCTGGTCACAGAGGCGGGCGGCAACATCGTCGGCCGGATGGCCATCCTGGCGGAGGGCGAGGCCCAGAAGCGCGAAGACCTGATCTACCTGGAGAAGCTGCCGGTATTCAATGCCAAGGGCGAGATCATCGGATAAACGTTCTCTCGCAAGAGAACTCACGCCCCCTGATAATCCCCTTTCAGCGCACCCGGCCCACGGCGATGCCCGTGGGAACGTGCGCTGTTTATTACCCAACTTCGGAGGTTCAAATGCGTCAGAGCGGGATGCTGGTTCATATTACGTCACTGGCCGGGCCGGAGGGCATCGGCACGCTTGGTGCGTCCTCGCGGGAGATGATCGATTTTCTGCACGACGCCGGCGTCGGGGTGTGGCAGATGCTGCCGGTGGGGCCCACCGGTTTCGGGGCCTCTCCTTATCAGAGTCCCTCGACCTACGCGGGCAACCCGCTGCTGATCGACCTCACCGCGCTGCGGGAGGAGGGCATCCTGCCCGGGGACGCGGCGTTTGAGGCCGCTCCGGAGTCCCGGGTGGACTTCGATACCGTCGAAAAGACCAAAGCAGCCTGCCTGCGGCGCGCGTATGAAGCGTCCATCGGCCCGTTGAAGGCCGAGGTCGAGCGCTTCGCACAGAGCAAGGCTTGGGTATGGCCCTATGCGCAGTACCAGGCGCTGGTGGAGGCCCACGGCCCCTTCCACACCTGGCCGGCGGCGCTGAAGCGCTACCCCTCCGACCGCAACCAGGAAACCGCCCGGGAGCTGGAAACGCTGAAAGACCGGACGCTGTACCACGCCTTCGTACAGTACCTGTTCGACCGGCAGTGGACCGCCCTGAAGCGCTACGCCGCCGAAAAAGAGATCTCCCTCTTCGGCGACATCCCCATCTACGTGGCGCCGGGCAGCTGTGACGTATGGCAGAACCCGCAGTATTTCCAGGTCGACAAGGACCTGAATCCCCAGCGCGTGGCCGGCGTGCCGCCGGACTATTTCTCCGAGGACGGACAGCTCTGGGGCAATCCCCTCTACCGGTGGCTGCGGCTGTGGCAGCACGGCTATGACTGGTGGATCGACCGCCTGCGCGGCATCAGCGAACGCTTCGACATCGTGCGCATCGACCACTTCATCGGCTTCGCTAACTATTATTCCATTCCCGCTGGCGCGAAGAACGCCCGGAACGGGAAATGGGTCAACAATATCGGGCAGCTGTTCTTCCGGCAGGTCAAGCGCGAACTGCCGGGGCTCCGCATCATTGCCGAGGACCTCGGCGTGACCAGCGGACGCGTCAAAAACCTGCTGAACTACACGGGCTTCCCCGGCATGAAGGTGCTGGTGTTCGGCCTGGACAGCGAC
This sequence comes from Christensenellales bacterium, assembly GCA_045113475.1. Lineage (GTDB taxonomy): Bacteria > Bacillota > Clostridia > Christensenellales > Aristaeellaceae > UBA4246. Next base: position 10,843 of record JBGUIY010000019.1, on the reverse strand, counting down.
GAGAGCAACCCGCACCATCCCGCCAACATCACGGAGAACTGCGTAGCGTACACCGGCACCCATGACAACGACACGGTACTGGGCTGGTACAACCGCATCGACCGCAAGGAACGGCAGAACGCCCAGACCATCCTCGGCATGAAAGCCGGAGACGATATCTGCGACACGATGATCCGCCGCGTCATGTCCTCCCCTGCGTGCCTCGCGGTGATCCCCATCCAGGACTGGCTCTGCCTTGACAATGAATCGCGCATGAACTACCCCGGCACCGTAGGCGGCACGAACTGGCGCTACCGGATGATGCCCGGGGATCTGAGCGACGCGCTGCTGAAGCGGCAGCAAAGGATCAATAACGAATACGGGAGGAAATGACCATGGCTTTGAACCCGCAGGACATTCTCTGCCTGACTGAGCAGAATATCCGTGCGATGTACCATAAAGAACCCACGCAGGCGGACGCGCACCAGCTGCACAACGCGCTGGGCCGGGCCGTGATGGCGCTGATCGCCCCCGACTGGATGAAGACCGGCGCAGAACGGGCGGAAAAGCGGCAGGCGGCTTATCTGTCCGCCGAGTACCTGACCGGACGGCTGGTATACAACAACCTGCTGTGCCTGGGCGTGCTGGACGAGACGAAGGCGCTGTTCGGCGCCCGCGGCCTCGACCTGGCAGTCCTCGAGGACATCGAGGACGACGCCTTCGGCAACGGCGGCCTGGGCCGCCTGGCCGCCTGCTTCCTGGACAGCGCGGCGACGCTGGACGTGCCCCTCACCGGCTACGGCCTGCGCTACCGCTACGGCCTTTTCTACCAGTATTTCGAAAACGGCTTCCAGAAGGAAGCGCCGGACGACTGGTCCCGCCTGGGCGACCCCTGGAGCGTGCGGCGGGACGACCTGAAGGTGATCGTGCCCATCGAAGGGCTGCCGGTTTCCGCCGTGCCCTACGACATGCCGGTCATCGGCTACAAAAACGGCGTCGTGGGCACGCTGCGCCTGTGGCAGACTGAAAGCCTGCACGAGATCGACTTTGATACCTTCAACGCCCAGCGCTACGCCCAGGCTTCGAAGGACAAGAACGGCGCGGAGGACATCGTCAAATTCCTCTACCCCAACGATACCCGGCCCTCAGGCAAGCTGCTGCGCCTCAAGCAGCAGTACGTGCTCTCCAGCGCGTCCCTGCAGGACATGCTGCGGAGCTACCGCGGGCGGTACGGCAACGACTATTCCCATTTCGCCGAGTGCTGGGCGGTGCAGCTGAACGACACGCACCCGACGCTGTCGATCCCCGAGCTGATCCGGCTGCTGACCCTGGACGGTGTCTCCTTCGAAGAGGCGCTGAAGATCGCCAGGGCGACCTTCGCCTACACCAACCATACCGTCATGCAGGAAGCCTTGGAAAAGTGGGACCTCAAGCTGCTGCGCCGGCTCTCTCCCGAGATCGCGGACATCCTGATCCGGATCGACGCGGCCATGCGGGACGAAATGCGCGAATCCATGACCGAGGGCATGGGCATCCGGCAGGGCTCCACCATCCATATGGCCAATCTGGCCATGTACGGCGGGTGCGCGGTCAACGGCGTCGCGCGGATCCACACGGAGATCCTCAAAAAGGACGTGCTCAGGGACTGGTACGCCGCAGTGCCGGACCACTTCAGCAACAAGACCAACGGCATCACCCAGCGCAGGTGGCTGGGGCTGTGCAATCCCGCGCTGACGGCCCTCATGAACGAAGCGGCCGGCGCGGACGTGCTGCTGGAGCCTGACAGGATGACCGCGCTGGCGAAGTACGCTGACGACGCTTCCGTCCTGGAACGCATGGCCGCCATCAAGCAGGCCAACAAGCGCGAGCTCGCCCGGGTGATCAAAGACCGGGAAGGCATCGAACTGCCGGACAGCTTCATCTTCGACATCCAGGTCAAGCGCCTGCACGAGTACAAGCGCCAGCTGATGAACGCTTTCTCGATCATCGCGCTGTACGAGGGCATCAAAGACGGCAGCATCACGGATTTCACGCCCACGGCCTTCGTTTTCGGCGCCAAGGCCGCCCCGGGCTACGACCGGGCCAAGGCCATCATCTACTTCATCAACCGCATCGCCGCCATCATCAACCGCGATCCCGCGGTGAAGGACCTGATGCGCGTGGCGTTCGTGCACAACTACGACTGCTCCTACGCCGAAAAGATCATCCCGGCCGCGGAGGTATCCGAGCAGATCTCCCCCGCGGGCACCGAGGCCAGCGGCACCAGCAACATGAAGCTGATGATGAACGGCGCGGTCACCCTGGGCACGATGGACGGCGCGAACATCGAGATCGTGGAAAAGGCCGGCATCGAAAACAACTACATTTTCGGTGCCACCGTGGAGGAGATCGAACGTATCCGCCCCACCTACGACCCCAACGTCCTGTACAAGAAGGACGCCCGCCTCGCCTCCGCCATGGACTGGCTGACCAACGGCCGCGTACCGGATAAAAACGGCATGCTGCAGGAGCTGCACGACGCCCTGCTGAAGGGCGCCAGCTGGCATAAGCCCGACCATTATTTCATCTGCCTCGATTTTGAACCCTATGTATCCGCCAAGCTGCTGGTCAACCGCGATTACCGCGACCGGACGGCTTTTACGCGCAAGTGCCTGCTGAATGCGGCCAACGCCGGAAGCTTCTCCTCCGACCGCACCATCCGGGAGTATGCGCGGGACATCTGGCGGACCGAGTGAGGACGAAATGCCGAACAACGTCATGCACGTATGCCTGATGAACGACTCGTTCCCGCCGGTCATCGACGGTGTCGCGAACTGCGTCCAGAATTACGCGGACATCATCGAACGGCATCTGGGATACGCCCTGGTATGCACCCCCAGTTATCCTCAGGCTGTCGACAACTATCTGTACCCCGTACTGCGCTACCCCAGCGTGAACCTGAGCCGTGAATTCGGCTACCGGGCCGGCATGCCCTTCAACCGCAAGGTGATCAGGCAGCTCAGGCAATGGCCCATCGACGTGATACACGTCCACTGCCCGATCATGTCCATGGTGCTGGCCCGCACCCTGCGCGAGCTGGTGCACAAGCCCATCATCCTGACCTATCACAGCAAGTTCGACGTGGATATCCAGCAGGATATCTCCTCCCCCACCATGCAGGACATGGCGACCAGCGCCATCCTCTCCAACATCGAAGCGGCAGACGCGGTCTGGACCGTCAGCGAAGGCGCGAGCCGCAGCCTGCGCACCCTGGGCTACCGCGGAGAGTACCGCGTGATGCACAACGGCGTCGACCTGCCCCTGGGCGCGGCGGCGCCAGAGGCTGTCAGTGCTATCAACGGGGAACTCGGCATCAGCCCCGATATGCCGCTCCTGCTGTTCATCGGGCGCCTGATGTGGTACAAGGGCATCAAACAGATCCTGGACGCCGTGCGCATGCTCAAAGCGGAGAAAACGCCTTTCCGGATGCTGTTCGTAGGCGACGGCCAGGACAAGGAAGCCATCGTCCGCTACGCTGAGGACAACGGCCTCATGGACACCGTGATCTTCCTGTCCGCAGTGCACGACCGTGAAAAGCTGCGCGCATATTACTCCCGGGGAGACCTGTTCCTGTTCCCCTCGGACTACGACACCAACGGCCTGGTGGTGCACGAAGCCGCCGCCTGCGGGACCGCCAGCGTGACCCTGGAAGGGAGCTGCGCCGCGGAGGGCATATCGGACGGCCGGAACGGCCTGACCGTGGACAGGACCGCCGAATCCCTGGCGAAGCACTGCCGGACAATGCTCCTGCACCCGGAAAAGATGCGCGAATTGGGCATGTGCGCCCAGAAGGAACTGTACCTGAGCTGGGAAGACAGCGTCCGCCGCGCGTACGCGGAATACGGCAACGTCAGCCGTGATTACCACGAACACCGCCTTTCCCCGCGCAACGGCAAATCGGATCACTTTTTCCGCACTTTATCCAAACTGTACAAACACGGCAAAAACAGCCATTCCATATAAAACGAGGAGTTGTAGATCAGCATGAAATTAGGCATCGTCGGCCTGCCGAACGTCGGCAAGAGCACACTGTTCAACGCCATCACCAACGCGGGGGCGCAAGCCGCCAACTATCCCTTCTGCACCATCGAGCCGAACGCCGGCATCGTAAGCGTGCCGGACGACCGGCTGCAGGTGCTGGCCAATATGTACCACCCCAAGAAGGTGACCCCCGCGACGGTGGAATTCGTAGACATCGCCGGCCTGGTCAAGGGCGCGAGCCACGGCGAGGGACTGGGCAACAAATTCCTGTCCCACATCCGTGAATGCGACGCCATCGTGCACGTGGTGCGCTGCTTCGACGATGAGAACATCATCCACGTCGACGGCGCGGTGGATCCCGCCCGCGATATGGAAACCATCGGCCTGGAACTGATCTTCGCCGACCTGGAGACCGTCAAGAAGCGCGGTGAGAAGGCGGAAAAGCTGGTCAAAACCGGCGACAAGAAATACGCCGAGGAAGCCGAGCTCGCGAAGCGCCTGTACGCCCACCTGGAAAGCGGGAAACCCGCCCGAACCTTCGCCCTTACGGAGAGCGAGGCGGCGGTGATCCGGGATTACTTCCTCCTGACCATGAAGCCGGTCATCTACGCCGCCAACATCGCCGAGGACCAGCTGGGCCTGGACGAAAGCGAACTGCCCTACGTGCAGGCCGTGAAAAAGGCCGCCGCGGCTGAAGGCGCCGAGGTGCTGGTGATCTCGGCCCAGATCGAGGAAGAAGTCGCCCAGATGCCCGAGGACGAAAAAGCGGAATTCCTGGCGGAGCTGGGCATTCCCCAGAGCGGGCTTGACCGTATGGTGCAGGCCTGCTACAGGCTGCTGGGCCAGATCTCCTTCCTGACGGCGGGCGAGGACGAGTGCCGCGCCTGGACCATCACCCGCGGGACCAAGGCCCCGCAGGCTGCCGGCAAGATCCACACTGACTTCGAGCGCGGCTTTATCCGCGCCGAGATCGTGCCCTTCGAGACGCTCCGGGATCTGGGCAGCATGGCCGCCTGCAAGGAAAAGGGCCTGGTGCGCAGCGAGGGCAAGGAGTACGTGATGCAGGACGGCGACGTGACGCTGTTCCGCTTCAACGTGTGAGGCAGATATGAGCAGACTGACTTTCTTTTTCAAGCGCCTGGTCCGGATGGACTGGCACAAGATGTGGAAAATGACCGGAGTCATCCAGAAGCGTTCCGGCAAAAGCCGCGTCTGGCTGCTCAGGGACATGCTGCGCTGCGGCATCAAATACAACGCCGGATACATGGACTACATGATCGCCGAGATGTACCGCCTGAACGACGAGCAGAAGCGCTCCGTCATCACCCGCGGCATCTCCAACGGCATCGTGCGCCGGATGAACGACAAGGCCTACTGGCACTTTTTCGACGACAAGACCGAGTTCAACACCCTGTTTGCGGACGAGATCGGCCGCAAATGGCTGCGCAGCGACGACAAACTGACCGAAGAACAGCTCACGGCCTTCCTGAACGGCCTGCCTGCCGTCCTGTACAAGCCCCTGGAGGGCTCCTCGGGCGTCGGCATCGAGAAATTCGAGCGCAGCGCCTGGGAAGCCGACCCGCACGCCTTCTATCAGCGCATCCGCGGCATGGGCGACGCCGTGCTGGAGGAGCTGCTGGTGCAGCATCCCGACATGGCAAGAATGTGCCCCACCTCCGTCAACACCGTGCGCGTGGCCACCCTGCTGGGCGACAAGCAGGAGGGCATCGTGTACGCCTTCCTGCGCATCGGCAACGGCAAGGTGATGGACAATGTCGACCAGGGCGGCATGGCTGCCCGGGTCGACCTGGAGACCGGCACGCTGAAGACCGTCGCCGCCGACAAGGCCGGCAACGTCTTCGAGAAGCACCCGATGACGGGAACGCCGGTCATCGGCTTCCAGATCCCGTACTGGGACGAGGTCAAGGCGCTCTGCCTCAGGGCCATGCGCAAGGTGCCCCAGATGCGGTATGTGGCCTGGGACGTGGCGATCACGCCGGAAGGCCCCAGGTTTATCGAAGGCAATTCCTTCCCCAGCCACGCGGTGCCTCAGTTTGCCGCCCACTATCCCGACGGCTACGGGATCCTGACGGAATTCCGCAAGTTTATCGACGTATAAGATCCGGCCCCCGGACTTTTTTTGCCGGACCTGCAGGAAATTGCCCGTTTCCCGCGTCTATATAATGTAACCACCGGCCGCTGCAGCCCGCAGTGTCCGCAAGAAGGGAGAATACACCATGGATCTGGTCAGAACAGTATTGCTCTATATGATGATGCTGGTGAACACCGCCACAGGCGCATCCCCCAGCGTCACGCCCATTCCGGCCAGCGCGCTGCCTACGCCCACTCCCTATGTGACGCAGGCGCCGACCAGCATCCCGACGGCGCCGCCCACCGCCGCGCCGAGACCGACCAGGTATAACACCCTCTACGTCGGGGACAAGGGCAGCGCCGTACGCGCCCTGCAGAACCGGCTCAAGGAGCTGGGCTACCTGACGGGCAATGCGGACGGGAGTTACGGCGCGCAGACCAAGACCGCGGTCGAGAATTTCCAGCGCGCCAACGGACTGAAGGTCGACGGCATTGCCGGACGCAACACCCAGCAGATCATGTTTGAAAGCCCCAACGTGGTGTACGCCCGGGCGGTCACAGCGGTTCCGACCTTCGTGCCGGTCACCCCGACGCCTATCGCGCCTGCAGTAATCACGGTGCGGTATATCGACGCCAGCACGGGCGTGCTGATCCGCCAGTCGACCATCCAGTGCTACGCGGATACGAACGTGTACGCAGACGCGTCCATGGTGCCCGCCACCTACCGGCTGGTCTCCAACAACTACGTATCCATCCGGGTCGCCAACGGCCAGGCCTCTCCCGCCACCGTCACCTTCTACTATCAGCGCGGGAGCACCCCGACGCCCAACATCGGCGTCAGCGTGCCGGTCTACTACCTGGATTCCACCAACCTGATCATCGCCCGCGAATCCCGGACACTGTACCAGTCCGGCGCGGTGGCGGCCGATACCTCCCTGATCCCGGCCGGGTATACGCTGACCGGTTCCTCGGTGGTATACGTTACGCTGAGCGGCAGCACCGCTTCCCCCAACCCGATCCTCTTCCGGCTGAACCGCAGCCAGACGGCGACGCCCGTCCCCGCGGTCGTGATCCCGGTCTATTATGTGAATAACGCCACCGGCAGGACCTTCGCCTCCCAGAACGTCACGATCTACGGCTCGACGACCGTATATCCGCAGAGCAATATGGTGCCCTCCGGCTATACCCTGATCGGCGCTTCCTACGCGAACGTGACCGTCACCAGCGGGCGTCCGAATCCCTCCAGCGTGACCTTCCGTTATCAGCCTCCCCAGACGGCGACGCCCGTCGTCAGCGTGACCGTGCCGGTCACCTATCTGGACAACGCCACGAGCCGCGTCGTGTTCAGCACCACGGTTTCGCTGAGGAGTTCCCAGTACGTATACGCCGACCTGACCAACCTCCCCGGCTACACCCTTGCCGGCGCCGGCAGCGCTTATGTGACGGTGCAGAACGGCCGGGCCAATCCCTCCAGCGTGACCTTCCGCCTGAACAAGCCGGTGACCCCGACGCCGGTCCGGCAGATCACCCTGCCTGTGCGCTACATGTACGGCTCACGGCTGATTGCCAGCCAGAACGTCTACCTCCAGGCCGGCACCACCTCCTACGTGTACGCGGATTCCTCGGTATACGGTAATAATTACGTGATCTCCGGTTCCAGCAGCACCCGCGTGACCGTATCCGCCGCCGGCGTGGCCAGCCCCTCCATCGTGACCTTCCATGTGGTCCCGAAGGCCACCGAGGTGCCGAGTTTCCAGGTCAACGTTCCGGTCCGCTACCAGTACGGCAATCAGCTGATCGCCAGCACTGTCGTATCCCTCCAGAACGGCACCACCTCCACCGTATATGCCGATTCCTCCATTTACAGCGACCGCTATATCCTGACCAGCGACTCCGCCGTCCGCGTGACCGTGTCTGTGGCCGGTGCGGCGAGCCCCGCCCAGGTCATCTTCTACCTGACCCCGAAGATCACCCCCACGCCCACCGCGGTCCCGGTCAGTGAGGTCCCCGTTACGGTGCGGTATATGAACGGCAGCAGCCTGGTCGCCTCCTATCAGGAAATGTGCGCGACCAACGCCGTCACCACGATTTACGCGAATCCCGCCGTCTATGAAGGCAGCTACGAGCTGATCGGCGACGGCTGGTCCAACGTCAGCGTGGATGCCCGCGGCACCGCGACGCCGCCCTACGTTACCTTTAACCTAACCCCGGTCAAGCCCGTGACGCCCGTACCCAGCTTCCCGGTCCCGGTGCCTGTGGAATACCGCTACGGCGACCAGCTGATCAACAGCAGCGTGGTCATGCTGGAATCCGGCACCACCACCGTTGTCCAGACCGATTCGTCCAAGTTCGCTCCGGACTACGTGCTGGCCGGCAGTGACCGAGTAAGCGTCACCGTCAGCAGCGAGGGCTATGCCGATCCGAATCCGATCATCTTCTTCGTCGTGCCCAGCGTCGAGCCCATCACACCGGAACCGGTGCCCCCCTACGGCCCCACCGTCGTCCCGCCCTCCGGCAACAGGAACACCACGCTCTCCTATCAGGAATACAGCTGGAGCGCCAACTATGACGTGTATCAGGGCCCCGGAGAGTTCTACTACCGCCAGGGCAACGCCAAATTCGGCGGCGGCAAGGCGCGTATCTACGGCACCGACGGCGACTGGCTGCTGATCGGCTACGGAGCCAGCAACGGCGACTACCATATCGGCTACATCCACAATTACAAGCTTCCTTCCAAGGCCAAGAACGTGCGGCCCGTGACCTACGCCTGGCTCCCCGCCACGACCAAATCCTCGGTCACCGTGACGACAGACCCCGTCAGCAACATGAAGAAGCTTGAAACTCTGCCGAAGGGCACGCAGGTCTACTTCCTGGCCTGGGCCAGCAGCAAGCACCGCTACGCCCTCATCGAGTACGAATCCCCGAGCTACAACCAGACAGTGCGCGCCTTCGTCAAGGGCGGCGAACTGAGCATCCAATAAAATGCTCCGGATCAGCAATCTCCGCCTCAGCCTGGACGGACAGGAGCCGGAACTCAGGCAGCAGGCAGTTAAAACGCTCAAAGTCCGGCAGGAGGATATCGCCTCCTGCCGCTTGGCTAAAATCTCAGTGGACGCCCGCGACAAGCGGGACGTCCACTTTGTCGTATCGGCGGATGTGGCCGTGCGGGGCAGTGAAGGCGCCCTGCTCAGGCGTCTGAAGCCCGGCACCGCCGTCCTGACGCCGCGGGAAGCGCCTCTGGAGCCGCCGGAGGCGAAGGCGCGCCCTTATCCGCCGGTCGTGGTCGGGCTCGGTCCCGCCGGCCTGTTCGCGGCCCTGTATCTGGCCCGCGCCGGCCTGCGTCCCGTGGTCATCGAACGCGGCGACGACGTGGACGGCCGCGCGCAGCGGGTGAAAGCTTTTACCGACCAGCGGGTGCTGGACGAGGAAAGCAATATCCAGTACGGCGAGGGCGGCGCCGGCGCGTTCTCCGACGGCAAGCTGACCACCGGCATCAAGGATCCCCTCTGCCGGAGCGTGCTTTACGAGCTGGCCGTCCACGGCGCGCCGGAGGATATCCTCCGCCTGGCGCACCCCCATATCGGCACCGACCGCCTGCCGGCCACCGTCCGGGCCATCCGTGAGGAGATCACCGCTCTTGGCGGCCGCGTCCTGTTCAGAACGCGCCTGACTGGACTGATCGTGGAGCAGGGACGCCTGCGGGGCGTGCGCGTGACCGGGCCGGAAGGCGAAACCGTGCTCCCCACCGCCCAGGTTCTCGCCGCCATCGGCCACAGTGCCCGGGATACCCACGAAATGCTGATCGCCGCGGGCGTCAGCGCCGACCGGAAGCCCTTCAGCGTCGGCTTCCGCATCGAACATCTTCAAAAAGCTATCAACGAGGCCCAGTACGGGCCTTTCGCGGGCCATCCCCGTCTCCCGGCCGCGGAATACAAGCTGAACGCCCATCTGAAGGACGGGCGCGGCGTCTATACCTTCTGCATGTGCCCGGGCGGCGTGATCGCTCCTGCAGCCAGTGAAAAGGACGGCGTGTGCGTGAACGGCATGAGCCCCTTCCGCCGCGACGGCGAGAACGCCAACAGCGCCGTGCTGGTGGACGTGCGTGCCGAGGATTTCCCCGGTCCCGGCCTGCTGGCGGGCTTTGACCTGCAGCGCAGCCTTGAGCGGAAGGCCTTTTTACTGGGCGGAGAAGATTACTCGGCCCCGGCCCAGCGGCTGGGCGATTTCCTGAGCGGACGGCCAAGCACTGCCTTCGGAGACGTCCGCCCCACCTACCTGCCCGCCGTGCGGCCCGCGGACCTGAACGGCCTGCTGCCCGAACCCTTCCAGGAAGACCTGAAATGCGGCCTGCGCATCTTCGGCCAGCGGCTCAGGGGCTTTGACGCCCCGGACGCGGTGCTCACAGGCGTGGAAACGCGCTCCTCCTGCCCCATCCGCTACGGACGGGACGAACGTTATATGTCCTCTTTGCCGGGGCTCTGGCTGGCCGGTGAAGGCGCCGGCTGCGCCGGCGGCATCATGTCTGCTGCCGTGGACGGGCTGCGCTGCGCCCGGATGATCGCGGAGGATGCAGAATGAAACAGAAAATAACAGTATTCCTCCGCACGCTTTCGGTTCTCACAGCCATCATACTTTCCGCGGGACTGAACACTTGTGCGGAAAAAGCGGAGACCGCAGAACCTTCCGCAGAAGTCGTCCGTGAGCGCCGGATGGCCGACCTGACGACCTTTGATTTTCCCCTGGAGGACGGTTT
>JBGUIY010000018.1:0-13989 GCA_045113475.1 Christensenellales bacterium | reverse complement strand
CCCCCGATTTCGGGGGAAGGTGGCCGAACAAAGTGAGGTCGGATGAGGGCTGTTACATAACATTGTGCAACAGCCCCCGCTTGAATGATAAACTGCCGATTCATCCGAAAAGATACTTTTCCAATTGTTCCGGCTGATCGAAGCACAGCCTGCTGTACTTCGCCATGAACGCCTTGATTTCGGGCACGTCGTAGGCCCAGCAGGCGGCGGCGAAGGGGACACCGGCGGCCCTGGCCATGTCGTAGCCGGGCTTCAGGTCGTCCACCATCAGCATTTCTTCCGGTTTCAGCTGAAGCTGCTTCCGGATCTCCAGGAGCGGCCACGGGTTGGGCTTGCGGCGTTCGTTGGGCTGCTCCCAGCCGTATACGATGTCCGGCTCCGGCAGGCCGTTTTCACGGTAGTCGCGGCGGATGTTGAAATCCATGGAATGCGATATGACACACACGTACCCGCCCTCCGCCTTCTGGCGGCGGATGACCTCCGCCATACCCGGAAAGACGTCGGGGACGATGCGCCGCACCCAGGACTGCCAGATCTCATACTCCCGGTCCATTTCCTGCTCCGTAAAATGCAGGTGATCGGTCATGTAAGGCAGAAAGCCCGGGTCGAAGTTCATCCGGAAATAATCGTGCAGCGACATCCACTCCCCCGGCCGCATCTGCTTCATGGCGTCCAGATAAGCCGGATAATGGATGTGCGCTGTGGAATCGGTCACGGTGTCGTCGTGATCCAGCACCAGGCAGCGGTAACGCAAACGAAACTCCTTTCGGTCGATTCATACTGTTCTCAGAATAAACGGAAACCTACCACCGTTTCATGTTTCTCTGGAACTTCTCCGTGTACGCGTTTTTCAGCTCTTCAGCGGTGATCCCGTAACACAGCATGGCGTCGCCGTAATACATCAGCACGTCCGCCATCTCTTCCACGAGACGGGCCCGCATTTCAGGGTCTTCGGAGGCTGCCCGGCCGCCGTGCTTCTTTACGATGTCGATCACTTCGCCGATCTCACCGACCATCCAGAGCAGCTTGTTTTTCCCGGTGTCCGGCGTGACGGGCTCCCATTTGTGCCTGTACTGATCCTGCAGGGTCCGCTGCATGTCCAATATTTCGCTGAATGTGAGATCGGTCAAAACGAACACCTCCGCTGCAGTCGCAAATCCGGTTCCGGATGGCTCGGCGCGTCACGACAGTTCAAACATGCCCGTGTACAGCTGATAGTACCGCCCCTTCTGCGCGATCAGCGCTTCGTGGTCGCCGCGCTCGATGATACGCCCGTTTTCCAGCACCATGATGGCCTGGGAGTTGCGGACGGTGGAGAGGCGGTGCGCGATGACGAAGACGGTGCGGCCCTTCATCAGGCCGTCCATGCCCTTTTCGATCAGCGCCTCGGTGCGGGTGTCGATGCTGCTGGTGGCCTCGTCCAGGATCAGCACGGGCGGGTCCGCGACGGCTGCCCGGGCGATGGCCAGCAGCTGACGCTGGCCCTGGGAAAGGTTCGCGCCGTCGTTGGTCAGCATGGTGTCGTAGCCGTCCGGCAGGTGGCGGATAAAGAAGTCCGCGTTGGCGATCTTCGCGGCGCGCTCGATCTCCTCGTCCGTGGCGTCCAGCTTGCCGTAGCGGATATTGTCCCGCACGGTGCCGGTGAACAGGTGCGTATCCTGCAGCACCATGCCCAGGGAACGCCTGAGGTCGTCCTTTTTGATCTTGCCGATGTTGATGCCGTCGTAGCGGATCTTGCCGCCCTGGATCTCGTAAAAGCGGTTGATCAGGTTGGTGATGGTGGTCTTGCCCGCGCCGGTGGAGCCGACGAAGGCGATCTTCTCGCCGGGCCGCGCGTACAGGGAGATGTTGTGCAGTACCGTCTTTTCAGGCACGTAGCCGAAGGTCACGTCCTCCATGACCACGTCGCCCTTCAGCTCCGTATAGGTGACGCTGCCATCCGCGCTGTGGGGGTGCTTCCAGGCCCAGAGGCCGGTGCGCGTTTCGCTTTCGGTCAGGCCGCCGTCCGCCGTGCGTTTGGCATTGACCAGCTGCACGTAGCCCTCGTCGGCCTCGGGCGGCAGGTCCATGATCTCGAACACGCGCTCAGCGCCGGCCATGGCCAGCAGGATGGTGTTGAACTGCTGGGAAAGCTGGGTGATGGGCATGGAGAAGTTGCGGGCGAACTGCATGAAGGCCACCAGCGAGCCCACGGAGGCGATCAGCGAGGAATGCGTGAGCAGCGCCGCGCCGATGATGGCGATGACCACGTACTGGATATTGCCCAGGTTCGCCATGACGGGCATCAGGATGCTGGCCAGGGTGTTCGCGGCGGTGCCGGCCTCCCGCAGGCGCTCGTTGCGCTGGTCGAACTCCTCCTGCGCCTTCTGCTCGTGGTTGAAGACTTTCACCACGCGCTGGCCGGCCATCATCTCCTCGATGTAGCCGTTGACCTCGCCAACAGCCTTCTGCTGGGCCGCGAAATAGCGGCCGGAGCGCTTGCCGATGGCCTTGATGACCACCAGGTTGACGGGCAGCAGGGCCAGCAGGATGATGGTGAGCAGCCAGGAAAGCCGCAGCATGCCCACCAGGGTGGAGGTCAGGGTGATGACGCTGGACACCGTCTGCGGCAGACTCTGGGACAGGAATTCGCGCAGGGTATCCGTGTCGTTGGTGAAGCGGCTCATGAGCTCGCCGTGGGTGTGGGTATCAAAGAACTGCAGCGGCAGGGACTGCATGTGGTCGAAGAGCTCCTTGCGGATGCGGTTCATGGTGCCGGTGGAGATCTTCATGGTCAGGCGGTTGTTGATAAAGGTGGCCGCGGCGCTGACCAGGTACATGAGCGCCAGTATCGCCAGGATGTACAGCAGACCGCCGAAATCCGGGTTTTCCAGCCCGATCAGCGGGCGGATGTAGCCGTCGATGATGTCCTTGAGCATATAGGTGCCGACAGCGGAAATGACCGCGCTGACGGCGATGCAGACGAAGACCGCGGCCAGCTTGCTCTTATCCCTGCCCACATAGGAGAACATGCGCCGGATGGTGCCCTTCAGGTCCTTGGGTTTGACGACCGGTTTCATACTGCGTCCTGGCGGCATCAGTCGTCGCCTCCCTTCTGCTGCGACTGGTAGACGTCGCGGTAAATCTCCGAGCGCTGCATGAGCTCCTCATGGGTGCCCACGTCGGTGATGCGGCCCTCGTCCAGCACGATGATGCGGTCGGCGTCCCTGACGGAGCTGATGCGCTGGGCAATGATGATCTTGGTGGTTTCGGGCATCTGGGTGCGCAGGGCCTCGCGGATGCGGGCGTCGGTGGCGGTATCCACGGCGCTGGTGGCGTCGTCCAGGATCATGACCTTGGGGGATTTCAGCAGCGCGCGGGCGATGCACAGGCGCTGCTTCTGGCCGCCGGACACGTTCACGCCGCCCTGGCCCAGGTCGGTATCATAACCCTTGGGGAAGGAGCGCACGAACTCGTCCGCCTGCGCCACCTGGCAGGCGGCGGTGATCTCCGCCTCGGTGGCGTTCTCGTTGCCCCAGCGCAGGTTGTCGGTAATGGAGCCGGAGAAAAGCACGTTCTTCTGCAGCACCACGGCCACGGCGTCGCGCAGGACGGCCGTGTCGTACTCACGCACGTCCGCGCCGCCCACCAGCACACGTCCGGAGGTCACGTCATACAGGCGCGGGATCAAGGAAATGAAGGAGGATTTGCCCGAACCGGTGGCGCCGATCAGACCGATGGTCTCGCCGGAGCGGATGGACACGCTGATATCCTTCAGCACGGCGCGTTCCTCGGTGCCGGTATAGCTGAAATCCACATGCTCGAAGACGATGCTGCCGTCCGCCACCTCGGTCCTGGCGTTTTCGGGGGACTCGATATCCGGCACCTCGTCCAGCACCTCGCGGATACGGGTCACGGAGGCCCGGGACATCACGAAGGACACGAACAGGAAGGAGAGGATCATCAGGCTCATGAGGATCTGGGTGATATAGGTGATGAAAGCCGTCAGGTCGCCCAGCTCCATGGTGCCGCCGGCGATCTGCCGGCCGCCGAACCACAGCACGGCCACCACGCAGCCGTTCATCAGGATCTGCATGAGCGGCGCGTTGAGGATGACGATCTTTTCCGCCCGGCGCTGGGCGTCCATCAGGGCGTCAGCGGACCTGGCGAACTTGCTCTTTTCGAAGGTTTCGCGCACGAAGGCCTTGACCACACGGATGCCCGTCAGGTTTTCCTGCACGGCGCCGTTCATGCTGTCGTACTTGGTCATCAGCACCCGGAAGCGCGGGTAAGCCAGGCGCGTGATGGTCGCCAGGCCGATGAACAGGACGGGCACCGCCACCAGCAGGATGGTGATCAGGCTCGGGTTCAGCCGCCAGGCCCAATAGAAGGCCATCACGAACATCACCGGGGAGCGGAAGGCCATGCGCACCAGCATCATCAGCGTGTTCTGCGTCTGGTTCACGTCCGTGGTCAGGCGCGTGACCAGCGAGGCGGTGCTGAATTTATCGATATTCCGGAAGGAAAAATGCTGCACCTTTTCAAACAGCGCGTGGCGCAGGTTGCGGGAGAAGCCCATCGCGCCGATGGACGCGGCCCTGGCCGATCCCGCGCCGAAGCCCAGGGACAGGAAAGCCATCAGCACCATCAGCCCGCCCAGTTTCAGCAGCTCGGCCATGTCGATGGCCGTTTCATCCGCCTTGGAGATCATATTGATCAGCTGAGCGATCAGCTGCGGGATGAAGGTTTCCATCACCACCTCGCCGATGATCAGGACCGGGGCCAGGAACAGATAGATCCTGTACCTGCCCGCATAGTGAAACAGTTTTCTCAAACGCCTGTCCCCCTTTGCCACCAAAAAGACCGGCCGCTCTGCCGCGGCCGATCCGAACAGTTCGACATATTTGATTATAACACCTGACACTACTGTGTCAAGCAATTTCAGGAGCCCCGAATCGTGCAAAACGGTGGCAGGAAACCGGGAAGCCGCCGATGCCGCCCCGCCCTCCGAAAGCCCCTGAATCCCAGGGCGGGACTCAGGCGGCCTGCAGTTTTATTCCACGACTTTCCCCGGGTTCAGGATGCCGTTGGGATCGAAGACCTGCTTGATGCCCCGCATCAGGGCGATCTGGCGGTCGCCGACGCTCTCCTGCAGGAAGGCCTTCTTGGCGTGGCCGATGCCGTGCTCGCCGCTGACTTCGCCGCGCAGGGAACGGGCGGTGTCATACAGCTTCTGCATGACCGCGGAAACCTTCCGCTTCCAGGCGTCCTCGGGCAGGTCGTCCCGGCAGACATAGATATGCAGGTTGCCGTCGCCCGCGTGGCCGAAGGAGCGGATGCGCACCTCCTCCTCGCGCCCGATCTCCACCATGCGGTGCACGAACGCCGGGATCACGTCCCGCGGGACCACCACATCGCATTCGTCCATGGTGCTGGTGGAGCCCTTGATGGCCTCCAGGAAGGCGCCGCGGGCGTTCCAGATGCTCTCCTTGCGCTCGTCCGTATCCGCCAGCAGCACGTCTTTGGCGCCCAGGGACAGGGCCAGGTCGGTCAGGGTGTCGATGGCGGGCTTCAGGGCGTCCTGACTGGAGCCGTCCAGGCGCACCAGCAGGTAGGCATTGGCGCTGGTATCCGGAAACTGCTTGCCCAGGTAGGTCTCCGCGCAGGAGATGACCTCGCGCTCCATGAACTCCACCGCGGTGGGGTCGCAGCCGCAGGCCAGCACCTTCGGCACCGCGCCGATGCAGGCGTCCAGGTCGTCGAAGGGCATCAGCAGGGAGAGGTTCACCTTCGGTTCCGGTACCAGCTTCACCGTCAGCCGGGTCAGGAAGCCCAGGGTGCCCTCGGAGCCGATCATCAGGTCGATCAGGCTGTAGCCCGAGGAGGTCTTGACGGTCTTGCCGCCCAGCTCGATCAGGCTGCCGTCCGCCAGCGCCACCTGCATGCCCAGCACATAGTCGCGGGTCACGCCGTAGCGCACGGCGCGCATGCCGCCCGCGTTGGTCATGGCGTTGCCGCCCATGGTGGCGGTCTTCTCGCCCGGATCCGGCGGATAGAACAGCCCCGTGCCCTCCAGGGACTTGGGGAACTCCATCAGCAGCACGCCCGGCTCCACGGTGGCGGTCATGTTGCGGGTATCCACCTCCAGCACGCGCTTCATCTTTTCGGTGGAGAGCACCACGCCGCCGTGGATGGCCACGCAGCCGCCGCACAGGCCGGTGCCCGCGCCGCGGGGGGTGACGGCGATCTGCCGCCCGTTGCAGTATTTCAGGACGGCGCACACGTCCTCGGCGCTCAGCGCCTGCAGGACAGCTTCCGGCATGTAGTGCCCGTACTCCGTCATTTCGTCGTGGTCGTAGTCCGAGGAGATGTCCTCCCCCGCGAATACCCGCCCCGGCAGCAGTTCACGGAAGTATGCGAGGTCCTTTTCCGTCACGTGATTGAATGTCTTCATGCCCGGCCCTCCTTCAGCTGTTTGATGAGCGCCGGGACGATCTCGTAGAGGTCGCCCACGATCGCGACGTGCGCCACGTCGAAAATCGGCGCGTTCCGGTCGGTGTTGATGGCGATGATGTGGTCGCTGGCGTTCATGCAGGCGGTGAACTGGATGGCGCCGCTGACGCCGCAGGTGATGATGAGCCGCGGCCGCACCGTGCGCCCGGACAGGCCGATCTGGCGGTCGTTGGTGTTCCAGCCCTTTTCCACCAGCGGGCGGGTGGTGGCCCAGTCGCCGCCCAGCAGGGATGCCAGCTCTTTGATCATTTCCAGGTCCGCTTCCTTCTGCAGGCCGCGGCCGCCCACCACCAGCACCTCGGCGTCCGAAATGCTCTTCTTGGGCGGGATGGGCGTCACGCTGACGCAGGAGGCTTTGCACTCCGCCACACGTTTTGGCAGCCTGCGGGTCAGCACCGTGCCCGCCGCTTCTCCGTTGCGGGCCGGGGCGTTCATGACCTTGTACCGCACGGTGGCGAACTGAGGCCGGGTGTTGGTGGTGATGATCTGCGCCATGATGTTGCCGCCGAAGGCCGGGCGGATCTGCACCAGGTCGGTGTTTTCCCTGAGTTCCAGCTTGGTGCAGTCGGCGGTCAGGCCGGTATGGAACCGGGTGGAAAGCCGCGGGGCCAGAGAGCGGCCCAGGGAGGTCGCGCCCACCAGCACCACGGAGGGCTTCGCATATTTGATGTAGTCTTCCACACAGGCCGCATAGGCGTCCGCGCGGAAATAGCCCAGCTCCGGATCGTCGTACACGGCGACCTCGGACACGCCGTAGTGCCGCAGCTCCTCGGCGTAGGCGCTCACGCCGTGGCCCACCAGCACGGCCTTGACCTGGTAATTCACGTTTTTCGCCAGCTCCAGGCCCTTGCCGATCAGCTCCAGGGAAACGGGATGCAGCCGCCCGCCGCTGACCTCGGCGAAGACCAGGATGTCGTGCCACTGGCTCTTGTCCACCGTCGCGGTCTTGGTTTCAAGCCGCAGGATGGCCTTTTCCGGGCAGGCCCTGACGCAGACACCGCAGACCTTGCAGGCCGCGTTCAGCTCGGGCTTCCCGTCCTTCATATCGATGGCGCCGAAGGGGCAGCTGCCCGCGCAGACCCCGCAGCCGGTGCATTTGCGTTCCAGAATCGCGATTTTTGCCATATCCGCCGCCCCCTTTACACGAACTTCCAGCTCTTGAGCTGGTGATACAGCCGGCCGGCGCTGTCCGCGTCCTCCCAGACTTCATGGGTGGTGTCGTTGTCCGGCGGGAAGATGCGCTCCACCTGGGTGGGGCTGCCGGAGAGGCCGTAATGGCTCTCGTCCGTGTCCAGGAAGGAATCCAGCCCCTGGATGTGGATGGGCCTGTCGGCGATCTCCCGGGCGATCTTCAGGGAGGGCAGGCGCGGCATGAAGATGTCCTGCTCCACCGTGACCAGGCAGGGGAAGGGCATGTGCACGGTCTCGATCACGTCCTGCAGCTGCTGCTCGGCGTCCACGCCGTCGCCGGAGAGGGTGAGCTTCGTGACCCAGGCGGCGTGCGGGATGCCCATGTGCTCTGCGATGGCCGGGCCCACCTGGGCGGTGTCGCCGTCGGTGGTCTGCTTGCCGCAGAGGATCAGGTCAAAGTCGCCCACACTCTGGATGGCCTGGCTCAAAGTGTAGCTGGTGGCCAGCACGTCCGCGCCGCCCAGCCGGCGGTCGGAAAACACATAGCCCTCGTCCGCGCCCATCATGTAGGCCTCGCGCACCACGGCCTG
Organism: Christensenellales bacterium; assembly: GCA_045113475.1. Taxonomy (GTDB): domain Bacteria; phylum Bacillota; class Clostridia; order Christensenellales; family Aristaeellaceae; genus UBA4246. The sequence goes on along the minus strand of JBGUIY010000018.1, from coordinate 5,776 downwards.
GGCCTGGGGCGGGCCCATGGTGCCCACGGTCACCTTGCCGCCGTGCTCAGCCCTGAGCCGCAGCGCCGTTTCCAGCGCGAACAGGTCGTAGGGGTTCATTTTGCTTGCAACCCCGCCGCGCTTCAGCACGCCCGTCTTTTCATCCACCTGCACCTTGTTGGTGACAGGCACCTGTTTGATGCATACGAAAATGTTCATTTGTCTCTCCTTACGGTTCTCTCCGGAAAAGGAAATAAGTATTAGGATAAACGGATTATATCAAAAAAACCCTCTGCTGGCAATCTGTCAAATCTATTGTTTCATTAACTTTATCAACTGCCTGTTACAGTATTTCCTTCCACTTTGTACAACTTTTGCATTTTTCGCCCGAAGCGCTTGATAGAAAAGCGAAAAAAAAGTATGATGAAATCCATTTTACGGAATTAACGACAGTTTTGCCGGTGATTCCCATCATCATGAAACGGAGATGACATGCAATGAAGAAAATGATCGCTTTGGTTTTGGCCGTGATGCTGCTGGTCCCGTCGTTCGCTCTGGCGGACAACGTGATCAAGATCGGCGTGTTCGAGCCCTCTTCCGGTGACAACGGCGCGGGCGGCAAGCAGGAAGTGCTGGGCATCGAATATGCCCACAGCCTGCAGCCCACCGTCACCGTCGGCGGCCAGGAATACACCGTGCAGCTGGTCAACGTGGACAACCAGTCCGACTCCAGCAAGGCCGTCACCGCGGCCCAGGAGCTGGTGAACGCGGGCGTATCCGTGGTGCTGGGCTCCTACGGCTCCGGCGCTTCCATGGCGGGCGGCACCGTGTTTGACGCTTCCCAGATCCCGGCCATCGGCCTCTCCTGCACCAACCCCTCCGTCACCCTGCTGAGCGACTACTACTGGCGCATCTGCTTCCTGGATCCTTTCCAGGGCAGCGTGATGGCGAACTTCGCCAACAGCCTGGGCGCCAAGAAGGCCTATGTGCTCTGCATGCTGGGTGAGGACTACGGCAACGGCCTGGCCCACTACTTCAAGGACGCCTTCAAGGCCCTGGGCGGCGAAGTGGTCGGCGACGAGATCGCGACCTTCCCCGAAGGCACCAGTGATTTCACCGCTTACATCAACAACGCCGTGAACGCCGGCGCGGACTGCGTGTTCGCCCCCTGCGCCACCACCTACGCTTCCCTGATCATCGACCAGGCCGCGTCCCTGAACGTGTCCTTCCCGCTGCTGGCCGGCGATACCTGGGAATCCTCCGTTATCCTCGAGGCCGCCAAGGGCAAGAACATCAAAGTGTACGTTTCCACCTTCTTCGATGAGAACGACGAAGGCGCTTCCGCCGCGGAATTCGTATCCGGCTTCAAGGCCTGGCTGAACGCCAACGCCGACAAGAAGACCAACAACGGCGGCAACGACATCGTCGCGGCCGTATCCGCGCTGGGCTTCGACGGCTACAACGTCGCCCTGGCCGCCATCCAGGCTGCCGGCTCCGCCGACCCCGCCGCCATCGCCGAAGCGCTGCCCGCCCTCGTGTATGAGAACGCCGTCACCGGCGCGATCTCCTTCGACGACGTGGGCGACGCCGTGAAGGACATGGCTTACGTCAAGTACGCCAACACCGAAACCGGCGCCTTCGACTTCGTGAAGACCCAGACTGTCGCCGGCCTGTAAGGCCCGTTTTGCAGGGAATGTCCCCGCAGGGGGCATTCCCTGTGTTCTTTCGGGAAAACGAACCCGCGGCAGCAACGCGGGTTTTTTCTTCATCAGCATCAGCTATCCTGCGCTGAAGAAAGGCGGCTCCCCGCATGTTTGACAAAATCCTGCCCTACCTGCTGGCCGGCATATCCGTAGGCGGTCAATACGCGCTGATATCCGTCGGCTACACCATGGTGTACGGCATCCTGCGCCTGATCAACTTCGCTCACGGCGATATTTTCACGGCTGCCGGCTTTTTCATGGTGTACCTGACCGCCACCCTGCCCATGACCCTGTCCATCCCGCTCGTGATCATCATGACGGTGGCCCTTGGCTTCGTGCTGGAGCGCGTGGCCTACAAGCCCCTGCGCACCGCCCCGAGGATGTCCGTCATGATCTCCGCCATCGGCGCGTCCTACCTGCTGCAGAACCTGATGTGGTACGTGACGGGCGGCCTGGCCAAGCAGTACCCCGTGCTGCCCTGGCTGAGCGACAACGTGCAGATCTTCACCGCCTCCACCAAGATCGTGACCATCGTGACCCCCATCCTGACCGTCGCGCTGGTGGTCGGCCTGGTGGCGATGATCCGCTACACCAAGATCGGCATGGCCATGCGCGCCGTATCCCATGACTTTGAGATTAGCCAGCTCATGGGCATCCGCATCAACTCCGTCATTTCCATGACCTTCGTGATCGGCTCCGGCCTGGCGGCGGTGGGGTCCATGCTGTACTTCACCAACTATTCCACCGTCACGCCCACCGTCGGCGCGATGCCGGGCCTCAAGGCCTTCGTGGCGGCGGTGTTCGGCGGCATCGGGTCCATCCCCGGCGCGGTCATCGGCGCGGTGGTCATCGGTATCTGCGAGAACCTGATCAAGGCGGCCGGGTATACGGCGTTTTCCGACGCCTTCACCTTCGCGCTGCTGATCGTGGTGCTGCTGTTCAAACCCACCGGCCTGTTCGGCGAGAAGACCGCCGAGAAAGTGTGAGGTGAGCGCGATGAAGAAAATGTCCAGAACCCGCCTGATCGTCAGCCTCGCGGTGGTGCTGCTCCTGTACCTCGGCGCCTGGTGGGCTGAAGCAGCGATGGGCACCAACTCCATGCTGATCACCATCATCAAGAAGGGCGCGGTCTATGCCCTGATCGCCGTGTCCATGAACCTGCTCAACGGCTTCACCGGCCTGTTTTCCCTGGGCCAGGCGGGCTTCATGCTGGTGGGCGCGTACGTGTACGCGGTGTTCACCATCCCGCTCAAGCGGCACGCGGCGGTATACCAGTATTACAACGGCGGCATCATCCAGTTCGAGCTGCCGCTGCTGGTGGCGCTGGTGCTAGCCGGCGTGGTGGCCGCGGCACTGGCGGCCCTGGTGGGCCTGCCCGTGCTGCGCCTGAAGAGCGACTACCTGGCCATCGCCACCCTCGGCTTCGCGGAGATCATCCGCGCGGTGGTCCAGTGGGACAGCCTGGGGCCCATCACCAACGGCTCCAACCTGCTGAAAACCTATCCAACCTTCAGCAGCCCCAACATCAAGATATTCGGCACGACTGTGCTCTTCCCGCTCATCGTATCCGGGGTGTGCATCGGGCTGATCATGCTGATCATCAACTCCACCTACGGCCGCGCCTTCAAGGCCATCCGTGACGACGAGGTGGCGGCGGAGGCCATGGGCATCAACCTGTTCCACCACAAGGAACTGGCCTTCGTGATCAGCTGCTTCTTCGCCGGCATCGGCGGCGCCCTGCTGGCCATGTTCCAGGGCACGGTGCAGGCCAACTCCTTCAAGTCCGCCATGACCTACGACATCCTGCTGATGGTGGTCATCGGCGGCATGGGCTCCATCAGCGGCAGCGTGATCGCCTCCTTCCTGTACATCGCCTGCAGCGAATGGTGGCTGCGCTTCCTGGACAACGAGATGTTCATCGGCTCCTTCCAGGTGCCTTTCCTGCGCTCCGGCTTCCGCATGGTGGTCTTCTCCATCGTGATCATGGTGATGGTGCTGTTCTTCCGCAAGGGCATCATGGGCGACCGGGAGCTGTGGAACCTGCGCCTGCCCCGGAAAAAGGCGAAGGGGAGGGATAAGCAATGAGTGAAAACGTGCTGCGGCTGGAAAACATCACCATGCAGTTCGGCGGCGTGGTCGCCATCAACAACCTGTCCATGCGCATCGACCAGGGCGAGATCGTAGCCCTGATCGGCCCCAACGGCGCGGGCAAGACCACGGCCTTCAACTGCATCACGGGCGTGTACGAGCCCACCAACGGCGCGGTGTATTTCCACGACAAGGTCATCGCCGCCGGCCATCCTACCGGCAAGATGAAGCGCATGTACGCGGGCAGCGACCCGGAGAAATTCGCGGACGTACACATCGCCATGACCCCGGACCGGATCACCAGGATGGGCATCGCCCGCACCTTCCAGAACATCCGCCTGTTCAAGAGCCAGACGGCCTTCGAGAACGTGCTGATCGCCACGCACCTGCGCCGCACCAGCAATATCTTCACGGCCGCCTTCGGCCTCAACTACAAAGAAGAGAAGCGCAACCGCGAAAAGGCCATGGAGCTGCTGCGCATCGTGGGCCTGGACGACGTGGCCGGGGAAAAGGCCACCTCCCTCCCCTACGGCAAGCAGCGCCGGCTGGAGATTGCCCGCGCGCTGGCCACGGAGCCGACCCTGCTGCTGCTGGACGAGCCCGCCGCGGGCATGAACCCGCAGGAAACGCTGGATCTGGGCGAGTTCATCAAAAAGATCAAGGACGATTTCAACCTGACCGTGTTCGTCATCGAGCACCACATGGACCTGGTCATGGGCATCTCTGACCGGATCTACGTGATCGAGTTCGGCAAACAGATCGCCGAGGGCACCCCCGCGGAGATCCAGAACAACCAGGCGGTCATCGACGCCTATCTGGGAGGGAATGACGAATGAGCCTGCTGTATATCAAGGATCTGAAGGTCAGCTACGGCGGCATCGAGGCCATCAAGGGGATCTCCCTGAACGTGGAAAAGGGCGAGATCGTGACCCTGATCGGCGCCAACGGCGCGGGCAAGTCCACCACGCTGCGCGCGATCTCCGGCCTGGTGCCCATCCGGGAAGGCACCATCACCTACGACGGCCAGGTCATCAGCGGCCAGAGCCCGCAGAAGATCGTGTCCGAAGGCATCGGCATGGTGCCGGAAGGCCGCAGGGTCTTCCCCAACCTGACGGTGCTGGAAAACCTGAAGGTCGGCGCATATCTGCGCAAGGACGACCTGACCCCCGACATCGAGCACGTATACCAGCTGTTCCCGCGCCTGAAGGAGCGCTCCTGGCAGATGGCCGGCACCCTCTCCGGCGGCGAGCAGCAGATGCTGGCCGTGGGCCGCGCCATGATGATGCGCCCCAAGCTGATGATGATGGACGAGCCCTCCCTGGGCCTGGCGCCGCTGGTCATCCGCGACATCTTCAAGATCATCCAGACCCTGCACGACGAGGGCATCACCATCCTGCTGGTGGAGCAGAACGCCAACGCCGCCCTGCGCATCGCCGATTCCGCCTACGTGCTGGAGACCGGCTCCATCACCATGCACGGCACCGGCAGGGAGCTGCTGGACAACCCGCAGGTGAAGGAAGCCTACCTGGGCAAAGCGCGGGCGGGGAAGTAATGCCGATTCAGACAAGAAGCTGCTGCGCAAGGAAGTCGATGCCATTATCCGTCACGCCTGCGGCGGCAGGGTGAAAACCCGGATGTAATATTTCGCTTCTTAAACAATCCCGGGATGCCCTGTTTATCAGACGGGCATATGTAGCGGCGCCGCCTGCGGCGCCACAACCCAAACTCGGGAATCAGGATTCTGCCTTCCATAATGAATTCATTGGCCATGCTCGTCATATTTCCATGCTGATGGCGGCGCAGGCGCCGCCGCTACGTGGCCTTTGTAATTGCAGCGATGCTGATGTTGTCATTGCACTGCTGGTTCCAACCGACAGCGATCGTCCCACTCTGCATAATGAGGGCTGTTCTGCCGAATGTGATATGCTCCCTTTTGAGGATACAGAAAAAGAAAAACTGTACCTCAGAAGGGAGCAGTTTTATGCGGAAGAGGAACATATCCCCCG
>JBGUIY010000017.1:0-8358 GCA_045113475.1 Christensenellales bacterium | reverse complement strand
CTGATAAACAGCGCAGTACAGGTTGGCGGGAACAGCGGCAGCCAGATCGCCGATGTCGCCTTCGCTCACGTCCAGAGCGATGAAGTTCACATCAGAATACTCGGGAGCGACGGCCTGGATGGCAGGACCGAAGGCATAGCCAGGCATGATGATGGTGTTGAAGCCGTCGTTGATCGCCTTCTCGATGGAGGTGATGCGGTCTTCATCGGAGTCGGAAGCGGGCTTGTAATACTTGAATTCGACGCTGTTGGCCTCGGACCAGGCTTTGGCAGCTTCATAGGTGGTCTGGTTGAAGGACTGGTCAGTGATATCGCCGTAGTCGGTGATCATCGCGACTTTGACGTCCTCAGCAGAGGCAAAAGCGGCCACAGAGAGAACCATCACGAGGGCCAGCATCAGGGATACAAGCTTTTTCATGGGAATCTCCTCCTTTATTATATCCGACACTTTTTGTGTCGCGTATATTATATCAGATTTCACAGCGCTTGAAAAGATATGTTTCCGCCTAAATTGTTACGATTTGTTATCAATTTGCGCATGCGGATCCGCGGCGAAGTGAAAAAGCCTTTGACCGGCAAAAGATTGAGCCGCCATGCCATGCATACGTTGGAAACACCTTGACGTACGCTCGCTGAAAATGCTATAATCCTGTCAACACCAGTCAACGGTGCTCCAAATGATTCTTTAAAGGGAGGATATTCATAATGGCGCTGGTAACATCAAAAGAAATGTTCAAGAAAGCGTATGAAGGCGGCTACGCCATCGGCGCGTTCAACGTCAACAACATGGAAATCGTGCAGGGCATCACCGAAGCGTGCTCCATGGAAAAGGCCCCCGTCATCCTGCAGGTGTCCAAAGGCGCCCGCAAGTACGCCAATCATACCTATCTGATCAAGATGGTCGAAGCGGCCGTCAAGGAAACGGACCTGCCCATCGTCCTGCATCTGGACCACGGCCCGGATTTCGAGACCTGCAAGAGCTGCATCGACGGCGGCTTTACCTCCGTCATGATCGACAAGAGCGGCCTGCCCTTTGAAGAAAACATCAAGGAAACCCGCCGCGTAGTGGAATACGCCCACGATCACGGCGTGGTCGTCGAAGCCGAGCTGGGCACCCTGGCCGGTGTCGAGGACGAAGTCAAGGTTTCCGCCGAGGATTCCTCCTACACCCGTCCCGAAGAAGTCGAAGAGTTCGTCACCCGCACCGGCTGCGACTCCCTCGCCATCGCCATCGGCACCAGCCACGGCGCTTACAAGTTCACCCCCGCCCAGTGCACCCGCAACGCGGACGGCATCCTGGTTCCCCCGCCCCTGCGCTTCGACGTTCTGGAAGAGGTTTCCAAGCGCCTGCCCGGCTTCCCCATCGTGCTCCACGGCGCGTCCTCCGTGCCCCAGGAATTCGTGAAGATCATCAACGAATATGGCGGAAAGATGCCCGACGCCGTCGGCATTCCGGAAGAGCAGCTCCGCAAGGCCGCTTCCATGGCCGTCTGCAAGATCAACATCGACAGCGACCTGCGCCTGGCCTTCACCGCCATGATCCGCAAGCACATGGTCGAGCATCCGGATCACTTCGATCCGCGCCAGTACCTGACCGACGCCCGCACCGCCCTGCGCGACATGGTCCGTCACAAGATCGTGGACGTTCTCGGCTGCAACGGGAAAGCCTGATCATCATAATAACATCACTAAGCGCGCTGCCTTTCGGCGGCGCGCTTTTTGCACGCATAAAACCGCCGGGGCGATTCGCCCCGGCGGTATCAATTCACTGACTCAATATTATTTGCCATCCCTGCGGGGCGGGCGGGTGCGCTCGCCGCGTTCGCTGGAACGCTGCTGGGGCTGGCGCCCATACACCATATCGTTGCGGATCAGGTTGATGCGGCCCTGGGAGTCGATCTCGCTGACCTTGACCTCGAGCTCGTCGCCGATGGAGAGCACATCCTCGACCTTTTCCACGCGGTGGTTGGCCAGCTTGGAAATGTGAAGCATGCCGTCCTTGCCGGGAACCAGCTCCAGGAAGGCGCCGAAGTTCATGATGCGGACTACCTTGCCGGTGAACACGTCGCCGACCTCAATGTCCTTGGCGATGCCCTCGATGATGTGCCGCGCCTTGTCGGCGGCAGCCTGGTCGGGGGTAGAGATGAACACGCGGCCGTCGTCCTCGATGTCGATCTTGACGCCGGTATCGTCGATGATCTTGTTGATCATCTTACCGCGCGGGCCGATGACCTCGCTGATCTTCTCCGGATTGATGGTGAACTGGATGATCTTGGGCGCGTACTGGCTCAGCTGCTCGCGCGGACGCGGCAGGGTGTCCAGCATAATGCCCAGGATGTGCAGGCGGCCGCGCAGGGCCTGGCCCAGCGCCGCGGACAGGATCTCGCGGTTGATACCCTTGATCTTGATGTCCATCTGGATGGCGGTGATACCGTTCATGGTACCGGCCACCTTGAAGTCCATATCGCCCAGGAAGTCTTCCAGGCCCTGAATGTCGGTGAGGATGGCGATCTTGCCGGTTTCGGCGTCCTGGATCAGGCCCATCGCCACGCCGGCGACCGGCGCGTGGATCGGCACGCCCGCGTCCATCAGGGACAGGGTGCTGCCGCAGACGCTGGCCATGGAGGAGGAACCGTTGCTGCTCAGGATCTCGCTGACGAGACGCAGGGCATACGGGAATTCTTCTTCAGTCGGGATCACAGGCAGCAGAGCGCGCTCTGCCAGGGCGCCGTGGCCGATCTCGCGGCGGTTGGCGGAACGGGAACGGCCCGCTTCACCGGTCGCGAAGGAAGGCATGTTGTAGTGGTGGATATAGCGCTTGCTGGTCTCGCCTACCAGGCCGTCCAGCTGCTGCGCTTCGCTGATGGAACCCAGGGTGGTCACGGTCAGGGCCTGGGTCTCGCCGCGGGTGAACACCGCGCTGCCGTGAGTGCGGGGCAGGACGCCCACTTCGCACCAGATGGGGCGGACTTCTTCGACCTTGCGGCCGTCGGGGCGGATGCCCTCGTCCAGGATCTTCCGGCGCATGACTTCCTTGTTCAGGTAGTACAGCGCGTCGGCGATCTCGCCTTCACGGCCGGGGAAGGTCTCGGCAAGATGCGCAACCACGTCGGCCTTGACTTCGGCTTCGCGCTGCTGGCGCTCCTTGCGCACATAGGTCTCATAGACCCACTTGCACTTTTCCAGGGCGTATTCGCGTACGGCCTGCTTCACATCGTCTCCGGTGGTGATGATGGGGAAATCGGATTTCGGTTTGCCGATCTCGGCAACGATCTTGTTCTGGAACTCCACCAGTTCCTTGATACCCTGATGCGCGTACAGGATCGCGTCCATCATGGCGTCTTCGCTGACTTCGTTGGCGCCGGCTTCCACCATCATGATGGCGTCGTGGGTACCGGCCACGGTCACGTTCATATCACTGGCGGCGCGCTGGCTCTCATCCGGATTCATGACGAGCTCGCCGTTCACACGGCCGATCATCACGGCGCCGGTGGGGCCGCCCCAGGGGATATTGCTGATCGCCAGCGCGATGGAGGAGCCGATCATTGCCGGGAATTCCGGAGGATTGTCAGGCTCGACGGACAGGGTGGTTGCCACCACCTGCACGTCGTTGCGCAGGCCCTTGTTGAAGAGGGGGCGCAGCGGGCGGTCGATCAGGCGGCAAGTCAGGGTCGCCTTTTCGGTGGGACGGCCTTCACGCTTGATGAAACCGCCGGGGATCTTGCCCACGGAATACTGCTTTTCCTCAAAATCCACGCTCAACGGGAAAAAGTCCGTGCCTTCGCGGGGAGTGTCGGATGCGGTAGCGGTGACGAGCACCACCGTCTCGCCGTAGCGGACGACGACGGAGCCGCCGGCCTGCTGCGCGTACTTGCCGAATTCCAGGGTCAGCTTTCTGCCAGCGAAATCCATTGAATAAACTTTGTAATCCATTCTTCTTCCTTTCAACCTTCTCATGGCTATCCGGCCTTAATACTAATTCTCACCTAAAACATGCACATCTGTGGGCGGCTTTTGTGCTATCTCTGCGTCAGCCGTCCTCACCGTATCGTCGGATACGCTTTCGGACATCTTCCTTGATATACCCCAAAATCCATCGCACATATGTACATTTATTTAGATGAGAATCAGTATAGAATCCCGGATACAACCAATAACAGGCTACCGTATAAACGGCAGCCTATTTTCTCATCCTTACTTACGCAGGTTCAGCTGAGCGATCAGGGTACGATAGCGCTCGATGTCGGTTTTCTTCAGGTACTCCAGCAGTCCGCGGCGCTGACCTACCATCAGCAGCAGACCACGGCGGCTGTGGTGGTCCTTTTTGTTGAGCTTCAGGTGCTCGTTCAGGTGGTTGATGCGTTCGGTCAGGATCGCGACCTGAACTTCGGGAGAACCGGTGTCCCCTTCGTGACGGGCATAGGTGTTGATGATTTCCGCTTTGAGAGCCTTGTCCATAATAAATGAACCTCCTTTTATTTCTGGCAATCGCCGTTCACTGAGCATTCGGCGGAGGACCGCAAAACCAAGCGAACGGTTCAAAAACCACAAGGATTATTATAACATATCCGAAAACGTTTGTAAACAGTTTTTCTGTTGTTTTTCCTCACTTTTCCCGGAAATTTTGCTCTTTCTCGCTTTCGGGGTTGTTCAGAGCGGCAGGCAGCTTCAGCGTCAGGTTGTTGAGGCTCATCGAATAGGTATAATTGGCATCCTTCGCCAGCGCCAGCACCAGCCGCAGCCCCAGGGCATCCTTCCCGGCGTCCGGCACATACTGTACGGGATCGAATGCGCTGCAGTCGTCCCGGAAGCGGATCACCCATTCGCTTTCCTTATGCAGCACGCGCACCGACAGGTGATGCGGCCTGTGATCCTGCGCAAATCCGTGCTGAATGGTGTTGCTGGCCATTTCCTCTATACACAGGGCGATATGGGTACTGATCTTTGCGTTCTCCCCGTGCCTGAGGCAGAACTGCTCCGCCTGCTCGGAAACCGCTGTCACCTCCTGCATGGTCGCGATATCTGCTTCCATCAGGTCGTCTTCCGTCACGCCGAAATCCGGCCTGAGCAGCAGGCAGGCGCCGTCTCGCCACGGGACTGTGCCGGATCTGAGCCGGATATAGAGTGAAATCGCGCCCAGAGTCAGCAGCTCGCCCAGGCCGAAGAACAGCCATGCTCCGGTAACGCCCATAAAACGGCTGCAGACGAATGCGCCCAGTATCGGGAAAAAAGCTCCTTCCAGCAGGGAAATGATCTCCGTCATCAGCACACGGTCTGTCGCCTGGTATGCGTTCTTCAGCGCGTTGTTGATGCAGCAGGGGATCAGGCCGGCAGCAAATATGCGCAGACCGAGAACGGCGATCTCCCGCGCCTCGCCGCCCCTTGGAATAAACAGGCCGACAAGCGCGGGCGCGAAGGCCAGCAGCAGCGCACCGACCGCCAGGCCCAGAATGACAGAGTACCGGGCAAGCAGCCGTATCAGCTGTTTCAGGCCGGTACGGTCTTCCTCATTGTAAAAAATACCCGAAAGCGTCAGAGACACGCCGCCGATACCGGTAGTGATGCAATTACTTGCGTTGCCGATGCTCATGATCACCACGTAAGCTGCCACCGCGCGGCTGCCTCCGATGGAACCCAGCAGCTGGTTCATCAGGTACACGAAGATGACCGACGAAGCCATATTGAAGCCGGCCGGCACGCCGCCCATGAACAGCTCGATGATTTTCCTGACGGAGACCCGCTTCAACGAGAAGCGGAACACGCACTTCCTTGAGAAGAAATAGATGCCGCCGACGACCAGCGCCAGGTAATAGCTGAGGGAGGACGCCAGGCCCATGCCGAACATGCCGCCGTGGAAAACAAATACGCTGAGCAGGTCCAGCGCGATATCCGCAAGCGTCATGCTCAGCACAGCCGCGATCAGCAGGCCGGTCTGCCCCGCCATCTGCATAAACGGCACCAGTACCAGCGCCCCCATGGAGCCCGGCGCGCCGATACTGAAGCCGGCCAGATAATCCCTGGTCTCTTCAAACAGGGTGCCGCTGTTTCCCGCACCCAGCATCGCTGCCAACGGCGAACGGAAGATCAGCACGCCGATCATGAACAGCACAGAGATCCCTCCGGCCAGGACAGCGGCCGTCGAGTATCCCGCGTCCGTCTCCTCCCGGGAGCCGCGGCCCAGGGATTTGCCGCAAGCCACCTGGATGCCGGCGGCCAGCAGGCTGCCGATGGCGCCGATTGCCAGCAGGATCGGATTCGCCAGGCCGTATGCAGCGGTGGCTTCCTCCCCCAGATAACGGCTGATCATGACGCTGTCGATCAGCAGGCATACCGACACGGTCAGCGCCGAAAAAATCTGGGCGGTCAGCATTTGTCTGACAAGCTTACGGATCATGGAAAAACTCCTTCAGTACGCCGGAATAAGTGCTACATACGCATTGTATCATAATTTACGCAATAATCAAATGAAAAATAATGTGATGCTTCAAGCTTGTCATTTTTCCCGCTCTGGTGGCATAATCCGGTCAAAGGGGCAGAACCCCGGATATAAGGAGGTTTTATTTATGAAGAAACTTTTTGCTTTGCTTGCCGCTACGATGATGCTGTTCAGTCTTGCCGCCGCTGAAGGCGCCGACGTCTATACGACCGCTTCCGCCACCAAGACGGTGCTGAGCGGTGACGATCTCGCCAAGGCGGAAGCCGTGCTGGTCGCCCAGAGCTCCCTGCTCTCCACTATCGACGAAGCCAAGGCCGAAGGCTATCAGCAGAAGGAAGGCACCACCACCGCCCAGATCATGTCCGTCAACACGGACGGCTCCGTGGGCCTGAGCACCATCAGCGAGTGGAAATATGAAAACGGCAACGCCTGGATCAAACTGACCCACGGCCAGAATGCCCTGAACCTGGCCAAGGAAGGCGCCGCCGGCATCCTGCTGGTGAAAGGCCAGGGCCCCGTCTATCTGCTGCACCTGAAAACTGCCGCTGTCACTGTGCTGGAATACAGTGAGGAGACTGCCGGCCAGTTCGACCAGCATTACTCCGGCGCCGCCAACGCCCTGAATGAATACGACATCGAGTTCGACGTCACCGCCATCGAACAGACCTTCGCACTGATGTTCTGATTTCTATCCAATGAAATTGCGCTGCCGCATAATGCGGCAGCGCTGTTTTTATGGGTTTTAACATGATGTACAGTCTCAATCACTCCACCGGTTAATCCGTAAATAACAGAAATCATTTTTTCGCGCAATCGCTGTATGAATCAGTGGCAGGGCATATCTCCCGCTATCAACAATACCTGATGGAGACTTCTTCTTTTTACACACTTTATACCTTTAATGTGAGTTTCCCCTTTGGAAAAGCCGTTCTGGGACATGTCAGCGCTTTTTGAACGCTCCACTTTTTGTTTATAATCCTCTCCAGCGCTTCCTCATAGGGCATATGTGTCCGTTCGCAGGCTTCGGCAAGCGACATGATTTCCCCCCGGAATTCCACCCAAAGGATCTTTCTTCTTCTCACCGGTTTTACTTCCGGAATCCAGGTGCAGTTCTCCGGGCGGTAATCCCCTTTGGCGCTTATTCTTTCGATCGTGTACCCGTCCCGATAACCGCTATTGTATGCCCATTCGGCAAAGTTTTCAAAGCTGTCCCATTCTTCGCATACTTTTGTTTCGCAAAGTGTATCCCGTTCAGAAGATGGTTTCGTTTTGTCAGGTCTGCACTTTGCCCTCATCTCCAGCCAAATATCGTGCAGTTTCAGGGAACACTCGTCAGACAGTTGAATTTCCTGATCGTTTTCCTTTCCAATACAGCCGCAGGAACTGACAAGCCCTTTGATAACTTTCACCGGTTTCAGAAACAGCTCTTTGCCGCAGTCGCAGCGCATAAGCCAGAACCATTGCATTCGGCCGCTTTTCAGCAATACATGAACGGGTTCGATGACAGTCAGGCTTCCGAATCTTTTTCTCATCCATTCTTCAGAACCGAACCTAAGTGGCTGATTTTCCCATTCCCGCCTCCAATACACCGTTAAAGCTGCCGTTAGCTTATCAAGCGCAAGCCCTATCCGTTCCGGGCTTCTCTCATCCGAAAATACGAAAAACACAGGAATAAAGCAAAGAGCCCGAAATCTTTCGATTTCGGGCATTTGGTGCGCCATCAGGGACTCGAACCCGGGACACCCTGATTAAGAGTCAGGTGCTCTACCAACTGAGCTAATGGCGCATAATCTGAGGAATTCGCTGGAGCGGGTGATGGGAATCGAACCCACGTGACCAGCTTGGAAGGCTGGAGCTCTACCATTGAGCTACACCCGCACGCTGGATCTTGGAGCGGTAGACGAGGCTCGGACTCGCGACCTC
>JBGUIY010000016.1:0-2899 GCA_045113475.1 Christensenellales bacterium | reverse complement strand
CATAAAAGCGGGCTTGCTCCTGAAAATGGGGCAAGTCCCGCCTTTTCGTTTTATCAACACGTAGGAGAGAGCAGCATGATTTTCCTTGATAACCTGATTAACGGGCTCAGCTTGGGCAGCATTTACGCCATCATCGCCCTGGGCTACACCATGGTGTACGGCATTGCCAAGATGCTGAATTTCGCCCACGGCGACGTGATCATGGTTGGCGCGTATATTGCCTTCTGCGGTCTGCAGTACTGGGGCCTGCCGCCGGTGCTGGCCATTCTGGTAGCCATGGCGGTGTGCACCGTGCTGGGCATCACCATCGAAGGCCTGGCCTACCGCCCCCTGCGGCAGGCAGCCAGTCTGGCGGTGCTGATCACCGCCATCGGCATGAGCTATCTGCTTCAGAACGTGGCGCTGATGATCTGGGGAGCCAACCCGAAATCCTTTCCCCGGACGTTTATCAACAGCTCCATTCTGCGCCTCGGGCAGCTGAGCATTTCCAGCGCCACCATCATTACCATTCTGGCGAACATCGTGATCATGGTGGCCCTTACCGTGTTCACCTCCAAGACCAAAATGGGCAAGGCCATGCGCTGTGTCAGTGAAGACCGCGGCGCGGCGGAACTGATGGGCATCAACGTGAACCGCACCATTTCCGTGACCTTCGCCATCGGGTCGGCCCTGGCGGCCATCGCGGGCGTGCTGCTCTGCTCCTCCTATCCCATCCTGCAGCCTACCACCGGCTCCATGCCGGGCATCAAGGCGTTCACGGCGGCTGTGTTTGGCGGCATCGGCTCCATTCCCGGAGCCATGCTGGGCGGCGTACTGCTGGGCGTGATCGAGATTTTCGGCAAGGCCTACATCTCCACAGAGCTGGGCGACGCCATCGTGTTCGCCGTGCTGATCGTGGTCCTGCTGGTGAAGCCCACCGGTCTGCTGGGCAAACCGGTCAGAGAGAAGGTGTGACGGCATGAAAATAAGCAGAAGCAAGCGCAACAGGCTGATTTACAATTTCGTCACCTTCGCCCTGGTCATCCTCGCCTTTATCGTGCTCCAGTCCATGATCGCCAACAAGAGCATCACCCGGTCCCTGAAGGGACAGCTGGTGCCGATCTGCTGCTGGATCGTGATGGCCGTGTCCCTGAACCTGGTCATCGGCATTTCCGGCGAGCTTTCCCTGGGCCACGCGGGCTTTATGAGCGTGGGCGCGTATACCGGCGCGGTGGTCAGCGGCTGGCTGCTGCACGCCTTTGACATGCAGGATCCCACGCTCCGCCTGGTGATCGCCATCGCGGCGGGGGGCATCATGGCGGGGATCGCGGGCACGCTGATCGGCATTCCGGTGCTGCGTCTGCGGGGCGACTACCTGGCCATCGTGACCCTGGCGTTTGGCGAGATCATCCGCAACCTGGTCAACGTGCTGTACATCGGCACGGCCAACGACAAGCTGTACTTCTCGTTCCTGAACAAGGAACTGCCCGGGGGCGTGACCATGCTGGTGGACGGGGCCAAGGGCGCGGTGAAGATCAAGCCCATTTCCACCTTCACCGTGGGCTTCGTGCTGATCCTGATCACTCTGGTCGTGGTGCTGAACCTGGTCAATTCCCGTGCCGGCCGGGCCATCAAGGCCTGCCGGGACAACCGCATCGCCGCCGAGTCCATGGGCGTGAACGTGACCAAGTACAAGATGATGGCTTTCGTCACCGCCGCTGTGCTGGCAGGCATGGCCGGAGCGCTGTACGGCCTGAACTCCTCCACGGTCGTGCCCACGCAGTTCACCTTCAACCAGAGCATCAACGTACTGGTGTTCGTGGTGCTGGGCGGCCTCGGCAACGTGCTGGGCAGCATCATTTCCGCTACGCTGCTCACCGTACTGCCTGAAATGCTCCGCGCCTTTGCAGACTATCGCATGCTGGTCTACGCCATCGTGCTGATCCTGGTCATGATCGCGACGAACAACCCCACCATCCGCGCTTTGCTGACGCGCCTGGGCAACCTCTTCCGCCGGATGTTCCAGCGCGGGACCGAAAAAGGAGGTGCGGCGCAGTGAGCGGCCAGACGAATAAGAAGCATTCCACGACGAAAATGGTGCCGGTGCCGACCAATTCCATCGTGCCGGAGCGCGATGTCGACGCAATCCCCGTGCTCGAAACGCGCCACCTGGGCATCGAATTCGGCGGCCTCAAGGCCGTGGACGATTTTAACCTGACCATCGGCAAAACGGAGATCGCCGGCCTCATCGGCCCCAATGGCGCGGGCAAGACCACGGTATTCAACCTGCTCACCAAGGTCTATGAGCCCACCACCGGAGCGGTGCTGATCAACGGGCAGGACCTGCACGGCCTGAGCATCGTGCAGGCCAGCAAGCTGGGCATCGCCCGCACCTTCCAGAATATCCGCCTCTTCGACAAGATGACGGTGGAGGAGAACGTGCGCATCGGCCTGCACAACCGGATCAAGTATGACATGTTCAGCGGCATCCTGCGCCTGCCGCGCTACTGGAAGCAGGAAAAGCGGCAGCACGAGAAAGCCATGGAACTGCTGGATATATTCGGTATGCAGGACCTGGCGGACGAAGTCGCGGGCAGCCTGCCTTACGGCGTGCAGCGCCGCCTGGAGATCGTGCGTGCGCTGGCTACCGACCCCAAGCTGCTGCTGCTGGATGAGCCGGCGGCGGGCATGAACCCGCACGAAACGGAAGAACTGATGGAGAACATCGCCAGGATCCGCGACCGGTTCCAGATCGCCATCCTGTTGATCGAGCACGATATGAGCCTGGTCATGGGCGTGTGCGAGGGCATCTGCGTGCTCAACTTCGGGCGCGTCATCGCCAAGGGCACGGCGGACGAGATCCAGGCGAACCCCGTCGTGATCGAAGCCTATCTGGGCAAGAAGAAGGAGGCGGCGAAAT
>JBGUIY010000015.1:0-2041 GCA_045113475.1 Christensenellales bacterium | reverse complement strand
CTGACGCTGGTCTCGCTGGCCGCCGTGGCGGGCATCCTCCTGGCGGGAGTGAGCCGGCTGAACATGCTCCGGGATTTCAGGCAGCGGCAGGCCGTGGACCGTTCCGGCGCCTTCGCGGAGGGCGTCACGGTGGACGGGGTGGCGCTGGGCGGGTACAGCCGGGAAAAGGCCCGGGCGCTGCTTTCCTCCCCTGCCGCGGCGGAAACCCAGGCTTTCCGGTACCGCATCCACGTGCAGGATCAGACGGCGGTGATGACCGAACAGGATCTGCCGGTGGGCAGCGATCTGGACGCGGTGCTGGACCAGGCGTGGAGCCTGAGCCGCCGGCTGCGGCTGAGCCAGGGGGAGACGGTGGATTCTCCTTTTGCGGCCAGGGCCAGGCTGCGGGAGAGCATACGCCGTGAAGGAAGCGCCCTGTCCAGCATGACCGGCTATGAGACGGCCGACATCGCCCGGTATGCCGCGGCGCTTGCCAGGCAGGTGAACCGCGAACCGGTGGATGCGGCGCTGATCTCCATGGATTTTTCGAGGCGGGATTTTTCTTTCAGCGACGACGTTTCCGGCCTGACGCTGGACGAGGAGGGGTTGATCGGCGAGATCGCCCGCCTGCTGAGCGCGGGGGAAACCGACGCGGATATCGACGCGCCGCTCAGGCTGGTGCCCGCCGCGGTCACGCGGCTGCGCCTGAAAAACACCTTCGGGTGCCTGGAAGTGCGCAATTTTGAAACGGAGACGCCCGCGGGGGACGGGCAGGTCCGTGCGGCGGTGGAAGCGCTGAACGGCGCGATCATTCCCGGCGGGGAGACCGTCAGCCTGCGGGGGCTGCTGGGTGAGGTGGAAAACTATGGATCCGCCAACGCGGACAGGTTCGCGTCCGCCCTGTTCAGCGCCGGCCTCTGTGCCGGGATGCGGCTGGTGGAGCGCGCCGCGCTGGAAAGCGCCGAGCCGGCAAAGCGCGGCCTGGAGGCGAAGCTGGACGAGGCGTCCGACCTGCGGCTGCAGAATACGGCCCGGACGCCCCTGTGCCTGCTGTGCTATTACACGCCTTTCAACGGCCGTGGCTCCCGGGGGTCGGTGACCCTGGAGGTATACGGCATCCTGCGCCAGGGGGGCGAAACCGCCGAGCTGTCGGCGGAGGTCGTGGAAGTGCTGCCCGCCGGGGCGCCGGAATACCGCGTGAACGGCGATCTGGAGAGCGGCACCACCCTGATCCGCCGGGAAGCCCGGGACGGTGCCCGGGTGAATACCCTGCTGCTCAGGAAAGTCAACGGCAGGGTCTACGGCTCGGATATCGTCTGCACCGCCGTCTACCCGCCGGTCAGCCGGCTGCTGGAGAAGGGGCCGTAGAACCGTTTCGTTTATATGTGAACATACCACAGCGACAGAAGGAGATCATCATGCGCAAAGGCGATGAACGCAAGGCCAGCCTGCTCAAGGCGGCGAAGGAGCTTTTTTTCAGCCGCGGCTACGCGGCCACCAGCGTCAACGACATCCTGGACACCCAGCATGTCAGCAAAGGCAGCTTCTACCATCATTTTGAAAGCAAGCTGGAGGTGCTGACCGAGCTGTGCAAGCAGCACCAGCTGGAAGCTGCGGAGCGCTACCGTTCCGCCTTGAAGGATGACATGTCCGCGCTGGAAAAGCTGGACCTGCTCCTGTACCACGCGCTGCCCGCGAACCCCGAGGAAACGCAGATGTGCGCCCTGCTCCTGCAACTCTACCGCACCCCGGAAGGGGATCAGGTGATTTCCGC
This sequence comes from Christensenellales bacterium, assembly GCA_045113475.1. Lineage (GTDB taxonomy): Bacteria > Bacillota > Clostridia > Christensenellales > Aristaeellaceae > UBA4246. The sequence goes on along the minus strand of JBGUIY010000015.1, from coordinate 288 downwards.
CATGCTGGCCGCGCAGAAAAACGCCTTTTTCGGCCTTTTTGCGGGACTGCTGGAGACCCTCGCCGCGGAGGGGCAGGCATATCTGCCGCTGGACGCGCTGCCGGAGCTGGCCTGGGACATTTACACCGGCATGTACCGCCGCATCCTCGCTCTGGCGCTGGACAACGCCAATGACCGCAAACCCGTGCCGCCCCGGTATGCGGACGAGGCGCAGCTGCTGGCCGCCATGCGCTACCTGCTGGAACGCACCCTGGACCTGCCCTTCGGCAGTCTGACCATCATCCGTGC
>JBGUIY010000014.1:0-16881 GCA_045113475.1 Christensenellales bacterium | reverse complement strand
CGCGGCAAGAACATCGTCCTCTTGTTTGAAAAGACGTCCACGCGCACGCGCTGCGCCTTTGAGGTGGCGGGCTTCGATCTGGGGCTCGGCGTCACATATCTCGATCCCAAAAGCTCCCAGATGGGCAAAAAGGAGTCCATCGCCGACACCGCGCGGGTGCTGGGGCGCATGTACGACGCCATCGAGTACCGCGGCTACGGCCAGGAGATCGTGGAAGCATTGGCGCAATACGCCGGCGTGCCGGTGCTGAACGGCCTGACCAACGAATACCACCCCACCCAGGTGCTGGCCGACCTGCTGACCGTCCGGGAGCACTTCGGCAGCCTGAAGGGCCGCAAGCTGGTATACCTGGGCGACGCACGGTACAACATGGGCAACAGCCTGATGGTGGGCTGCGCGAAGATGGGCCTGCGCTTCACCGCCTGCGCCCCGAAAGCCTACTGGCCCGACGAGGCCCTGCGCGCCCAGTGCACCGCCGTCGCGGCGGAAACCGGCGCGGAGTTGAACTTCTCCGAGGACCCGGCGGAGGCCGTGCGCGGCGCGGACGTGCTGTATACGGACGTGTGGGTATCCATGGGCGAGCCGGACGCGGTCTGGCAGGAGCGCATCACCGCCCTGCGGCCGTACCAGATCGACGCGGCGCTGATGGCGCTGGCAGGGCCCCAGTGCCGCTTCATGCACTGCCTGCCCGCCTTCCACGACCTGAACACGGAGATCGGGCGCGAGATCCACGAAAAATACGGCCTCACCGCCATGGAAGTGACGGACGAGGTCTTCGAAGGACCTCAGTCCATCGTCTTCGACGAGGCCGAAAACCGGATGCACACCATCAAAGCCGTGATCGCGGCGACGGTGGGAAAATAATGCAGATTGAATAAGTCTCCCTGTCGATTTCAGCAGATATCAGACGCTATGATTCCCTGATCCACACCGTCATATCGCCTTTTTCACGGTTGGCCCAGGCAAAATAAGGTATAGCAGTGATCTGGCAGGGCCGGATCTCCGGCCGTGTTTCACTGTATAGACGGCCCGCACCGCGGGCCATTTTTCCTTGCGCCCGCAGGCAGACGATGCCGCCAGGCAGGCCGGGCACTGAACCGCCGGGAGTGATTGCGGCGTCCCGCGGCAATGACAGCGAAAAGACCGGCGCCTCCTGGTCGGCGGCCTCCAGGCAGTAGACGACCGGCCCCCGCGCCAGAGCCACCTTGCCGGCGCAGTCGCGCACCCGCGGATCGGCGTACAGCCTGCGCACCGGCAGCTCAAAAGCCAGCGTCAAAGTATCCCCCGGCTGCCAGTCGCGTTCAACGCGGCAATAGCCCTGCCGCAGCGTGTGCTCCGCAGGCTGCCCGTTCAGCGCCAGCGCAAAGCCCGTCACATATCCCGGAATGTGTACCGCCAGGCAGAACCGTCCGCCGTCCAGCACGGTATAACGGGCTTCTCCCCGCCATGGATAGCCTGTTTCAAGCGATACGCGGCCATGGGCGGTGTGCGCTTCACTGCCGATGAAGAGATGGCTGTAAACCGTGTCCGCGTCTTCACTCCACAGGTATTGGCCCAGGGAGGCGATCAGGCGGGTCAGGTTGGGCGGACAGCAGGCGCAGGCATGCCACGCGGGGCGCTGGGGCAGCGCGTGCTCATACCCCGGAACCGCTCCGGACACCGAGGTATCCACCGCCAGCGGATTTACATAAAAGAAGCGTCTGCCGTCCAGCTGCATCCCCGCCAGGGCGCCGTTGTACAGCTCCAGCTCCATCAGATCGGCATATCGGCCGTCCGCGCGGCCGGCGAGCATCTGATGCGCGAAAAACACCATCGCCACCGAGGCGCAGGTTTCCCCGTAGCAGCGGTCTGCCGGCAAGTCGTAATCCACAGTGAACGCCTCATGGAAAGCGGACGCTCCAACCGCGCCGGTGACGTACATCTGGCGCTGCGTGATGTTTTCGAACACGCGCCCGCACGCCGCGCGCAGGGCTTCGTCCCCGGTTTCCGAAGCCGCGTCCGCCATCGCGGTGAGCATGTACAGTTGCCGTACGGCGTGACCGCGGGCCGCGTGCTGCCGGCGGACCGGCAGGTCCGTCTGGTTATAAGCCGTATCCCGCGGCAGGATGTCATACCCGCCGTAATGCACGCCGGGATGGGCGGGCGTATGGCGAAGGAACCAGGACGGATCCTGTCCCCGCAAATCCAGAAAACGCACCGCCATATCCCGATAACGGGGATTTCCTGTGGCACGGTACAGTCTGAGCAGACCGATTTCGATTTCCTGATGGCCCGGAATGCCCTCCTCGCACTCAAACCTGCTGCAGATATGATCCGCCAGGCGGACACAGACAGCCAGCAATTCATCCTTTCCTGCAGCGCTGTGGAGGGCGGCACCCGCCTCCAGCAGGTGTCCGGCGCAGTACAGTTCATGGCATTCCAGCAGGTTTTTCCAGCGGTTTTCCGGCTCCCGGACAGTAAAATACGTATTCAGGTAACCGTCGTCCCACTGGCAGCGCGCGATCAGAGCCACCATTTCGTCCACCCGGCGGGACAGGCCCTCATCCGGCTTCAAGGCCAGCGAATACGCCACGGCTTCCAGCCATTTCGCCACGTCGCTGTCCTGAAAGACCATGCCGCGAAAGTCACCGCTTTCCTCACCCGCCGCCATGCGGAAATTGCGGACCGCGTGGGATTCACCCGCCTCAGGCGCCTCATCCAGGAGGATCTTCTCCATATACGGGATGGTGACGTCGGTGATCAGCCGCTGACGAGGCGCCCAGAATCTGTCCGTCACGCGGATCTGCCGCAGCGGGATGCCCCGGATGCTCATCGCGCTTTCGCCCCCTCGTCAGTTTTTCATGCCGGTCATCACGATACCTTCGACAAAGTACCGCTGACCGATCAGGTAAAACACGATGCCCGGAATAAAGGACAGGCACGTGGCGCACATGATGCTGGACCAGTCGTCGTTGAACGAACCCCGAAAGATATTGAGGCCCAGCGCCAGGGTATAGCGGTCACGCCGGGTGATGTAAGTCACCTGCTGCAGCAGGTCATTCCATAATTCAATGAATTTCAGCAGTCCTACCACGATCATGGCGGATTTGATGGCGGGTACAATGATGAAGATCAGGATGCGGAAAAAGCCGCAGCCGTCGATGGTCGCCGCCTCGTCCAGCTCGCGTGGGACCGTTTTGACGAACTGGCGGATCAGGAAGATATTGAACGCGCCGCCCCCGCAGAAGTGCGGCAGGATCAGGGGCCAGTAGGTGTTCACCAACCCCAGCTTGGACCAGGCGAGGAACAGCGGGATCAGCGTGACCATGGAGGGCAGCAGCATGGACCCTACGCAAAGGGTGAACAGAAATTTCTTGCCCCGGAAGCGCAGGCGCGCAAAGGCATACCCGCCCATGGTGGCAGTCACCACCGCACCAAAAACGGCAGGCAGAAGGATGGTCATGGTGTTGCCCAGAAATTTCATGTATTCGAAGGACTTCAGGGTCTCCGCATAGTTGCTGAAACGCCACGCCGGGGGCAGGAAGGCCGGCGGATAAGCGTACAGCTCCCCATTGGACATGAGCGAGGAACGGAAGATCCAGTAAATGGGGAACATGACGATCAGGGCCAGCAGGATCAGCAGGACCAGGCAGGCGATATCGACCGCCCTTTCCCGCTTCTTCCGGGAAGCGTATCCCTGTCCGCGGTCAAATGCCGTCGTACTCATTCGCGATCATCCCCCTCATAAAAGATCCAGCCCTTGCTGGTGGCAAACAGGATGCCCGTAAAAACGGCGATGAGGATGAACAGGATGACAGCAATGGCGCTGCCGTATCCATACTTATGGGATTTAAACGCCTGTGTATACAGCATATAGCACATAAAATAGCTGCCCGTGCCAGGGCCGCCCTTGGTCAGGGACAGGGCCGGGGTGATGACCTGCAGATTGCTGACCAGGCTCATGAGCAGGTTATAGAAAATGATGGGCGTCATGCAGGGGATGGTGATGTTCCAGAAGCGCTGCCAGGCGTTGGCGCCGTCGATTTCCGCCGCCTCGTGATAGGTCCGGGGCACATTCTGCAGCCCTGCCAGGAAGATGACGATCAGGTTTCCGCTCAGCCACACGGCAATAAAGGAGAGCGAAGGCGTGACCAGGGCGCTGGAATCCAGGAACTTGAGGGACGTGCCGCCCGTCAGCTTGATGACATAATTGAAAAAGCCGTGATTGTAATCGTACAGCCATTTCCAGCCCAGGTAGACCGCCAGCGCGGGCAGAACGTAGGGCAGATAGAAAACCGCCCGGAAAAAGCCGCGGGCCGGCACTTTCCGATTGAGCAGCATGGCGACGATCATGGAATACACGATACTGCCGAACACCGATATCGCAGCGTATTCAAGCGTTGTGGCCAGGGAACCGAAAAACTTGGTATCCCGGGTAAAGAGACGGATATAATTGTCCAGCCCGATGTACTTCATCGCCCCCAGGCCGTTCCAGTCGAACAGGCTCAGGGCGAACGAGGCGATCATAGGCACATAGGTGATGCAGACCAGGCCGATGACCGACGGCAGCAGCAAGATCCACGCTGCCCGGGTCTCCGACCGGCTATATTTTATCCTGGCTCTTTTTCTGGCAAGGACCGTCATGTCCGCATCCCTCCGCTCTCTGATTTGAGAAGCCGGGGGAACGCGACCGCGCTCCCCCGGCTCTGTCGTTCCTCAGTATCAGTCCACGACGATGGCTTCGCAGAGTTCGGGATAGATCTCGTTGATCGCTTCCTCCGCGGTACGCTCACCGCTCCATACGCTCTGCAGGGCAGTGAACAGGAGTTCATTCGTGGTGATCTGTGTGTTGGGCGTGAAGTACCAGCAGGTGGGCTTGGCGTAATTCATGGTGTAGTCCACCAGCACTTTCTTGCCGGTTTCAAAATCCTTGTTGTAAGGATACTTTTCGTTTCCCAGCCACTCATTGATGCCTTCTTCGGTCTTGTAGAAGTACTCGCTCTTGGGCAGCCAGATGCCGGTCAGCACCAGATTTTCCCAGTTGCTCTCCTCACGGGTGTACCATTTGACGAATTCATAAGCTTCCTGCTGATGCTGGCCCCTGAATACGCCGGTGAGGCCGGAGGTGCAGATGGTGACCTCTTCCTTCATCATGGGCAGCGGCGCAATGCCGTAGTTGATGTCCAGGTTCGGGAAGTCGGTGCCCAGGCGCCAGGTACCGTCGGTGGTCATGGCCACAGTCTTGCTGCCGATGCCCACACCCACGCCGTTGTCCTCGGGAATGACGTTGAGCGGGGCCACATGCTCCACCAGTGCCAGGTCGGCGACTTTCTGGATGGATTCAATGGCTTCAGGGCTGTTGATCAGCACTTCTTTACCATCATCGGAGAACCATGCGCCGCCGTTGGACAGGGCCCAGACTTCCATCTGCCAGGTCCAGTTGTTCACGAATGCCCCGTACTGCACGATCTTCTCAGGGTTAAAGCCTTCTTCATCAGGATGCTTGCCGTTCTCGTCAAAGGTCAGCCGCTTCGCGACAGCGACGAACTCGTCCCAGGTATAGGGAGTGTCTGCAGACGGATAAGGCTCATTCGCCGCGTCGAACATATCCTTGTTGTAGTAGAGGATCAGGATCTCGTTGCTGCTGGAGTAGCCGACCGGTACACCGGAATCCCTGAAGGTGATGCAGTCCATGGGCTGCAGTTTTTCACCGGCATACATATCTGATACGTCTGCCATGACGCCGTTGCGGGCAAAATACAGCACAGCAGGCTCATTCACCATGCCGCAGTCTGGCAGTTGGTCTGCAATTGCGTAATTGACCAGGGTCTCCGTGTATTGCTCCACGGGAATCTGCATGGGTTCTACAAATATCTTGTCCTGCATCTGGTTGTACACGTCCAGAGTCGCCTGCACACTCTCCGCTTCCGTCTGATTGCCCCAGAAGGAATAGGTGATGTGTACACGCCCGTCTCCCTCCGCAAACGCAAGAACCGGCGCCATCATCGCCAGGCACAGCATGATCGCCAACAGTTTCTTCATGAATTCTTCCTCCTTTTTTTGTTGTTCCGTTCACTGGATGGTTATACGTTTAACCATTCCGCTATAAATAATATAACACTTGCGTGAGCACTCGTCAAGGCCATATTTGTTCATTTTGGCGATTATTTGGCGGTTAATTTCGTAACCGGCCCTTGACGCAGCGCAAGTTGTCCCTTATAATTCTTTTAATCGTTTAACTCTCAGCGAAAGGCGGCATTCCCATGGCAACCATGCGCGACGTAGCCTCCCTGGCGGGCGTATCGACAGCGACGGTCTCCCACGTGATCAACGGCTCCAAAAAGCTCTCGCCGGAAACGACAGAGCGGGTACTCAGGGCCATCGCCCAGGTGCGCTATACGCCCAATACCCTGGCGAAGTCCCTGCGTCTGGGCCAGTCGCGCACCATCGGCGTACTGGTGGAAGACATCCGCGGCCTGCCGGTGGCCGCCATCGTGAGCGGCATCAGCGAAACGCTGGCAAAAAGCGGCTATCAGACCATCCTGCATGACCTGCACCTGCTGGAAAAGCTGTATAACCAGTACGAGCAGATCGGCACCTACCGCGCGCGCATCAACGAAGGCATTTCCCTGCTCAAGTCCTCCAACGTCGACGGCATCATTTATGTGGCCATGCATGACCGGCACCTGGACTATCTGCTGGACGCAATGGAGACGCCGCTCGTGTTCGCTTACTCCCACGGTACCGAGCAGGATACCTACGTCACCTATTCCAATCGCGAATCCGCGGCGGAGATGACAAGACTCCTGATCAGCCGCGGACATTCCCGCATTGGCGTGATCGCAGGGCATCCCCACTCCTACCCGACGGCGCAGCGGCTTCTTGGCATCCAGATGGCGCTGCAGCAGGCAGGACTGGTGCTGCCCGCGGAATACATCCGCTACGGGGACTGGGAATACGCGTCGGGCAAGGCACAGGCCCAGGCGCTGCTGACGCTTCCCGAAAAACCGACTGCCATTTTTGCCATGAACGACCTGATGGCTGCCGGCGCCATGGCCGCGCTGCAGGCTGCCGGCATCCGGATCCCGCAGGATATGGCCGTCGTGGGCTTTGACAACCGCGAAATTGCCAGCTATCTGCAGCCGCCGCTGACGACCATCGCCCTGCCCACGAACGAAATCGGCATCCGCGCAGCCCTGCGCATACTTGACAGGATCAACAATCCCAGCGCGCTGCCCGCCCGGGAGATCATCAGCTGCTCCATCGTGGAAAGAGCTTCGATCTGACCGCAAAATGATGCGCTTTTGATACGAAAATGATATCGTTTTGATCCTTTACAGCCCGGAATATCCGTGATACCCTGAAAATGCCCGGAAATCCCGGGTATTTTCATTTTTGGAGGTGGTTTCATGCCACAGAACGAAACGATTTCAAGGAGCCCGGGGATCCGGGCGGAAGCGGACGGATTGCCGCTCGGCGCGGTGTACGGGCTGGCCTGTCCGGCGCTGGAAACGGAGCCGCTGGACACGACGCCGCTGAACGCGGAATGGCGCGCCCAGCGGCCGGCCTGGAAGCGGGCGGAGGACCTGAAGCTCCGGATGCTGCTGAGGGCCGGCGATCCCGGCCAGGCACTGCTGATCGCAAAGTACCGGTCAGCGGAGGACCTTTCCCTGTGCCTGACCCTGCCGGACGGGCAGCGGCTCGCCTGGCGGGGCTGGGTGCGCCGGCTGGCGCTGAACGCCGGGCATCCCGGCGCGCCGGTATCCCTGGAGGCGGCGGTCTGCGTGGACGGCGGAGCGGAGGTGAGCCCGTGAGCGCTGAAAAGAACGGCCGCGCGGACCGGGACGCCCGGCCGGACACGGAAACCGTGGAACAGGGGAGACTGCCCTTCGACCGCCGCGAATGGGCGCTGATGAACAGCGAGGCGCAGGACAGCTTGCGCCGCCAGTACGGAAGGGAGGCGCGCAGCCATGCTGACGATTGACGGACTGGCCCAGCCCGCGCCGGCGGAGCTGCGCGTGGGCTATGAAAGCGTCGGGCGGCGGGAGACCACCGCGGACGGCTCCCTGGCCGCGGACCGCCTGGCCCTGAAGCGGCAGGCGCACCTGGTCTGGCGGGGACTCGGGCGGGAGGAGGCTGCCCGGGTGCTTTCCGCCCTGACCCAGGGCGTTTTCCTGGCGGTGACGCTGCCGGATCCCCTGACCGGGGAGCCGGCCGGCCTGATTATGACGGTGCTCAGCCTGGAGGCCAGCTTGATGGCTGTGGACGCGGAGGGCCGCCCGGCTGCCTGCCGGGACGTGACCGCCGTGCTGAGGGAGAGGTGAGGCCATGGCGACCATGTATCTGAGCGCCAGGGGCTTTTACCTGAAATCCACCTGGACAGGCACGGAAAACGGCGACACTGTGCGGTATTCCACGCCCTCCACCGCAAGGGAGTATGTCCGGTTCTCCGCCAGCCAGCTGCCCCGCGGAGCGTCGGTGCAGCAGGCGATCCTGCGGGTGAGCGCCAATTTCGGCTACACGGGCGGCTCCGTGAAGATCAACGGGGACAGCCGCCTCGAGCGGGAGATCACCTCCCTGTTCATCCCCGACAGCGCGGGGAGCTACCCCGACCTGACGCTGACCTTTACCTACCGCGCCAACGGCGGGCAGGGCGGCGCGGGCGGCCACATGTCCACCACCCACGTGACCAGCGCGGTGATCACCGTGACCTACGAGGAGGGCGACGGCCAGACGGCAGACGCCCGGGACGCCCTGTGGCGGGCCGCCTGTGCCCCGAGCCGGGAGATGGCGCCCTTCGCCGCCCTGCATTTCCCGGACGGGACGGAGCAGGCGCTGGGGCCGGGGGAGATCGTCTCCTTCCAGCTGGACGAGGGCTGCAGCGACGGCCCGCTGCTGGGCCAGGCCCCGGCGGCGCTGCTCTCCCTGCGGCTGGCCAACGCCGCCCACGAGTGGTACCCCGGCGGCAGCCTGCGGGGCGGCAGGGAGCTGCTGGGTGCGGCATTGAGCCTGCGGATGCGCGTCCGGACGGACATCGGGCCCGTGCAGGTGCCGCTGGGCACTTTTTACATCGACGAGATGCGCGGGGACGAGAGCGACGCCTACCTGGAGCTCCGGGGCTTCGACGCCATGGCCAACGCCCTGGAAGCCGCCTGGACGGACAGGATCTCCTATCCCGCCATGCTCACGGACATCCTGGCAGGCATCGTATCCGCCGCGGGCATCGGCGTGGAGGGCGTGCTCGCCTGCAACCGCGACCAGGTGATCAGCCAGCGCCCCGACTGGGGCAGAAACTGCACCCTCCGCCAGGCCCTGATGCAGGTATGCGCGGCCGGCGGCGCCTTTGTCCGGATCACGCGGACCGGGCGGCTGGGGATCCTCCCCGCCCGGCCCGATTACGATGCGGCGCTGGCTTTCGGTCCGGCCATGTACATGCGCCTGCGGCACGACGAGCGCTTTTTCAGCTTCAACCGCGTGACCGCCTGGCCCCGGGGCACGGCCGATCCAGCGGACGCCGTTACCGCCGCGGTCAGCGCCGCTGTGCCCGCGCGGCCGCAGAATACCCTCACCCTGCGGAATAACGGCCTGCTGACCGGCAATAACACCCAGACCCACGCCCTGCTGAACGGCCTGAAAACTGCCCTGAACGGGGCCGAATGGCAGGCCCTGTACCTGACCTGGCGGGGCGACCCGCAGCAGCAGACCGGCCAGGCGCTGATCCTGACCGACCAGGACGGCCGGGAGCTCCGCACCTTCATCGCGGGGCAGTCCCTGTGCTGGGACGGCGGTTTTTTTGCGAAAGCGGTGTGCAGAGTGGGGTTTGCACGGTAAACTGTCACACAGGAATAATGCACTCCTCCTGATAATAGGGCAGCAGCGCATCATGCGTCAGCAGCAGCATTTCCTGCGCTTTCGCCTGGGCAATCAGCATTCTGTCAAAGGGATCCTTGTGTCTGGGCGCTCCTTCGGGTCTGCTCAGCGTTTCAAGAAACGGTACGTCGGCAGCGGTCAGATCCAGCGGCAGGAATCCCGCTTCATCACAGTATTCTGCCAGCTCCTGCCCCGAAAAAGTGATTTCTTCCGGATACAGCATATGCTTGAGCGTCAGCTCCCATATGGAAACCGCACTGTAGTAAATGCTGTTGTCCGGATCAAGGATGTATTCAGCCGCTTTTTTGGGCAGCCTCGCGTCATTGGCCAGCGCCCAGATCAGAATATGGGAATCCAGCAGGATATTCATTCTTTTCCTCCGAAAAGCGCCGCAATTTCATCGTTATGCGCGTCAAGATCCGCAGGGCTTTTCAGTCTTCCCTCCGCGATGCCGATGCGGTTGGACACAGGTTTTTCGTTGATCAGCACCAGCTTCGCGATCGGCTTTCCGCGCCTGGCAATGTTGATCTGCTTCAGCTCTCTGGTTTCCAGCATCCTGATATACTGCGACAGCCCTGTTTTTGCCTGTTGAATGTTGACCTGCATTTTCATTCCTCCTGTATTGAACCTGGTCATGTTAGTCATAATGGTCATATTGATTATAGCATATTGACCGATACAGTGTAAAGTCCCGCCAAAGGCAAACAATTGTCAAAAGATTTGCCTTTTTTTCGTACTTTATTTGCCTAACAACCGGATATCATGTAAAATAGCGCACGAGAGACGGTAATATGCCGTTTTTCGTGCGCTTTTTGTATTTTTCAGCATGACGAGGGATCCTATGTCAAAAACCACTTATCTTGTACTGAGCAACGGCGCCGTGTTCGAGGGCCGCCGGATCGGCGCGGAGACCGACCGGATCGGGGAGCTGGTGTTCACCACCGGCATGGAGGGGTACATCGAGACCCTCACCGACCCCAGCTATTACGGGCAGATCGTGACCCAGTCCTTCCCGCTGATCGGGAATTACGGGATCATTGAGGAGGATTTCGAGGGGCAGAGCGCGCTCTTCGGCTACGTCTGCCGGGAGGTCTCGGACACGCCCTCCAACTTCCGCAGCCAGTATACCGTGGACGAATACCTGCGCCGCAAGGGCATCCCCGGCATCGTGGGCGTGGATACCAGGCAGATCGTGCGCATCACCCGGGAGGAGGGCGTCATGAACGCCGTCATCTGCTCGGAGGTGCCGAAGGACCTGAGCGCGGTCCGCGCCTTCGCCGTTCAAAACGCCGTGCGCAGCGTGACCTGCGCCGCCCCCGCCGACTATCCGGCGGAAGGCGGGACGAAGCACCGCGTGACGCTGATCGACTACGGCCTGAAGCGCAACATCGTGCGCAGCCTCCAGCACCGCGGCTGCGCGGTGCATGTGGTGCCCGCGGACACGCCGGCGGAGCGCATCCTGGCCGGTGATCCGGACGGGATCATGCTGTCCAACGGCCCCGGCGACCCGAAGGAGAACGTGCTTGAGATCGCCGAGCTGAAAAAGCTCATCGGGAAGAAGCCCGTCTTCGGCATCTGCCTGGGCCACCAGCTGACCGCACTGGCCCTGGGCGGGGACACCATCAAGCTCAAATACGGCCACCGGGGCGGCAACCAGCCAGTGCGCGAACTCAGGACCGGCCGCACCTGGATCACCAGCCAGAATCACGGCTACGCGGTGGTGGCGGACAGCCTGAAGGGCGTCGGCGAGGAAGCCTATATAAACGCCAACGACGGCTCATGCGAGGGCATGCGCTATCCCGGCCTCAGCTGCCTGACGGTGCAATTCCACCCCGAGGCATGCTCCGGGCCGAAGGATACGGGATTTTTGTTTGACAGGTTTATGGAGATGATGGGGCCGCATCCCGCCGTGCCCAGTGGGCGATGAAGGCGGGTGAAAATCCGGCGCGCGACAATGCCGAACTGAGGATGACAGAACAGTAAACGGGCAGTAAAAGAATCCGGACTGCTTCATGAAAAAAATACGGATATCCGCAAAAACTTCAGCTATCTTTAAAAAATCAAGCCGTGACTTGACAAAACAGTAAATGGACAGTAAAATATTTTTGAACAGTAAACGGACAGTAAACGAAAACGAAACAGTAAACGGACAGTAAATGTAAACGAGGGATAAACAGGAGGGTCTGATGTCTAATCCATACACGCTGGTTTTCGGCCAGCCGCCGCTTGAAGTGGTGGAACGGACGGCGCAGGCAGAATGGATCGTCAGTGATTTCTGCCAGGAAAGGCCTTCCAATTACCTGAATCTGGTCACTGGCATCCGCGGCTGCGGGAAAACGGTTTTCATCACCCAGATCGCCCACCGTCTTCGGGAAAAGCCGGAATGGATCGTCATTGACCTGAACGCACAGAGAGATCTGCTGGACAGCCTGGCTGCCAAACTGGCCAGCCACCAGGTTTTGAGCCAGTGGTTCCAGGAGGCGGAGATCAACCTGCAGGCATTCGGCGTGAATGTAGGTCTGAAAAGATCCACTGCTGCAAACGATATCGAGGACATTCTGATCCGGATGCTCCGCAGCATCCAAAAGCACCGTCTCCGCGTACTGGTGACCATCGACGAAGCGACCAACAGCCGTGAAATCAGGGCCTTCGCCAGTGCTTACCAGATCTTCATCCGCGAGGGTCTGCCGGTGTTCCTGCTGATGACAGGGCTGTATCATCAGATCGAACGGCTGCGCAACGCGGAAGGAATGACATTTCTTGAACGGGCGCCGCGCACGGTACTTTCGCCGCTGAACTTTATTCCCATGGTTCGCAAGTATATTGAAACGCTCAGGATCACGGAGGAAAAAGCGACGCGCCTGGCAAAAGCGACCAAAGGATATGCCTTCGCCTTTCAAACCATCGGTTATTTCTGCTGGGAATACCCCGACGACGAAGCCGAAGCCATGACCCGCGCCAGAGACTATTTGTCCGAATTTGCTTACCAGAAGATCTGGTCCGAGCTTTCTAAAAACGACCGGGAGGTCGTGCTGGCCGTTCAGAAAGTCCCGTCCGGAGAAATCGCTGGCATACGCAGTATCCTCGGGTGGACCAGCAATCAGTTCAATCCCTACCGGGACCGGCTGCTGAAAGCCGGCGTGCTCATGAGTCCGCAATCCGGATATGTAACACTGGCGCTGCCGTGGTTCGGGGAAGTGGCAGCAGAATTTGAGGAGATAAACAATGCCTAAAGACACTACCATCCGCAAGGTGCTGATGATCGGCTCGGGACCGATCGTGATCGGGCAGGCGGCGGAATTCGATTACGCGGGCGCGCAGGCCTGCCGGGTGCTCAGGGACGAGGGCATCAACGTGGTGCTGGTGAACTCGAACCCGGCCACCATCATGACCGACAAGCACCTGGCCGACGAGATCTACCTGGAGCCGCTGACGGTGGAGACGGTGGCGCGCATCATCGAGAAGGAGCGGCCGGACGGGCTGCTGGCGGGACTGGGCGGCCAGACGGCGCTGACCCTGGCCATGCAGCTGAGCAAAGCCGGCATGCTTGAAAAGTACGGGGTGCGCCTGCTGGGCAGCCCCATCGAGGCCATCGAGCGCGCGGAGGACCGGGAAAAGTTCCGCGAGACCATGCAGACCCTGGGCGAGCCCTGCGTGCCCTCCGAGATCGCGGAGACGCTGGAAGACGCGCTGAAAGCGGCTTCCAATATCGGCTATCCGGTCATCGTGCGCCCCGCCTACACCCTGGGCGGCAGCGGCGGCGGCATCGCCGGCAGCGAGGACGAGCTGCGGGTCATCGCCCGCACCGGCCTGGAGCTGAGCCCCATCACCCAGGTGCTGATCGAAAAGTGCATCTCCGGCTGGAAGGAGATCGAGTTCGAGACCATGCGGGACGGCCTGGGCAACGTGATCGCCGTCTGCTCCATGGAAAACGTGGATCCCGTGGGCGTGCACACCGGCGACTCCGTCGTGGTGGCGCCGGCACTGACCCTCTCCGACAAGGAATACCAGATGCTCAGGAGCGCCTCCCTCCGGATGATCGAGGCCATCGGCATCGTGGGCGGGTGCAACTGCCAGTTCGCCCTGAACCCGAACAGCTTCGAATACGCAGTGATCGAGGTCAACCCCCGCGTGTCGCGGTCCTCCGCGCTCGCCAGCAAGGCGACCGGCTATCCCATCGCCAAGCTGACCACCCGCATCGCCCTTGGCTACACCCTGGACGAGATCGCCAACGACATCACCGGCAAGACCTGCGCCTGCTTCGAACCCACGCTGGATTACGTGGTGGTCAAATACCCCAAGTGGCCCTTCGACAAGTTCTCCGGCGCGAGCCGCCGCCTGGGCACGCAGATGAAGGCGACGGGCGAGGTCATGGCCATCGGCCAGTGCTTCGAGGAAGCCTTGATGAAGGCGGTGCGCGGTGCGGAGATCGGGCTGAACACGCTGAACGCGGCGCCGCTGAACGGGGATACGCTGGAAGACCGCCTGGCGGCCCAGGACGACCGCCGGCTGCTGACCGTGTTCGAGGCCCTGAAAGCGGGCCGGACGGTGGACGAGCTGTACGCGCTCACGAAAATCGACCGCTGGTTCCTGTACCGGCTGCAGTACATGGCGCGGTTCGAGGAAAGCCTGAAAAACGGCCTCACGGCGGAGAATTACCGCGAGGCCAAACGCCTGGGCTACCCGGACGACGCCATCCGGAAGCTGAGCGGCGCGAAGGCCCTGCCCGAACACCGGATGAGCTACAAGATGGTGGATACCTGCGGCGCGGAATTCGCCGCCGAGACGCCGTATTTCTACAGCTGCCCCGCCGGCTTCTGCGAGTCCCGCGCGCTGCACCGCAGCGGCAAGCCCGTCATCGCGGTGCTGGGCTCCGGGCCCATCCGCATCGGCCAGGGCATCGAGTTCGACTACAGCTCCGTACACTGCGTCTGGACGCTCCGGGAGATGGGCTACGACGTGGTGATCATCAACAACAACCCGGAAACCGTGTCCACCGACTACGACACGGCGGATCGGCTGTATTTCGAGCCCCTGTACCCCGAAGACGTGATGAACATCCTGCAGGTGGAAAATCCCATCGGCGTGGTGGTGGCCTTCGGCGGGCAGACGGCCATCAAGCTGACCAAATTCCTGGACAGCCACGGCATCCGCATCCTGGGCACCAGCGCGGAGGGCATCGACCTGGCGGAAGACCGCGAGCGCTTCGACGCGCTGCTGGAGCGTTTCCGCATCCGCCGCCCGCGGGGGCACAGCGTGCGCACCCTGGAGGAGGCGGTGGCCGCCGCCGCGGACCTAGGTTATCCGGTACTGCTGCGGCCCTCTTACGTGATCGGCGGGCAGAACATGACCATTTCCCGCGGGGAAGCCGACACGGTCGCGTACATGGAGCGCATCCTGGCGGGCGGCATCGAGAATCCGGTGCTCATCGACCAGTATCTGCCCGGCATCGAGCTGGAAGTGGACGTGATCTCCGACGGGGAGGACGTGCTGATCCCCGGCATCATGGAGCATATCGAGCGCGCGGGCGTCCACAGCGGCGACTCCATCGCCGTCTACCCGCCCTGGAACCTCAACGACAAATTCCTCCGCCGCATCACGGAGGTCTCGGAAAAGCTGGCCCTGGCCCTTGGTACGAGGGGGCTTGTCAACATCCAGTACCTCATCTGGCAGGACGAGCTGTACGTGATTGAGGTCAACCCCCGCGCCTCCCGCACGGTGCCCTATATCAGCAAGGTCACGAACGTGCCGATGGTGGATCTGGCGTCGAAGATCATGCTGGGCGCAAAGCTCAGAGATCTCGGCTTCGGCACGGGGCTTTACCGCACACCGCCCTACTACGCGGTCAAGGTGCCGGTCTTCTCGTTTGAAAAGCTCTCGGACGCAAACTCCATCCTCGGCCCGGAGATGAAATCCACGGGTGAGGTGCTGGGATTGGGCCGCACGCTGGCGGAAGCGCTCTTCAAGGGTCTGACCGCCGCGGGCTTCCGGCTCCCCGACAGCGTGGAGGGGCCGCACGGCGTCCTGCTGAGCGTGGAGAACGAGGACAGCCAGGAAATTTTGAGCCTCGCGCGGCGCTTTTACGAGCTGGGGCTCACGCTCTACGCGACGACGGACACGGCGGCGGCCATCGCCTCGCTGGGCATCCCGGTCGTCTCCGTCGCAAACGCCGCCGAGAGCGATGAGATTACTTCCCTCATGGAGAGCGGGCAGCTCCGCTACATTGTATACACCGGTGCGGTCAAGGACGCCACCATGGGCGACTACATTGCTCTCCACCGCCGCGCCATGCAGCTCGGCATCCCGTGCCTGACCTCTCTCGACACGGCAAACGCCCTGGCGGAGATCATCGCCTCGCGCTTCCACGAGAGCAGCACGGAGCTTGTGGACATCAACGCCATGCGTACCGAGCACCAGACCATCCGCTTCACCAAGATGCAGGACTGCGGCAACGACTATATCTTCATCGAGAACTTTGACGGCCTCGTCACCTGCCCGGAATCCCTGTGCGTCAATCTCTGCCGCCCCCATACCGGCGTCGGCAGTGACGGCATCGTACTCATTGAGCAGTCCGACGTCGCCGACGTGAAAATGCGCTCCTTCAACCGCGACGGCAGCGAGGGGAAAATGGCGGGCAACAACATCCGCTGCGTGGCGAAATACGTCTACGACCGCGGGATTGTCAAAAAAGAGGAGATGACGGTCGAGACCGGCAGCGGCGTGAAGTCTCTGCGCCTCTTCCTGCGCGACGGCGAGGTGAGCTCCGTAGAGGTCGACATGGGAACGGCCCTGCTGAGGACAAGCGAAATCCCCGCGGTTTTCGACCGGGAGACCATTGTCGATTCCCCGGTAACGATCGGCGGACAGGAATACCGCATCACCTGCGTGAACGTGGGCAACCCGCATTGTGTCGTCTTCTGCGATAAAATCGACGGCCTGGATCTGGAGCGCATCGGCCCGCAGTTTGAGCACGCTCCCCTGTTCCCCGAGCGGGTGAACACCGAGTTCGTGCGCGTGGTCAACCGTCACACC
>JBGUIY010000013.1:0-8907 GCA_045113475.1 Christensenellales bacterium | reverse complement strand
CGACTGCATCTGGAACGGCATGACCCTGAGGGCCGAGATCACTGACGCGACTGCCTGCTCCAACGCCTATGCGGACAACGCGCAGGTCATCGTCGTGCCCGTGGCGGTGGCGGATCAGTATCAGACCGCCGAGTCCGCCGCGAAGCTCCAGTTCGCGGTGGAAGCCGGCAGCGCGGGACAGGACCAGGCGGAAGCCTATGGCTTCTCCTACACGCCGGTCGGCGCGCAGACGGACGCGGTGATGGAAGTCAAAGCCGGTTCCTCCGACGCGGCGATCATCGACTCCCTGATGGCGGCGGCCGTGGTCGGCGAAGGCACCAGCTATCCGGACCTGACCTATACCGCGGCCCTCAACAGCGAGAAATACGGCGTTGCCTTCCGCCAGGGCTCCGGCCTCGCCGCGCTGCTCAACGAGTATTTCGCGGCGGCATGGGCTGACGGCAGCATGCAGGCGATCGCGGAGACCTACGGCGTCAGCGCCGCGATCATCCCCCAGGAGTAAAGAGCAACCTGAATGCGGAGGTCCGGAACCGGATCGTGTCTGCGCGAATGGATGGTTCCATGAGCGGATCTGATTCCGGACCCCGCCTTCCGGATGAAACTTGAGGTTGTTATGACTGCATCACAATGGGGCATCGTCCTCGACGCGCTGAATATCGGCTTTTTGCAGACCCTGCGGCTGTTTTTCGCGACCCTGATCGGCGCGATCCCGCTGGGTCTCGTTATCATGTTCGCCCGGCGGTCCTCCTTCAAGCCGCTCAGCTGGCTCATGCAGTCCCTCAGCTGGATCATCCGCGGTTCGCCGCTCATGATCCAGCTGCTGATCATTTACTACGGCCCGGGCCTGGCCTTTGACTGGCATCCCTGGGGCGGGGGAGAAGCCGGGCGCTTTTCCGCGGCGGCTGCCGCGTTCATCATCAATTACGCTTTTTATTTCGCCGAGATCTACCGCGGGGGCATCAGTTCCATTCCCCAGGGCCAGGAGGAGGCGGGCCTGGTGCTGGGCATGACGCGAACGCAGATCTTTTTCAAGGTCAAGCTGCTGCAGATGGTCAAGGCCATCCTGCCGCCCATGTCCAACGAGGTCATCACCCTGGTCAAGGATACCTCCCTCTCCCGCATCATCGCGCTGCAGGAGGTCATCTGGGCGGGGCAGAAGTTCCTGAAGGGCAGCAGCGGCATCGCCGCCAACATCCTGCCGCTGCTGTGCACCGCTGTCTACTATCTCGTGTTCAACGGACTGCTGACGCTGCTGCTGGCGCGGCTTGAAAAGCGGTTGGGCTATTTCAGGTGAGGTGAGCGCCATGATGCTTGAAGTCAGAGATCTGCACAAATCCTTCGGCAGGACGGAGATCCTGAAAGGGATCGATATTGAAATGCAGGCGGGCGAGGTGCTGTCGATCATCGGTTCCTCCGGCAGCGGCAAGACCACGCTGCTCAGGTGCATCAACTTCCTGGAAAGGCCGGACAGCGGACGCATCCTGGTCAATGGGGAGACGCTGTTCGACGCGGACAGCCCGACCCGCGACAGCCCGGAGGCGCTGCGGCGCAAACGCCTGCATTTCGGGCTGGTGTTCCAGAACTTCAACCTGTTCCCGCAGTACACGGCTTTTGAAAACGTGACGCTGGCTAACCTGCTGCTGGCAAAAAAGACCGACGCTTACCGGCTGAACAGGGACGATACTGTCGCGCGCATCAACGATGAAGCCCATCAGCTGCTCAGGCAGATGGGCCTGAGCGACCGTGAGAATAACTATCCGCACCAGCTTTCGGGCGGCCAGTGTCAGCGGGTGGCCATTGCCCGGGCTCTGGCGCTGAAGCCGGACATCCTGTGCTTCGACGAGCCGACCTCCGCCCTCGATCCGGAACTGACTGGCGAGGTCCTGCGGGTCATCCGCGGGCTGGCGGAGCAGCACATGACCATGATCATCGTGACCCATGAAATGGCTTTCGCGCGGGACGTTTCCACCCGGGTGATCTTCATGGACGAGGGGCTCGTCTGCGAGCAGGGCACGCCCGACCAGGTTTTCGGCCAACCTCAGCGGGAGCGGACCAGGCAGTTCCTGCAGCCCTTCGCACAGAGATAACGCAGAAAAATCCTGTTTCGGCAATCAATACGCCATACGTCGTTGTATGACACCGGTTTTGTGTTATACCTGACGGGATGGCGTTGATTATGTTTCGGGATGGCGTCGGTGATGTTTTGTAAAGGAAGTTCGCAAAGGAGGCGCCCGTGAACTGTAAAGAGTTTGGCCCAGTCGGGCGGGAAACCGTCATGCTGATCCACGGCGGAGGCCTTTCCTGGTGGAATTACCGGGAGGCGGCGCAGATACTGGCGCACGATTATCGGGTGATCCTCCCGATCCTGGACGGCCATGCGGGCAGCGACCGTCCGTTTACGACCATCGAAAGCAACGCGGAGGAGATCATCGCCTGGATCGACGGGCATCTGGGCGGGCATGTCTCCCTGATCGGCGGACTTTCCCTCGGCGGCCAGGTGCTGCTGGAAATGCTGTCCCGGCGGAAGGATATCTGCCGCTCCGCCCTGGTGGAAAGCGCGATGGCTGTCCCGGCGGCCATGACCGACGCTTTGATCGGCCCCACGCTGGCGCTCAGCTACGGCCTGATCCGCAATGAACGCTTCGCGCGGCTCCAGTTCCGCTCCCTGAGGATGAAGCCGGAGCTGTTCGGGGATTACTACCGCGATACATGTCTGATCGGGCGGCGGGACATGATCGCCTTCATGAAAGCCAGCGCTGCCTACGCGCTGAAGGATGCCGCTGCCGGATGCACGGCGAAGGTGCGCGTCTTCGCGGGGGAGAAAGAGGTCCGCGGCATCCTGAAATCGGCGGAGCTGATCCGCAGCCGCATCCCCGGCAGTACGCTGACGGTGCTCCCGGGCCTGTATCACGGGGAGTTTTCCATCAACCACGCCGATGATTACGCGCGGACGGTCAGGAAACTTGCGGATTCATAGGAGGTACGAGGATATGCGTTTCAACCTGGAGACGGAGCGCCTGATCCTGCGCAATCTTACGCCGGAGGACAGCGAAGCCGCCTTCCTGTGGTGCGGCGATCCGGACGTGGCACGGTACATGGTTTACCCGGTGTATACCCGGGCGGAGGACGTGAAGACCTGGATCGAAAGCCTGGATCCGGACGCGCCGGACGAATACGAGGCGGGGATCGTGCTGAAGGCAACGGGAGAGCTGATCGGCAGCGGCGGCATCTATTACAAGCCTGAAAAGGATCTGTGGACCATCGGCTACAACCTCAGGAAGGATCAGTGGGGCCACGGGTACGCCCTGGAGATGATGCGCGGGCTGCTGGCGTACGTCGCCGGCGTGAGGCCCGTCCGCGGCATCGAGGGCACCTTCGTCACCGCCAACAGCCGCAGCCGCCGCGTGATGGAAAAGCTGGGCATGACTTATCTGGAGGATACCACCGTCGCCAAGCTGGACGGCAGCGCCGTCTATCCGGCCAAGCGGTACTGCAGGGTGTTTCACGACGGGATCATTGATCTGCCGCCGGCAGAACCCGTTATACCGCCGTCGCCGCGTAACGGAGCGGAGCATAAAGATTATTGACATTCCTCGCTTTATTGCGATACAATATAAACGGCTCAATGGGCCAAACGGAGGAAAAAGCTTTGCGCGCACAGAATTCGGATGCCTTTCGGCTGGGACTGAGGCACGGGATCCCGATCATGCTGGGGTATCTGGCTGTTTCGTTCGCACTGGGTATTTCGGCGCGCAACGCGGGACTCAGCGTGATCCAGGCGGGCATCGCCAGCCTGACCAATATGGCTTCGGCGGGGGAGTACGCGGGCTTTCAGGTCATACGTGAGCGCAGCGGCCTCATTGAGGCGGCGCTGATGACGCTGATCGCCAACGCGCGGTATCTGCTGATGAGCTGCGCCCTCAGCCAGAAGCTGGCCCCGGATCTGCGCACGCCCCACCGCCTGCTGCTGGGCATGACGGTCACGGACGAGATGTTCGCTCTGTCCGTCGCGTGTCCGGGGATGCTGAATCCCTGGTATCCCTACGGCATGTTCACGGTTTCCGCCACAGGCTGGACGGTGGGCACCATGCTGGGGGTCGTGGTGGGCAACGCCCTGCCCGCGAAACTGGTGAGCGCCCTGAGCGTCAGCCTGTTCGGCATGTTCCTGGCGGCCATCGTGCCAAAGGCGCGGGAGAACAGGTTCATCCGGGTGCTGATCCTGGCCTCCATGGCGCTGAGCGGACTGTGCTCGGTGCTGCCGGGCATCGGGTCGCTTTCCTCGGGAATGCGCGTGATCCTGCTGACGGTGCTGATTTCAGCGGTGGCGGCCCTGGTGCGTCCCGTAGACGGGGAGGCTGCCGATGCAGAATAACATCTGGCTGTATCTGGCAGTAATGGCGGGGGTCACCTGGCTAATCCGCACCCTGCCCCTGACGCTGCTGCGCAAGCCCATCAAAAGCCGCTTTATCCGCAGCTTCCTGACTTACGTGCCCTATGTGACGCTGGCGGTGATGACCGTACCGGACATCCTGCTGGCCACGGACAGCGTATGGGCCGGCGCGCTGGCCCTGATCGCCGGCGCGGCGCTGGCCTGGTCGGGCGGCAGCCTGCTGCTGGTGGCGGC
Organism: Christensenellales bacterium; assembly: GCA_045113475.1. Lineage (GTDB taxonomy): Bacteria > Bacillota > Clostridia > Christensenellales > Aristaeellaceae > UBA4246. Next base: position 4,283 of record JBGUIY010000013.1, on the reverse strand, counting down.
GTCGGCGTCGGTGGTGGCGCTGATCGCCGGATTTATATTCAAGTAAATGAAATGAGGGTTTTCTATGATTCTGGCTTTGGAACAATATAAGCAGTCCACGGCGGCGATGCGGGACAAGCTGACGGAGATCGCCGGCGGCCTGCACCTGGACGACCTGCGGCGCGAGCTGGAGGAGCTGAAGGAGGAGATGAACGCCGACGGGTTCTGGAACGACCTGGAGCGTTCCACCCACGTCAACCGGCGCATCGCGGCTATCGAGGGCAAGATCAAGCACTACGAGTCCCTGGTGAGCGCCGTGGACGATCTGGAAGTCATGATCGACCTGGCGAATGAGGAAGACGACGAGAGCATGCTTGAGGAGATCACCGCCGAGAGCGCGCGCCTGGACGAGCAGATCGAGGCGCTGTCCCTGGAAACGCTGATGCGCGGCGACTATGACGACAGCAACGCCATCCTCTCCCTGCACGCGGGCGCGGGCGGCACCGAGGCCCAGGACTGGACCCAGATGCTGTACCGCATGTACACCCGCTACTGCGAGCGCCTGGGCTTCAAGGTGAAGCTGCTGGACTACCTGGAGGGCGACGAGGCGGGCATCAAGTCCGTGTCCTTCGAGGTGGACGGCGAGAACGCCTACGGCTATCTGCGCGGCGAGAAGGGCGTGCACCGCCTGGTGCGCATCAGCCCCTTTGACGCCAACGCGCGTCGGCACACCTCCTTCTCGTCCCTGGACGTGGCCCCGATCCTGGAGGACGACAACAACGAGATCGAGATCGACATGAAGGACGTCCGTGTGGACACCTACCATTCCAGCGGCGCCGGCGGCCAGAACGTCAACAAGACCAGCTCCGCCGTGCGTATGACCCACTTCCCCTCCGGCATCGTGGTCTCCTGCCAGACCGAGCGCGACCAGGTGCAGAACCGCGCGACCTGTTTGAAGATGCTGAAGGCCAAGCTGCTGGAGATCCGCGAGCGCGAAAAAGAACAGCAGATGGCGGATATCAAGGGCGAAATGAAAAAGATCGAATGGGGCAGCCAGATCCGCTCCTACGTCTTCCAGCCCTATACCATGGTCAAGGACCACCGCACCGGCTTTGAAACCGGCAACATCGACGACGTGATGAACGGCGGCCTGGACGGTTTCACGACCGCGTATCTCAAGATGCAATGAGGCTTCTGAAACAGCTCATGCTGACGCTGGCGGGCGCGTGCGCCTTCCTGTGCATGCTTTCCAGCATCGCCTATACGCAGATCACCAACAGCAGCCAGATGCTGAAGGGGTTCTATCAGTTTGCCGACACGTCCCTGAAGGGCGTGTCGGCGACCGCTTATCCGGACTATGCGAAGGCTTTCACCGGCTACATGACCGGCGCGCAGGCGAACCTGACCGTGAAAGCGGCGGACGGGACGGAGCGCCCGGGTTTTTCGGAAAAGGAGCTCGCCCATATGGCGGATGTGCGCGGCCTGGTACGCGGGCTGAACCTGTTCAGGTTTGTCACCGGCGGCCTGGCGCTGCTGGGCTTCGGCCTCAACTGGTGGTTCGGGCGGAAAAAGGGTGAACGCGAAGCGGCCATGAAAGCGGCCGTGAAGGGTGCGACGGCCGGCAGTTATCTCCTGCTGGGCCTGCTGCTGGCCCTCGCCGTCTGGGGCGCGGTCAACTTTACCGGGCTGTTCGTTACCTTCCACAGGGTCTTCTTCAGCAACGACCTGTGGCTGCTGAACCCGCGGGAGCATCTGCTGATCATGCTCATGCCCACGCCTTTCTTCGTCTGGTATGTCAAGCAGATCGCCCTGGGCTGCTGGCCCATTCTGGCGCTGATGCTGCTTCTGCCCGTCGGATACTGGAAGATTTTTCATAAACAGGAACATTGACGATGACCTACATTCAGGAAATGTCGCAGCGCGCTGAAGCGCTGAAAGACCGGGAACACGTCCGCATCCTCGCGCTGGAGACCTCCTGCGACGAGACAGCGGCGGCCGTGGTGGAGGACGGGCGGAAGATCCTCTCCAACGCGGTGTATTCGCAGATCGACCTGCACGCCCTGTACGGCGGCGTGGTGCCGGAGATCGCATCCCGCGCCCATGTGGAAAAGGTCAGCCAGATCGTGGACGCGGCCCTCAGCGAAGCCGGACTGGGCATGGGGGATATCGACGCCCTGGCGGTGACCTGCGGCCCAGGACTGGTGGGCGCGCTGCTCATCGGCGTCAGCTACATGAAGGGCCTGGCCTTCGCCTGCCGGAAGCCCCTGGTGCCCGTGCACCACATCGAGGGACATATCTGCGCGAATTACCTGACTTTCCCGGAACTGGAGCCGCCCTTCCTCTGCCTGGCGGTCAGCGGCGGGCACAGCCATCTGTTCGCGGTGGAGGATTACGGCGTGTACCGCCTGATCGGCTGCACCCAGGACGACGCTGCGGGGGAAGCCTTCGACAAGGCGGCACGGGTGCTGGACCTGCCCTATCCCGGCGGCCCGCGCCTGGACAGGCTGGCGGACGAGGGCGACGACACGGCCCTGCGCCTGCCGCACTCCCATACCGACGGGATATACGATTTCAGCTTTTCCGGTCTCAAGACCGCCTTCCTGAACGCGGTCAACCAGCAGCGCATGAGCGGCGAAATGATGAAGCCTGCCGACCTGGCGGCCTCCTTCCGCAAGGCGGTCTGCGACCAGTTGACGGAAAAGACCCTGCTGGCCCTGAAGGATACCGGCTTTGAGAAGCTGGCCCTGGCCGGGGGCGTTTCCGCCAACCGCCGCCTCCGTGTCCAGCTGCAGGAGGCCTGCTCGCGCCGGAAGATCGCTTTCTACTGCCCCCACCTCGACCTCTGCGGCGACAACGGCGCGATGATCGGCTCCGCCGCCTATTACCGCCTGATGCGCGGGCAGATAGCCGACCTGAGCCTCAACGCCATGCCGAACTACAGCCTCATATGAGTGAGGAATGAGAAGCGGGGAGTCATGGAAGAAACGCCTGAACGGCGTTTCTTCCATTTTTAGGGTATATGCAGAATGCTTGCGTCCGCAACATTTGACAGGGACTGGGCATGATGGTAGAATGAAAGCGTTACTAAAGGGTATCCGGTCGGCAGAACAATAGTATTTACGGAGGCAGACATGGCTGACAAGCTTCTTTCCGTGGCGATCCCGAGCTATAATTCCGAGGTTTACATGGCCCACGCCATAGAATCCCTGCTTCCGGGCGGCGACGAGGTGGAGATCCTGGTGGTGGACGACGGTTCGAAGGACCGGACTGCTGAGATCGCGGACGATTTCGAGCGCAGGTATCCCGGCGTCATGCGGGCGATCCATCAGGAAAACGCGGGCCACGGCGGCGCGGTGATGGCCGGCCTCAGGAACGCCACGGGCCTGTATTTCAAGGTGATCGACTCGGACGACTGGGCAGACGCGGAGGCCTATCCCCGCGTGCTGGAGACGCTGCGCAGATTCTCGGCCCCGGATGAGCGGATCGACATGCTGATCAGTAACTATATCTACGACAAGGTCGGCGTGACGCACAAGCATGTGATGAATTACCACCACGCGCTGCCCCAGGGCCGGGTCTTTGACTGGGACGAGGCCCGGCATTTCCGCAAGGGCCAGTACATCCTGATGCACTCAGTGATATACAACACCGAAATGCTGCGCAGATGCGGCCTTGACCTTCCGCTGCACACCTTCTATGTGGACGAACTGTACGTGTATGTGCCCCTGACGGCGGTCAAGCGCATGTATTACCTGGATGTGGACTTCTACCATTACTTCATCGGCCGCGACGACCAGTCGGTGCAGGAAGCGGTCATGACCCGCCGCATCGACCAGGCGCTGAAGGTGAATAAGCTGCTGGTGGAACAGGCGGATCCCTACGCGGTGGAAAACGTGCATCTGCGCAGGTACATGCTCAATTATCTGGAAATCGTGACCACGGTCAGCTCTGTGCTGCTGATCAAGGCCGGCACCCCGGAACATTTGCAGAAGAAGCAGGATCTGTGGGACTATATCGAAAAGACGAATCCACGGGTCTACAAAACCCTCCGCCGCCGCTTCCTGGGCCGCATCCTCCATCTCCCCGGCCGCTTCGGCCGCGCCGTCGCCGTGACCGGTTACAAGATCAGCCGGAAGATATTCGGGTTCAACTGATGACTGCGTGACCGGAAGCGGCGGATCCAAAATGGATAGCAAATCATCTGCCATCCGTCAAACATAAAATAAATGCAACAGGCGGGCCAGTGGCCCGCCTGTTTTACGGAAGTCTTTTGAGGGAAGGGTGCAGGGGAGGGGTCTTTTCTT
>JBGUIY010000012.1:0-15549 GCA_045113475.1 Christensenellales bacterium | reverse complement strand
CGACGGCGACGAGCCCGGCCAGCACGCCATCGAGAAGGCCCTGGGGATCTTCGAGCAGGAAAAGATCCCGGTGAAAGCGGTATACCTGCCGGACGAGCTGGACCCCGACGAGCTGATCCGCCAGCGGGGGCTGGACGCCTTCGAAGCGCTGGCGCCGATGGCGCCGACCCGCTTCCGGCTGATGCGCCTTGAAAAGATCAGCGATTTTGATACCGACGAAGGCCGCGTCAAATATGTGAAAGAGGCCTGCGCTCTGCTGAGTTCGGTGAGCGATCCGGTAGAAATCGAAGTTTATCTTCGCCAGATCAGCAGGAAATCCGGGTTTGACCGCGAAGTAATTGTTGCTCAGCTCAGCACGCAGGCAGGCCAGCTGCTCAGCCAGAACAGGCCGCCTGCGGCAGGGCCCAGAAGGCCGGCGCGCACGCCGCAGGCCCCTGCGGACGAAAGCGAACGGACCCTGCTGAGGATCATGGCCGCCGGCCCCCTGCCGGAAGGACTGGTCCACGCGGAGGATTTCCAGGGCTCTGAACTGAAGGATCTCGCTGAGCAGCTGCTGGAAGGGCAATCCCCCGCCCAGATCATTTCAGATGCGACGGACGACCAGCGGAGCGTGGTCGCGGAACTGCTGTCAGGCGACGGCTATGCCAATGAAGGCGACCGGCTGAAAGCCGCCACCGACTGCCTGCGGAACATGCGGGAACGCCGCCTGTCCGCACAGCTGGACGCTTTGAAAACCCAGCTCGCAGGCGCGAGCGATGAGGAACGACGGAACCTGCTGCACCAGATGATGGAGCTGCAATCAGCGATGAAGCATTGACACCCAACGAACGGAAAGGGGAAAACACTATGACGGCATTGAGCGAAAAACCCGATGCAAAGCAAATGAAGCTCAATGAACTGATCGAAGCCGGCAAGGCCAAGGGCAGCCTCACGTATGACGAGGTGATCAACAAGCTGGCCAGCTTCGACGTAGATCCCGAACAATTTGATCAGATTTTACAGACGCTGAAGGACGCCGGCGTTATGGTGGTGCGTTCCCAGGAGGCTGAATCGGCTCAGCCGGTGATCCTGCCTGACGCTACGCTGACGGACGGCATCAGCATCGACGACCCGGTGCGCATGTACCTCAAGGAGATCGGCAAGGTGCCGCTGCTGACAGCGGAGGAAGAGACTGATCTGGCCATGCGCATGGAGCAGGGCGACGAAAACGCCAAGCGGCAGCTGGCGGAAGCCAACCTGCGCCTGGTGGTCTCCATCGCGAAGCGCTACGTGGGCCGCGGCATGCTGTTCCTGGACCTGATCCAGGAGGGCAACCTGGGTCTGCTGAAAGCGGTCGAGAAATTCGATTACCGCAAGGGATATAAATTTTCCACCTACGCCACCTGGTGGATCCGCCAGGCCATCACCCGCGCCATCGCGGACCAGGCGCGCACCATCCGCATCCCCGTCCACATGGTCGAGACCATCAACAAGCTGATCCGCGTGTCCCGCCAGCTGCTCCAGGAACTGGGCCGCGAGCCCGCTCCCGAGGAGATTGCAAAAGCCATGGGGATCAGCGAGAACAAGGTCCGTGAGATCATCAAGATCGCGCAGGAGCCGGTTTCCCTGGAAACCCCCATCGGCGAGGAGGAGGACAGCCACCTGGGCGATTTCATCCAGGACGAGGACGCCCCCGCCCCTTCCGAGGCAGCCTCCCACGCGCTCATGAAGGAGCAGCTCTGGGAAGTGCTGGACACGCTGACCCCGCGTGAAGAGAAGGTGCTCCGCCTGCGCTTCGGCCTGGACGACGGGCATCAGCGCACCCTGGAGGAAGTCGGCAAGGAATTCAACGTGACCCGCGAGCGCATCCGTCAGATCGAAGCCAAAGCCCTGCGCAAGCTGCGCCATCCCAGCCGCTCCAAGAAGCTGAAGGACTATCTCGACTGATGGACGAACGCCTGAGCGCCGCGGCGGAGTTTTTCCCCCGCGTCGCCGTAGGAGCGGATATCGGGGCGAATCACGGCTATCTGGCATGCCGCCTGCTGTCTCAGGGGAAAGCCCAGCGCATGTGGCTGACGGACCTGAGCGCGGACGCTCTGGAGCAGGCCCGCAGGAACGTACAGGCTCAGGGCCTGACGGACCACGCCCGCTTCGCGGTCGGGGACGGCTTTACCGTACTCCCGGAGCGGGTCGACGCCGCCGCCATCCTCGGGATGGGCGGTATCACCGCGGCAGGCATCCTGCACAGCGCGCCGAAGGACCTTCTGCCCGAAAAGCTGGTCGTTTCCTCCCATACCGAGCAGGAAACGGTGCGCCGTGCCCTGTATGAGTGCGGCTATGCGATCATCCGGGAGCAGGTCGTGCTGAGCAGCGGCCGCTTTTACGTATTGCACCTAGCGCAGCAGGCCGGACAGATGGAAATGCCCGACGAGCGCCTCCTGTTTCTGGGGCCTTGTCTGGTCGGGCAGAACAGCCCCGTTTACCGGGCATATCTGGAACGCAGATCCGCCGCGTACCTGCCCAGCCGCAGCCCGGAGGGCATGAAACGCTATGAATGGTTAAGAGAGGAGGCTGCCCGTGCAGCAGCTGACAGTCCGGTCGGTATATGACTGCATCAACCAGTTCGCTCCATTTGAGACTGCCGAAGCCTATGACAACGTAGGCCTGCTGGTGGGCCGCTGGGATCAGCCGGTGACCCGCATCCTCTGCTCCCTGGACGTTACGGAGGCGACCGTCAGGGAGGCGCGCGATTTCGGCGCGGAGCTGATCGTTTCCCACCATCCGCTGATGTTTCACGGCCGCAAGCGGCTGATCGCGGGCGATCCGGAAGCGGACACGATCCGCGCACTGATCCTGAACGGTATCAGCCTGATCTCGGCGCATACCAACTGGGACCAGTCTGTGCTCAGCGGCAGCGCGTCTGTCGCCGAAGCACTGGGCATCCTCGGGCTCCGGCAGGACGGCTATCTTTTCACCGGCGATCTGCCCGCGCCGATGAGCGCCGGTCAGGTCAAGGATCTGATCGAGCAGCGCATCGACGCCCCCGTACGCATGTACGGCAGCAAGGATTGCACAGTCGCCGCCATGTCCTTCGGCGGCGGCGCCTTCGGCGAAGGCTACAGTGCAGCGCTGGCGGCCGGCGCCCAGGCTTACCTGACGGGCGAGATCAGGCACCACGAGATCATCGACGCGGTGGCGCGGGGCCTGGTGATCTACGAGGCCGGGCACTATGCCAGCGAAGCGCCCATGATTCCCCGCCTGATCGCTTATCTGCGCGAACATCTGGCGGATTTCACGCCAGCCGACATCCGGGAATCGTCCCTGCTTCCCTTCGCGGGAGCACTGCTGTAAACATTTTCCCGTTCCAACGCTATTGAGGAGGTTACCATGAATCAACTGAACTTACTGTGGGATTATCAGACTGCTGACATCGAGGTGGAAAAAATCTCCAAGGAGATCAAGCGCTCCCCCAAGCGTCAGCAGCTGGTGAAATACCGCGACAATCTGCTCGCGCTCCAGAAGAACCTCACCCGCATCGAAGAAGAGGTTCTGACCATGCAGGACCGTCTGGAAGCGCTGGCGGACGCGATCCAGCGCACCGAGAATCAGATTCAGGGGATCCAGGAAAAGCTGCAGGCGAAGGAACCGGAGAATACCGAGGAAACCGAGCGCTTCATCGCGGACGTAAAGCGCCTGATCGGCAACCTGAACGATTACGAAGCCGAGATCAAGCGTATCCGCACTGACAGCACCGAACGCGAAAAGCAGCAGCGGGACGTGAAGCTGCGCGCCGCCCGCACCAAGAAGGAATTCGACAATCTCAAAGCGGATTATGACGACGAATTCAAGGAAATGAATGAGCGCCTGACCGCCGCCAAAGCTGTCGCCGAAGAACGGGCCAAGGCAATCAGCCAGCCCTATCTGGACAAGTACCAGACCATCAAGCGCCACAGCTTCCCGCCGCTGGCCCGCATGATCGGCTCCCAGTGCACCGGCTGCAACATGTCGCTACCCTCCGGCGTCGTGAAGGACGTACAGTCCGGCAAGGAAGTCGAGTGCGAGACCTGCGGCCGTCTGCTGATATTCAGTGAATAATACTAATTCTCACCTAATACTTGCACCTGTGGGCGGCTTTTGCGACATCTCTGCGTCAGCCGTCCTCACCGTATCTCCGGATACGCTTTCGAACGTCTTCCGTATCTGTCACAAAATCCATCCCACATATGCACATTTATTTAGATGAGAATTAGTATACCACCATACTGCGGAGGTACCGGCAATTCATGAAGACGATCGTACTGACGGGCGGCGGCACTGCAGGGCATGTCACCCCGCATCTTGCGCTGATTCCCGAGCTCAAAAAAAGAGGATATGAGATCCACTATATCGGCACTGAAAACGGTATCGAGCATGAAATGATGAACCGCGTGGAAGGCATCACCTACCACGCGGTTAAAAGTGGCAAGCTCCGCCGCTATTTCGACTGGCAGAATTTCACCGATCCCTTCCGCGTGATCGCCGGTGCGGAGGAATCCGTAAGGATCATCCGCCGGCTGCACCCGGACGTGTGCTTTTCCAAGGGCGGTTTCGTGGCCGTGCCTGTGGTATGGGGTGCATGGCGGGCAGGCGTGCCTGTGGTCTGCCATGAAAGCGACCTGACCCCCGGCCTGGCCAACAAGCTGTGTTCGCGTTTCGCCAGAAAAATCGCCACCACCTTTCCCGAATGCGCCAAAGCGCTGGGCGAAAAAGCGGAAATGACCGGCACGCCCATGCGTCCGGAGCTGTTTCAGGGCAGGCGGGAAGAGGGCCTGCGCATAGCGGGCTTCGACGGTTCCAAGCCCGTGCTGCTGATGACGGGCGGCAGTCTGGGAGCCCAGAGCGTCAACCGCGTACTCCGCGAAGCGCTGCCCGACCTGCTGCCTGATATGGACATCATCCACATCTGCGGCAAAGGCAACGAGGACGAAGCCCTGCGCGGCACGGCAGGCTATGCCCAGTTCGCCTTCGTCAGCGACGAGCTGCCCCACCTCTTCGCCGCCGCAGACGTGGTGCTTTCCCGTGCTGGCAGTAATTCGCTGTGCGAGCTGCAAGCGCTCAAAAAGCCCATGCTGCTCGTGCCCTATCCCCTGTCCGCCTCCCGCGGCGACCAGGTGCTCAACGCGAAAAGCTACGAGCAGCGCGGCCTGGCCATGGTGCTCGAGCAGGAAAAGATGACGCGCGAGACCCTCGTGGCCAGTATACGCCAGCTCTTCGAGCGCAAGGATCAGCTGATCCAGGCCCTGGAGGCTGCGCCCGAAATCAACGGTACGGCGCGGATCCTGGAAATGATCGAGGAAGTTCAGAAATGAATACGGAGGGGGCGAAAGCGCACCGGCTGAGCCCGTTCTGCGTCACCATGCTCTCCCCCGGCGCGGCGTGGCAGTGCGCCGTGATCCCGCATTTCTTTGAATACACAGCCGTCGTGCACCTGGCAGACTGGTATGAGAAAACCGTATGCCGCCGGGAATGTTCCTTCCGCAGTCATGCGGTCACCCGGAAGGACGCCGCGCCTCTGCCTCAGATCTGCGCTTTATCCTTCCGTCTGCGGACAAGCACGGAAAAGGGCATCCGTTATCTGAGCGGCTCCACGGATACCGGCAAAGCCGGCAATCTTCTTTGGGATATCCGGCTGAATCCGGTGCTTTCTGAAAGCGGGCGGCAGCTTTTCCTCGCTTCAGGCCGTATCGTGCTTGCCGACCGCGAATATCTGTTCCCAGCCGTTTCCTCCTTCCTGCTGATCGATGAAAACATGGACCGCGCCTGCGCTGCCGGCTGTGCACAGGATCCGCTGCGCGCCTTCTGTACGGGAGAAGGAAATACCGGAGCCGCCGTCGCCGGCAGAACAAGGAAAGCGCTTTCCGGCTTCACGCTGCAGGAGCCTTCCGCAATGCAGATTCCCGGTATGCCGGATCCTCTGATCTTCCGCGTTTCAAATCCTTCGCCCGATACGGGATTCCGCGTGAAGCTCAGGCACGGGCGGCAGGCCAAAACACGTTTCGGCAGCTGGTCATCCGGTAACGCCGCTGGTGACGTTTCCCTCCCGGGATTCATTATTTCCGTTATATAAATGTAAAAATTTTGTCATATCTTCGTAAAAAAGAGTTGACAAATACCGCCGTTTGTATTTCAATATGAGCAGGGATATCTCCCTGCTTTATTATTATGCATTTTCGAGGTGCCTTATGAACAAAAAGACGTTGATCGCCGCGCTCCTTTGCGCCTTGGTGCTGATGCTCGCTATGACAAGCGCCCTCGCGGACGATGAGGAAGAAATGGGCGATCCGGTTCCCGTGACCTTTGAAACGCTCAAACCGGGCGATACGGGCGAAATGGTCAAAAACCTCCAGGCCCGCCTGATAGAAACGGGATATCTAAGCGCCGCCGGCGACAGCTATGACCAGGCGACAGCGGACGCCGTGGCGGCGGTTCAGGCCAACTATGGCATCGAAGAGACCGGCATCGCGGATGACGACACCCAGGAAGTCATTTTTGGCAATTGCTACCTGCCCCTCAAGGAGGGCGACACCGGCGACCATGTTTCCGCACTCCAGAAGAAGCTGAAGGACCGTTCCATCTATTCCGGCGAGATCAACGGCAGCTTTGACCAGACCACAAAGCAGGCCGTCAGCATTTTCCAGCAGCTCTATAGCCTGGAGGTGTCCGGCGAGGCGGACGTGGAAACGCTGGCCATGCTCAATTCCGACCTGAGCGAGCGTGAAGTGTTTGCTGCGCCGACCCCCACCCCGAAGCCTGCCATCACGGTATACGCCCAAAACGTGCCCTATAAGAAAAAGCTTGCCTACGGCAGCAAAGGCGCCGACGTGCAGCGCATCCAGGAGCGCCTGAAGGAACTGGGCTTCTTCACCTACAAGAAGACCACCACCGGCTTCTACAAGAATACCCTGTCCGCCGTCAAGGCCTTCCAGAAAAAGAACGGCCTGAGCGAAACCGGCATCGTGAACGAGCAGACCTGGAACGTGCTGTTCAACGATCCCGACGTCGCCACTTCGGAGGACGCGCCGCGCCCCAGTCCAGAACCCACGCCGGTCCCCTACGCCATGGACGTAGACGTGCGCAACCAGGTGGTCAAGGTCTATACCTATAACGAGAACAGGGATTACAACGTCCTTGTCCGCGTCATGATCTGCTCCTCCGGCACCACCAAATATCCCAGCAAGCCCGGCACCTACGTGCTCAGCGGCCGAAGGGCGCGCTGGTGCACCTTTCCCAAGTGGGGCGGCGGCACGGCGCAGTACTGGACGAAGATCGACGACGAGATCGCTTTTCATTCGATCATGTATATCAACTACAACCCGGACAACCCCAACATGAAGACCTACAACCATCTGGGCAGCCGGGCGTCACACGGCTGTATCCGCCTGCACCTGACAGACGCCAAATGGGTGTATGACAACTGCGGCGCAGGCACCGTGGTCAAGATTCACAATGACGGCAACACCGACAAGGAACTGGTGGCCTTCTCCAGATACCGCAAGAGCAACGCGGGCAACACGGTGATCCCGGCCTCCGCCTACGATTTCGAGGCGAAACCGCCAGCCTATAAGTACCTGCGCTCCGGCAGTTACGGGGCGAATGTTTTCTGGATGCAGAAGACGCTCGAGAAGCTGGGCTACTTCAAGGATACCACCGCGACAGGCTACTTCGGCCCCATGACCCAGTCCGCCGTCAAGCGTTTTCAGAAAGCCAACAAGCTCAGCGCCAACGGCGTCTTTAACGAAAAGACCTACAACAAGCTGGTGGAACAGCAAAAGAAAAAGCAGACGAAAACGTCTGCCGGCATATAACAAAGAAATCACAAAGAGCAGCCAGCTGATATGCGGTCTCCCCGGATGCGGGGAGGCCGCTTTATTATTCTCTTCCCGGTACGCAGCGCAATACCGCGTCGGTATCGTCCATGAAGCGGACATAGCCGTGCAGGGTCTGCGCTTTCCTGAACAGGTCTCGGGAGCGGCTTTCTACGAAAATACTGCTCTTGTACCGCCCGTTTTTCGCCTCCTGGATCAGGTTGGCCGCGGCAGCGTTCCCGTCGAACGCCAGCAGCAGGGAAGGCATATGCTTGAATATTTCATAAGCAAAGCTCTTATACAGCCCCAGGCCGGAGGATTCGATGGAAATGCTGACGATGGCCCCGCTCTTTCTGAGCCTCGACACTTCCGCCCCTGACAGCATGGTCGGCACGATCGCGTACACAGGGAAACGTCCCCGATTCCGGGCGACCAGGTAGGCTTCATACCCTGTCAAGCGGTGGCCGATCACAAATACGGTCTTTTCCGGGTCGGCCGTTTCCAGCAAGCGGTCGATCAGCGCCTTCCCTTCCGGGCGCATCTGCGTCTGGTGCGTGCTGTTATTGAAACTGCCGCCCGCGATGATGACGGGAAAGCGTTCCGGCGGCAGAGACCCGACCTGAAGCTTCAGCGCCCGGGCGGCATCCAGCCGGTTGTCCGCCTGCATCAGCCTCTGATCCGGCTCGATCGACTCCCCGATCCGCCCGTTGAGCCAGCCGGAGACATCCTTTATCGTTTTTATTGCGGAAGACTTCCGCTCAAAAGCGGCCATCCCCCGCTCCAGTGCCAGCCGGTCCGCCTGCTTCATGAGGCACAGTTCCTCAAAATCCAGGCCCAGCAGCTTCTCGAGGGAGAGCTCCTCGTCGATCGAATCCGTCCCGTACAGCGCGCCGCCATCCGTCCCCTGCACGCATCTCACGCCCGCGTTCAGGTAAGTCTTCAGCGGGTGATGCTCCAGATTGCTCAGGTTGTTCAGACGGACGTTGGACGTGATCTGGAATTCGAGGATCGCGCCGCTCTCCCGCAGATCCCTGAGCAGGCGCTCCCCCTTCGGGCTTTTCAGATTGCAGGTGTACAGGCCATGGCCGATCCTCAGCTGCGGCAGGGGCTGTCCCGGCGTCAGGGCGTCGTGGACACACTTCAGGCTGTTGGCCACATTGTCGCGCAGGCTGTCGCTTTCACCGGCGTGGATGCGGATCACGAAATCCGGCTCTTCCAGCGTCAAGGCGACCAGCTGGCGGATGACACCGTCAAGCTCCATGATGTCGTTGATTTCTTCGCCGATGATGTCTGCGCCTGCCACATAGGGATCCGGCGCGACCGCGCGGATCACCCGCAGGCTGTCAGCCAGGTAATCCTTCGGTGTTTTCCGGTCGCGGACGATGGTCAGCGGGATACGGCGGATGCCCGCCAGAAAGCGCAGCGTGACCCCCGTTTCCTGCGTGACCGCCGGCATGACGCGGTGCACCTGCTCCAGCATGCGCACGCTGTCTGCCTGCTTCGTGTGCGCTGTATCGGTGATCTCCGCATAGCGAATGCCCTTGGAGGCGTACTGGCGGGCGATCCAGAGCAGCTTGTCCTCAAAGATCGTATTGTTCGCGAAAACTGGATGCTTCCGGTCCTCCAGCATGCGGCGCAGGGCCGCCTTTACCGTTTCGTTCGGAATATCCTTTGCGCCGTCCAGACTGACAGGGTCCGGATAAGGCCTGCCCTTGGCAAACACATAACGGTACAGGTACGTCTTTTCGAGGTTGGCAAACACCGCCTGGCCGTCCTTCGGCACGGACAGGGACGTGGCGATCTGTTCGATATTCCAGGCCGCGTCCGGCAGATTCCCCAGGATCAGGTCTGCCAGGTTGATCACCGTATGGTCGTCGATCCGGCGCTCAAGATAGCGGCCTGTCAGCTCAGAGCTGACGAAATCCCGACTGACCGCTTCACGCCGCCGCTCAAGCTCCGCCCACTGCTCCCGGGTGCACCGGAGCCCCAGCTTTTTGATATAATACAGCGGATAACAAATCTGATGCCCGATTCCCAGCGCAATAAGGATTTCAGGCATCAGATTTCCGTTCATATGCGTATGAAGATCTGTTTCGAACTTGCACTCCCGGCGGATATATGTCTTGACGATGGTCTTGGCGATGCTGAGCCGGTAGTCCTTCGTCTGGCTCATGAGGGTCTTTGAAATCGCGGGAATGGAGGCCTTCATTTCCACCCTGCCGTCGGGATAGATATTCGCGATCTTCGTTCCCCCGAGCCTGAACACATAAAGGCACTGGTTATAGCCGTCTATATAGCAGGGCACGGTGCCCCTGATGATCCTGAGTCCATTTGAATCGTCTTCCAGCGGCAGGCCGCAGAGCCGCGCCAGATTGGTGATCAGATTGCCGGTATGATGGTGCGGCGTTCTCAGGGTGTAAAGCAGATCATTCCCGCACAGATCAAGCTCTACCGCGATATCCTTTTCCTTATCCAAATAGAACTTTCCGAAATTGCCCATGCTTTCCCCCGGCAGTCAGCCCGCAAAGCGGCGAATGTCACCCCACCTTTTTGATGATGCAGAGCACATTCATTCCGTCCGTATACTCGTAGGTGATCCTGTCCATCAGCTTCTTGACAAGGAAGATGCCAAGGCCGCCCACTGCCCTTTCCACTGCTGGCAGCGTCACGTCCGGATCGCTCTTGTTCAGCGAATTATAAGGCACCCCGTGATCCCGGAAACAGACCTTCGCTTCCTTCGCCTGCGGATCATACTCAAAGCGCACCGTGGCTTCTCCCTCGCTGCCGGGATAGGCGTAATGCGATATATTGCTGAATATCTCATCGATCGCCACGTTGATCTGCATCTGGGCTTTCATCGGACAGTCAATCGCTTCCAGCTGCGCATCGACAAAATCGGTCACAGCGGGAATGCTTTCGATCACGGCCTTCATGGTTATTTCTTGCATGAGGCGCCTCCTTTGCAATTCGCTCCGAAGTATTCAACGCATAACATGGTCAGGTCGTCAAACTGTGGCGCGTTCCCAACGAACTCATCCACCGATCGTTGTACCTGCTCCAGGATCTTCTGGCACGGGACATCCGGGGTCCGGTTGAGCGCTTCCAGCATACGGTCGGTACCGTAAAGCTCGTCCCGCTCATTGGTCGCTTCCGTAACACCGTCTGTATAAACAAACAGCTTGGTTCCCGGTTCGAGCTGCAATTCATATTCTTTGAAAACGGTTTGTTCCAGCCCGCCGATCACAAAAGCGTGTTTATCCTTTAAAATTTCAAAGACACCGCCCGGTTTTTTCAGAACGGGGAATTCGTGGCCCGCGTTGGCGGCTGCCAGACGGCCCGAGCGCAGATCCAGGATCCCGAACCAGATGGTGACGAACATCTGCTCCTTGTTGTTCTGACAAATCTTCTTGTTGACCGCGTCCAGCACTTCAGCAGGCCTGAGGCCCGACGTGGCGTAGTTCTGGAGCATGGTCTTGCAGGTCATCATAAACAGCGCGGCCGGGACGCCTTTCCCGGACACGTCGGCGATGACCAGCCCCAGGCGGTTTTCGTCGATCAGGAAAAAATCGTAGAAATCGCCGCCGACTTCCTTCGCCGGCGTCATGGATGCGTAAATGTCGAAATCCGTTCTCTCCGGGAACGGCGGGAAAACGCTGGGCAGCATATCCGCCTGGATGCGCTTTGCCAGCTCCAGCTCCGTCTCGATCCGCTCCTGCTCGGCTGTCACCTGCGTCAGATAGGCCTCGTATTCGGTCACGTCCTTCTCCAACTCGGCCATCACCAGGCTGAGGTTCTCGACCTCATCGCCCGTGTGGATGCTGAGCTTCGCGAAGTGATCTGTCGACATGATCCCCTTCCTGCGGTCCTCCACGTAGGCCTTCGCCGCGTCCGCGATGGAATTGATCGGGAGGACGAGGGTCTTCTTCATCCGCCGGATCATCAGGAAACTGACGATGGCGATGGTCACCAGCAGGGCGACCACGTACCGGAACACGAACAGCAATATCGGGCCCCGGACGTTGTTCATCGTCACATCAGCGAGGATGAAGCCGTTGATGCGGCCCGCTTCATTCATGAGCGGAGCGCCGCTGGTGCACTGCAGGCCGCTCTGCGGGTTGTTCTTGATGTCGCTCAGTTTGCCCTTGCCGTCCCAGGAGGAGAAGCGGTCGATTTCGGATTTTTCGACGTGCTCCCATTCGCCAGGCCAGAAGCCGGTCTCCTCGGACTCGTCCGGGTCGCAGATATATACCAGCGCCTGCGTATCGGCGTCATACATGGCATAATAGATGTCGTTCACGTTGCCCGTCTTCAGCATCTCTCTGAGGATCGACCGCATGTATTTGAAGGCCTTTTCATCCTTTACATGCGCAAAACGCTCACGATACTCCGGCGTCTTGGTTTTGGCGCGCTCCTCGGGCGTCATGCTCCTGTATACATCCATGACCATGCTGGATATGGCGTCCTCGTCGATCCAGCGGTCCACGATGATCGCGGTACTGCTGGCCAGGGCATAGGATTGGCCGATATACTGGCTGATCAGGCTCACCGTATATGAGATCAGGCCGACGGTCATGGTCACGATGCCGAGGAGCAGGGCGCCCATCAGCGTTGCTCGGAAAACCCTGGTTTTCAGAGAATAATGGAAGAGCTCCCACGCGCCCATTTCCCTTATGCTCTTTTCCGGCAATGCCCTCGCCCCCTTCCGCCGGTTAATCCGATTCAGGTGAATACCCAAACGTGTACTTCAGTGCCGTCAGCAAGGACGTAAAGACGATCCAATGACTGATAAAACCGAGTGTTCAGCCGTTCAGCCCAGCTTCTTGAAGATGATCATTTCGGCGCTCTGGCCTTTGATGCTGACCTTGACCTCGTCCGCAATGTTGTGGACGACGGATTTTTCAAGTTCGTCCCAGGCTTCACGCGCGGCTTCGTCCTCCTGAATGCGGGAGGCCAGTTCTGTCTCATACTTGGACATGGACCATTCCCAGTCCAGCGCCGGCGTAGAAGAGTATTCCATCGCACCGGACATGAACAGGGGATTGGAATAGGTCACCACATCCGCGTCCCCGCTGCGGTCAAAGAAATCGCGCAGACGGCCCATGAACCCCTTGGCGGATTCATTTTTGCCGGAGGTGGAGGCCGCAAGCAGCTGATCGCGCTTTTCGGAGTCCATCCGGGTATCCACCTTCAGGTGGAGCTGGTACGTATCATCGCCATCGTCCTCGATCCAGAAGACGCCGCGGGTTTCGCCGGTGATCGAGCGCATCATGCCCATCATTTCTTCGGTGAGCAGCCGCAGGTGCATCGTCTGCTTTTCGCCCAGTTCCTTATAGGCGGCAACCTTTTCCGCCTGCCGGAGGGCGCTTTCCATCTGATTTCCCTTGCTCGATACAACAATCTTATCAGTAATCATAATTCCTCACTCAATCGTAAGAATATCAGCGAAACCGGTCACTTCAAAAACTTCCTGGACAATATCGTTCACGTGGATGACCTTCATGCCTTCCTTGGGAAGCATCGCTTTATGGGCAGACAGCAGGACGCGGAGACCGGCGGAAGAAATATAATCCAGCTTGCTGAAGTCCAGAATCAGTTCTTCAGCCCCGCCCATGTCCTTGCTGAGAGCCGCTTCCAGTTCAGGAGCGGTCATGGTGTCCAGACGGCCTGCCACAGCAAGTTCCAGTGTCGAACCATTCTGCTTCTTTGTGATAGTCATTGTGAATCTCTCCTTTTCACTCGTATTATGTTACGATCCGCCGGGCGTTCCCGCGGGAGACTGCAATCGGCGGACAGAACTGCCGGCACAGGACGCTGCCTGTCAGTCAGCGCGGGGCCGACAGAAATACTGCACTTATTGATTATATCATTTTCATTCCGTTCTGTCTATCACGATTTCTGCGATACCGACAGGCGGATTTTCATTTCAGCATTCACCGGCAAGCGCTTCAAGCTTTTTCAGCGCATTTTCGACACGGACAGCCCGGAGTTCCTCTTTTCCCAGTTTCAGGACCGTCAGCAGATACAGGTAGCGGATATAGCCCAGGAGCATGCTCCTGCGGCTGAAATGCCGCACCGCCGCTTCATTGGCCTCCCCCAAGTAAGCCTCCAGAACCGACCGGTAGATCCCCGCGCACCTTTCCGCGTCGATGCCGAAAAACGTCACGGTATTGTCGGGTTCGAAATCGCTGAACGCGATATAGGCCACGAAAAGCCCGGCAAACTCGAAAGCAGGATCCCCCACGCTCAGCGTGTCCATGTCGATCAGCATCGGGTCGCCGTCGGACATCATGATGTTTTTCATCTGCAGGTCGCCGTGTACGACGTGCAGATTTTCCGGCATAGCAGTCAGGATCGACCGGAGATTCTCGGACAGCTTTTCCGGGATTGCGCCGATTTCATTGAGGTATTGCAGATACACCTGCCTGGAATCGGGCAGTTCCACCGGATTCATGGAGACCCGATGTATCTGCTTCATCAGCCTGACATAGGCCCCGATGATCTCATCGGTACGCTCGGGCTCCCTTACGACTACATCGTTGAAGCTGTCCGCCTTGATCATCTCGAACACGGCGCCGTACCGGTCCCCGACGCGGACGATATCGAAGGCGATGGCAGTCGGTATCCCCTTCAGGAAGGCCTGTCTCGCTTTCTTCTGTTCCCGCTCCACGACGTCCAGACCGACGCCTTTGTTGAATACCTTCACGATGCTGTCCACATCCAGCCGGTACACCGTGCCGACCGCACCGCTGCCGACCAGCGGCAGGCCCACGACACTGATCTCCCGCATCCGTTTCCGGACCGTCAGAAAACTGATGAAGCCGCTTGCTTCCATCATGTCGTAGACAAGGGGTGAAGCATTGCGTATCTCAGCGGGCCTGTATCCCAGGCCGATCAGCTTTAGGATCACGCGCAGGCCGGCGCTGGATATATATTCGAGGCGTCCTGCATCGATGATATAGGGGACGCCGGGATTGCTGCCGATCTCATCCAGGATCTGCATTTCGACCTCGTCGGCGTTGACGGAATCGATCCTGCCCTCCGGATACAGGACCAGGACCCCGTTTTCAAGCTCTGAGCACATTCGTTTTCACCCCCTTATTGATAAATAGCCTGTAACCCAGGGTAAGCGCTCCGAGTTACAGGCTGTTTCACTGTCTGCCGCTGCCGGCGTCGATCAGTGCTGCGCGTTCATGCTGCGGCGCCGAAGCGCCGGGAGCCGTTACGCACGGATGTAGAGATAATCGCCGTAATAGATCTTGTTCTTGTCAACGATCTTCGGGTTCCAGTCCAGCAGATCCTTCACGGTGTAGCCGAAGCGCTTCGCGATGCGGCCCAGGGTCTCGCCCTTGGAGATCTGATATACGATGAAACCCCTCTTCGGGTTCAGGGGCTTGAAAGCGCCGCCCGCGATTTCGTTCATTTCATCCATGCTCAGCTCAATAGCTTCTTTGTTTTCGAGTTCACTCATGATCGTTTACCTCCTTCAGTTCTATGCAGAGCTTTTATCCGGAAGCACCGTCTGGTGTTTCCAACAGTATATACGCGCCGTTTCCAGGTCTGGCATCTGATTTGCCTTATTATACCAGGTATTTGGATGAAATTCCAGAAAACCTTTTACCAGGACCGCGTCCAGGTCTTCTTCTGAACGTTCTTCTTCATGATGTTCTTGGTCCAGCCGTCGAACCTGAAGCTGATCAGCCTCGCGCTCACACGGTAGAAGGGATCG
>JBGUIY010000011.1:0-31395 GCA_045113475.1 Christensenellales bacterium | reverse complement strand
CGGGACGTCGCCGCCTGGCGGGCGGAGAAGGAAAACGCCCTGTGCGTGATGGGCAGCGCCACCCCCAGCATTTACGCCTTCGCCATGGCGCGGCGGGGCGACTACACCCTGCTGGAGCTGCGCACCCGTGCCAACGGCCTGCCCCTGCCCGAGATCAGCGTGGTGGACATGCGGCAGGAGCTGCGCATGGGCAACCGCGGCATCTTTTCCAGCCTCCTGCGGGACAAACTGGTGGAAACCGTAAAGAGCGGCCAGCAGGCCATCCTGTTCCTGAACCGTCGGGGCTACGCGCCGGGGCTGACCTGCCGCGCCTGCGGCGCCACCGTGCGCTGCCAGGCCTGCGACGTGGCCATGACCTATCACCGGTCGGACAACACCCTGCGCTGCCACTACTGCGGGCAGATCGCCCGCGCGCCGCGCGCCTGCCCGGAATGCGGGTCGGAGAGCATCCGCCCCGTGGGCATCGGCACCGAGCGCGTGGAGGAGGAGGTGCGCCGCCTGCTGCCCGGCGTGGGCGTCATCCGCATGGACCTGGACACCACCCGCGGCAAGGACGCACACTACGAGCTGATCAACGCTTTCCGCTCCCGCCAGGCCCAGGTACTGATCGGCACCCAGATGATCGCCAAGGGACTGGATTTCCCCAACGTGACCCTGGTAGGCGCGGTACTGGCCGACCTTTCCCTGAACCTGCCGGACTACCGCAGCGCGGAGCGCACCTTCCAGCTGCTGGTGCAGGTGGCAGGGCGCGCCGGGCGCGCGGGCCTGCCGGGTCAGGTGATCATCCAGACCTACAAGCCGGAGCATTACGCCCTCCGGGCCGCCGCGACCCAGGACTACCGCCTCTACTTCGAGGACGAGTTCCAGCGCCGGCGCTCCCAGCTTTACCCGCCCTTCACCATACTGGCACGCTTCCTGGTGGAGGGGAAGGACCAGCAGCAGACGCTGGCCGTCGCCAACGAGTACAAAGCCCGGGCGGAAGCCCTGGTCAGGGCCTCCGGCGCGGCGCGCAGGCTGCTGACGGTCCGCGCGGATCACGCGCCGATCCAGTTTATCGACGGGTTGTACCGCGCCCAGACCTTTATGAAGTGGCTGGCGCATCCGGACAGCGAACGCCTGCTTTCCCAGCTGCAGCCCATGACGGCGGAAGCGCCGAAAGGCTTCAGGGTCACGCTGGAGATCAACCCCGCTACGATGGCGTAGCACAGAAACAGCATTCTCTTTGGAGGAAACAGAAACACCGATGGAAAGAAAGATTGTCACTGTGGGCGACGAGGCCCTGCGCAAAGTCTGCAAGCCCATGCAGAAATTCGACCTGCGGCTGTGGCTGCTGCTCAGGGACATGGCCGACACCATGTATAAAGCCGACGGCGTGGGCCTGGCCGCCCCGCAGGTGGGCATCCTGCGCAGGGTCGTGGTCATCGACGTGGGCGACGGGCTCGTGGAGCTGGTGAACCCCGAGATCGTGGAGAGCGAAGGCGAGCAGGGCGGCAGCGAGGGCTGCCTGTCCGTGCCCGGCAAGCGCGGCTACGTGGTGCGCCCCGAGCGCGTGACCGTGAAGGCGCAGGACCGGAAGGGCAAGCCCTTCGAGGTGCACGCCGAGGGCTTGTACGCCCGCGCGCTGTGCCACGAGATCGACCACCTGAACGGCCGGCTGTACATCGACATCATGGATCACGAGATCACCGACGAAGAACAAGAGCAAGAGGAGCAGGACTGATGCGCATCGTCTTTATGGGCACCCCGGACTTCGCTGTGCCGTCCCTGCAGGCGCTCTATGACACGGGCCACGAGGTGGCCGGCGTGTTCTGCCAGCCCGACCGGCCCAAGGGACGCGGCAACAAGGTGGAATTCTGCCCCGTCAAGCAGCTGGCCACCGCCCACGGCACGCCGGTCTTCCAGCCCCAGCGCATCCGCAAAGACGGCGCGGAGGACCTGGCAGCGCTGAAGCCCGACCTCTGCGTGACCGCGGCATTCGGGCAGATCCTGTCCCAGGAGAACCTGGACGTGCCGAAGATCGGCACCGTGAACGTGCACGCCTCCCTGCTGCCGAAGTACCGCGGCTCCGCGCCCATCAACTGGGCCATCATCCACGGCGAAACGGAGACCGGCGTCACCACCATGATGACCGACAAGGGCATGGACACCGGCGATATCCTGCTGCAGCGCGCCGTGCCCATTCCCCCGGAGGCGACCGCCGGCGAAATGACCGACGCGCTGAAAGTCACCGGCGCGGAACTGCTCAAGGAGACCCTGGCCCTGATCGAACAGGGGAAGTGCCCACGCGCCCCTCAGGATCATGAGCGCGCGACCTACGACCCGATGCTCAGCAAGGAGCTAGGCGCGCTGGATCTGACCTGGGACGCGCAGCGCCTGAACTGCCTCATCCGCGGCGTCAACCCCTGGCCCGGCGCATACATCACCCTGCCCGATGGCCAAGTGATGAAGATTTGGCAAGCCCGACCACTAAGCGATGTCCCCGGCGACGAAACGCCCGGCGCTTTCCTGACTGCCGATCCGCAGAAGGGCCTGATCATCCGCGCTGGCAGCGATACCGCCCTGGAAGTCACGCTGATGCAGATGCCCGGCGGAAAGAGGATGGCACCCAGGGATTATCTGAGAGGACATAAACTGGTGTAATTCGGAATGTGGAATGCGGAATTAGGAACTAACGAGTGTTCATGTTGGTATTTTATCACGCATGTCTTACTTCATAAACAATTGTACTCCCAGTTTCATCCGACCATTTATCAAAGGAGGCATTTCGATGAAAAGAATTATGATGCTTTGTCTGATCCTTTTTATGATTGGCACCTGCGCAGTGGCTGAAGAAACTGAACGCGAAACCTTTACCAGTGGGGATTATGACTATACGCTGCTTGATGACAAAACAGCAGAAATTGTCCGATATAAAGGAATTGCTAGAATACTGGCCATCCCCTCTTTCATGGATGAATATAAGGTAACGCGTATTGGCAATTGGGCGTTCTATCACTGTAAAAACTTATCATTTGTAACAATTCCTATTAGCGTTACAAGTATTGGCTTTTCGGCTTTTGCTTCCTGCAGCAGTTTGACCACTATCAGAATCCCAGACGGAGTTATAAACATTGATGATTTAGCCTTCTCAAATTGTTCGAGTTTAGCCGCAATCACTATTCCAAACACTGTCGTTAGAATTGGATACGGCGCTTTTTCTAATTGTGACAAATTAACAACTATCACCATCCCAGACAACACTCAGATAAAATACAACCCGTTCAATTCCTGCAAGAAACTAACTTCCATCATAGTATCTTCAGATCACCCATATCTTGCAATCTTAGATGGTGTACTCTTCAGTAAAACTGACAATCGACTGGTATGTTATCCATGCACTTTAACAAAAACCAGCTACAAAATTCCAGACGGAGTCCAAACAATTGGATATTCGGCCTTTGATTCATGTACAAGTCTCTCAACCGTATCCATCCCGGATAGCGTCACCGATATTGAAAATTACGCGTTCTCCGGTTGTTCTAATCTATCTAACATTGTCATTCCAAATAGTGTTACCAACATTGGTCAAGGAGCTTTTATACGTTGTTCAAGCCTAACCACATTGATTGTCCCAAATAGCGTTATAAATATCGAAAATGCAGCTTTCTTTTCCTGCACTAGCTTATCCACCGTCATAATTCCGAATAGCGTTGCCAGTATTGGAGAGCGAACTTTTGAATCTTGTACGCAGCTGATTGCAATAATTGTTGAACGCGAATCCTATGCCGAGCAGTATTGTATCAGCAACTATATCCCATATATATACATAGATGAGTACATTTATCTTCTAAAGAATTGGCACAAGTAAAATTAATCTCTGTTGTAATTCTGAACTGTCACACAATATGTTAGGACAGCAAACAAGGAATCTTTCTGCTAGGCAAGTAACATTTAACAAGCAACTATTATATTGACTCTAAATGTCAATCACAACAAAGGAGACATCTTCCATGAAATCCCGTTCCTGCAGCAAGACTGAAACAGCTGAGCGCAAGAAGTTCACCAGAGGAGAGTATATCTATACGCTGCTGGATAACGGGTCAGCCGAAATCATTTTCCATAAGGAATCTGGTGGACAGCATCACCGCATCGGTGAGCGGACTTTCGTTGACTGTGACAGTTTTTCCTCCGTCAATGTCGGGCAAGAATCCTGCGTCCGGCAGTACTGCATCAAAAACCTTCTCTCCTGGATCTTCCCAGTCAGCTGATTATACCGCATTTTCCACCCCACTTTCCCCAATCGTCTGTAAAAGGAGTTCCCATGGCAGATACACCCAACCGCAAGCCCACAGCAAACCGCTCTCACGCCCGGCGCGACGGCGGCAGACCGTTTTCCGGCGACCGCAGCAGTTCCGGCAGGAACAGCCGGTCTTCCGGCTTCTCATCTCCCCGCGGCGCACAGCCTGGCGGAGACAGGAACAGCCGTCCCCCACGCCCCGACGGCGAACGCCCCGCCGGTTTTTCGGGCGACAAGTTCCGCAACGATCGCCCGCAGGGCGAGCGATCCTTTGCCGACCGTCCCCGGGGCGAACGCTCCCAGGGAAACCGGCCCTTCAGCGATCGTCCGCGTGGGGATCGGCCCCGTTCCGACCGTCCCGCGCCCGCAAGGCGTCCGGACGCCGTATCCCCTGCCCGCGCGGCAGCCTTCAAGGCCATCCAGGACGTGCTGAACAACGAGGCTTATACCGCCATGGCGGTGGACCGGCAGCTGTCCCAGACGACCATGAGCGGTCTGGACCGCGCCCTGTGCACGGCCCTGACCTACGGCACGCTGGAAAACCTGCTGGCCATCGACCACATCCTCTCCTTCTACATGGAGGATCTTTCCACGGTGGAGCCGCGGGTGAAGTGCATCCTGCGCATGGCGGTCTGCCAGAAGAACTGGATGGACAGGATCCCGGACAACGCCATCGCCGACGAATCGGTGCGCCTGACCCGGTCCATCGGGCTGGAAGACCTGACCGGTTTCGTGAACGGCGTGGTGCGATCCTTCCTGCGCGGCGACCGGACCGTCACCTGGCCTGAAGACCCGCTGGAGCGCCTGGCGCTGGAGAACTCCATGCCCCTGTGGCTGGCGCGGAAGCTGGCAGGACACTACGGCGAAGACGTTGCGAAAACCATGCTCACTTACCGGCCGGCGCGCCGGGGCATGGTGCTGCGGCCAAATATGACCCAGCTCACCGACGAGCAGTTCCAAAAGCTGCTGGAAAAGAAAGTGTGGAACGTGACCCCCGGTCGGGTGCCCCACGCCTGGTACGCCGACGGCGTGATGCAGCTTTCCCGCGACCGGGACTACCAGGCCGGCGCCTTCAGCGTACAGGGCGAGGCTAGCATGGTCTGCGCTGCCCTGGCCGGAGCCCGCTCCGGCATGCAGGTGCTGGACTGCTGCGCCGCTCCCGGCGGCAAGACCGCCTACATGGCGGAAACGATGCAGGGCACGGGCCGCGTGTACGCGCTGGACGTGCATCCACACCGCGTGGCGCTGCTGGAAGCCGCCGTACGCCGCCTGAAGCTGGACAACGTGCGCCCGCAGCTGTACGACGCCACCCGCTATAAGGAGGACTGGGAGGAGCGCTTCGACGTCTGCCTGCTGGACGCTCCCTGCACCGGCCTGGGCGAATGGCACGAAAAGCCCGATATCCGCTACGGTATCACCCCGGAAAGCCTGGCGTCCCTGACGGAGACCCAGAAGACGCTGCTGGAGAACTGCGCGAAGTATGTGAAGCGCGGCGGCGCACTGGTGTACGCTACCTGCTCCATCCTGCCCGAGGAAAACGAAATGCAGCTCCGCACCTTCCTGGAACGGCATCCCGAATATACGCTGGAGCCCCTGCCGGAAGACGTCGCGGCGCTGTATCCAAACGCCCGCCGCGAATGCGGCCTCCAGCTGCTGCCCGGCCCGGACGGGGACGAAGGCTTCTTTATGGCACGGCTCCGGCGGCAGGGCTGACCCATGGACATGCTGTGGGGCATGTTCCCCGAAGAACTGAAGGCCCTGATGCTCACCTGGGGCGAGCCGGGCTTCCGCGGCAAACAGCTGTTCAGGGACCTGCAGAAGGGATTGGATTTTGACGGTATGACCGTGCTGTCCAAGCCCCTGCGCGAGCGCCTGAAAGCGGAAATGCCCGCTCCGCCCGTGACTGTGCTGGAAGAGTATGCCTCCCGGGAGGACGGCACCGTGAAGCTCCTGTACGGGCTTTCGGACCGCAACTGCGTGGAGGGCGTGCTGATGCGCTACCACTACGGCGTGACGCTGTGCGTGTCCACCCAGGTGGGCTGCGCCATGGGCTGCCTCTTCTGCGCCAGCACCCTGGACGGCTGCGTGAGGAACCTGACCGCCGCCGAAATGGTGGGCCAGGTGCTGTGCGCCAACAGCCTGCTGAAGGACACGGGCGAGCGCGTGAGCCGCCTGGTGCTGATGGGCAGCGGCGAGCCCATGAACAACTACGCCGAGGTGCTGCGCTTCATCCGCGTGGTCACCCATCCCGAGGGAATGAACCTGAGCTCCCGCCGGATCTCCCTGAGCACCTGCGGCCTGCCCGACGGCATCCGCCGCCTGGCCGGGGAGGGGCTGGAGCTGACGCTCTCGCTGTCCCTGCACGCGCCGGACGACGAGACCCGGCGCCGCATCATGCCGGTCGCCCGCCGCTACACCATTGCGGAGACGCTGGATGCCTGCCGCGCCTACTACGAGGCTACGGGCCGGCGCTTCATCCTCGAATACGCGCTGATCGACGGGATCAACGCCAGCCCTGAGGACGCGCAGAAGCTCAGCCGCCTGCTGAAGGGCTATAACTGCCATGTGAACCTGATCGCGCTGAACACCGTGAAGGAGCGCAATCTCTACGGCGCCAGCGAGCGCCAGATCGCGCGCTTCATCGACATCCTTGCCGCCAACGGCATATCCGCCACCCGCCGCCGCACCATGGGCGACGACATCGAAGGCGCCTGCGGCCAGCTGCGCAAAAAACGCTTGGAGGAAAACGGCCAATGAAATGGGTATCCCGCACGCACGTGGGCAACGTGCGTCCGACCAACCAGGATATGATCATCATCGGGCAAAGCCTGTATGGCGTCGCCGACGGCATGGGCGGCCACCTGGCCGGGGACATCGCCAGCCGCATGACCGGCGAGCTGCTTTGCGCCGCCCTCAGCGGCCTGGAACCCCGGACGGACACCCTGGCGCAGTGCATCAGCGATGTCAACGCCAAGGTCTACGAACGGCAGAAGTCGGACGAGACCCTGCACGGAATGGGTACCACCCTGACCGTGCTGTGGGAAGGTGGGGAATCCGTATACCTGGCACATATCGGGGACAGCCGGGCATACCTGCTGAGGAACGGCGAATTCAGGCAAATCTCTGACGACCATTCCGTGGTCGCCGAGATGATGCGGGAGGGCCTGCTGACCGAAAAGGAAGCCGCATCCCACCCCTACCGGCACATGATCACCCGGGCCGTCGGCACGGACCCTGAGGTGACGGCGGACATCCGGGAGCTGGACAAGCAGCCCGGCGACCGCTGGCTGATCTGCTCCGACGGGCTGAGCGGCTGCGTCGCCGCGAAGGATATGGCTGACGCCCTCATCGGCCTCAGCCTGCAGGAGGCCGCTGACCATCTGCTCGAGCTGGCCCTTGCCAACGGCGGTCAGGACAATATCACCGTCGTGATCACGGAGGTGCCCGCGTGATCGGACTGGTGCTGGACAATCGATACAAGCTGACCGACTTCATCGGCCAGGGCGGTATGGCGCTGGTGTACAAGGCGCTGGACATGCGCACCCACCACGCCGTGGCCATCAAGATCCTGAAGCCGGAGTACAAGAACGACGAGGAATTCCTGCGCCGTTTCGAGCGCGAGGCCCAGGCCGCCAGCAAGGTGAGCCACCACAACATCGTGAACCTGCTGGACGTGGGCGCTCAGGACAACTACCGCTATTTGGTGCTGGAGTACGTGGAGGGGCGCACCCTGAAGGAGATCATCGACGAGAAGGGCGCGCTGTCGCCCAAGACCTCCGTGCAGATCGCCATCCGCCTGCTCTCTGCCCTGCAGCACATGCACAAAAACGGGATCATACACCGGGACATCAAGCCCCAGAACATCCTGATCCACGCGGACGGGCACGTGAAGGTGTCCGACTTCGGCATCGCCCGCCTGGCGGGCAGCGGCACCATCAGCAAGACCGACATGGTCATGGGCTCGGTGCACTACTTCTCGCCGGAGCAGGCCCAGGGCAAAGAGGTCACCGAGGCCAGCGACATTTATTCCGCCGGCGTGGTGCTGTATGAAATGCTTACCGGCACCGTGCCCTTCGACGGGGATACGCCGGTGGCCATCGCCATGCAGCACATCAAGATCCCGCCCCGGCCCGTCAATATCATCAACCCCGCCGTTTCCCCTGCCATCAGCGCCGTGGTGCAGAAGGCCCTGGCCAAGGAGCCGCAGAACCGCTACCAGCAGGCGGAGGACATGGCCCGCGACCTGCAGAAGGCGCTGGCGGAGCCGAACTACCAGAAGCCGGAAGTCAAGATCGAGCCGGTAGATCCGGATCCGAAAAAGCCCCGGAAGCGTGAACAGAAGACCCAGGAGCGCTTTGACTGGCACCAGGCCGTCAAGCCCCTCTTGATGGCGGCGGCAGGCCTGGTCCTGACCGGTATCCTGGTGCTGCTGGCGGTGCGCATGTACCGCAGCATCGTCAGTTCCACTACAGCACCTTACGTGATCGACGAGACGGAGACCAACGCCCTCCGCATGATCGCCCGGGCGGGCCTGACCGCGGACGTCACCCGCGTCAGCGACGCAGAGCGCCCCGCGGGCACCGTGATCCAGCAGGCGCCGGAATTCGGCACCACCATGCGCCAGGGCAGCAAGCTGCTGATCACCGTCAGCACGGGCCCCCAGCAGCAGCAGGTGCCGAGCCTGTACGGCATGAGCGTGACCAAGGCAAAGGACGAGCTGGAAAAGTGCGGCTTCACCCTGCTGGCGCTGTCCCGCAGGGAGGTATCCGAAAAGCCCTGGGACACCATCCTGTCCCAGACCCCGGAATCGGGCGAGCTGCTCACCGCCGGCGGCATCGTGCAGGTGACCCTGTCCGGCGGAAGCGTGACCGTCCCCAACCTGGTGGGCATGAGCCGCGCTGAGGCGCTGACCCTGGCGGAAAACATCGGCCTGCGCATCACCGAGGTGCTGGAAGAGCCCGTGGAGGACGCCTCCAAGGACCAGCTGGTGGCCGCCCAGTTCTTTACCGACGCGGACAGCCAGCCCGTGCAGCCCGGCAGCCGCGTGATCAGCGGCACCATGGGCCGCATCGCGGTATACGTGCTGACGCCCCCGAAAGCGGAGGAGCCGTGAGTATGGAAGGATGGCTCATCCGCGGCCAGGGCGGCGTCTATACCGCGGAGGACGAAACCGGGGCCCAGTACGTGCTCCGGGCCAAGAACCGCTTCCGCCGCCAGCACATCTCCCCCCTGGTCGGGGACAGGATTTGCTTCACCCCCGGAACGGTCAGCGACGAGCACGGCTGGATCGACGAGATCCTGCCGCGCACCAGCGCTTTCGTGCGCCCCGCCGTCGCCAATGTCACGATGATGGCGGTCGTGGTCGCGCCTCAGCCCGCGCCCGACCTGATGATGGTGGACCGGCTGCTGGTGCAGTGCCGCCGCCAGGGCATCAAGGCGGCGCTGGTCGTCAACAAGTCCGACCTGGACCCGGCCCTGGCCCCGGAACTGGCCCGCTCCTATGCGGGTGCAGATCTGCCCGTCATCGCCATCAGCGCGCTGACCGGAGAAGGGCTCGGCCCCCTGGAAAGCTGCCTGGCAGGCGAGACCGTCAGCCTGAGCGGCCAGTCCGGCGTGGGCAAGAGCACCCTGACCAACAGCCTGCTCAACGTGGCCGCCGAGACCGGCGAGATCAGCAAGCGCATCCTGCGGGGCCGGAACACGACCAGGCACGCCGAGCTCTTCCGTTCCTCCCGCTTCAGTCTGATGGATACTCCGGGTTTCAGCCTGATCACCCTGTCGGACGAGCATATGGAGCCGATCCTGCTGCAGGAATACTACCCCGAGTTCTCTCACCTGAAGGACGAATGCCGCTTCACGCCCTGCTGGCATCAGGGTGAACCCGGCTGCCGCGTCCGGGCGGCTGTGGCCGCCGGTGAGATCGACGAAAGCCGGTATGCCCGGTATGCCGCTCTGCTTCGTGAGCTTGACGAGGCATGGAGGAACCGCTATGCATAGCGCAATCCGCATCGCGCCGTCCATTCTCGCCGCCGACCGGCTCCATCTGTACGAGGAGGTGGAAAAAGCCGTCCGCTGCGGCGCCGACGAACTGCACGTGGACATCATGGACGGCCATTTCGTCCCCAACCTGTCCTACGGGCCCGACCTGGTGAAAGCCCTCAGGCGCGCTTTCCCGGAGGTCTGGCTGGACGTACACCTGATGGTCAGCGATCCCGCGCGCTGGATCGGCCCCTTCGCGGAAGCCGGCGCCACCGGCCTGACCGTGCACCGGGAGGCCATTACGTCCGCTGAGATACTGGCAGACATCCAACGCCTCGGCGCGAAGCCCGGCATCTCCCTGAAGCCGGCGACGCCCGTGTCGGCGCTCACAGACTGCCTGCCCCTGGCCGAACGGGTGCTGATCATGACCGTGGAGCCCGGCTTCGGCGGCCAGAAGCTGATGGCCGACTGCGCGGACAAGGCCGCGCAGCTGCGCGCCGCGGGCTATGGCGGGCACATCGCCTGCGACGGCGGCGTGACGCTGGACAACGCCCCGCAGCTGGCCGCTCTCGGCGCGGACACGCTGATCATGGGCACGGCCTTTTTCAGGGCCCCGGAGCCCGGAAAAGTCGCGGAGGCGGTGCACGCCCTATGAAGCAGAACACAAGGCCCGCAGGCCCCGCCCTCAAGCACAGCCTGGGACAGAACTTCATCCTGGATCCCGCCCTCCAGCAGGAGCTGGCCGGCCTGACCGGCCTCGGCCCCGACGACGAGGTGCTGGAGATCGGCGCGGGCTCCGGCATGCTGACCCAGGCGCTGGCCGACCGGGTAAAGCACGTGACTGCCGTCGAGCTGGACCGGGAGATGATCCCCTACCTCAAGGCGGCGGTGCTCTCCCGCCCCAACGTGACCGTGCTGCGCCAGGATATCCTGCGGATGGACTGGCAGGCCTTCGCGAAGGAGACCGGGCCCTTCCACATCGCGGCCAACCTGCCCTACCACGTCACCACGGCCCTGCTGACCCAGCTGACCGGACAGGAGCTGCCCATCCTCTCCATGCACCTGATGCTGCAGAAGGAAAGCGCCGAAAAGCTCTGCGCCGGCGCAGGGGATCCCGGCTACGGCCCGCTGACGCTGCTGCTCTCCTGGCAGTACGAGCCGGAGATCCGCAAATACCTGCCCCGGGAGTGCTTTACGCCCCCGCCCCGGGTGGACAGCGCTTTCATTTCCCTCACCCGCCGCGGCGCGCCGCCTGCCGCCGTCCGTGACGAAAGCTTTCTCTTCGGGCTCATCCGCGCGGGCTTCGCCCTCCGGCGCAAGACCCTGCTCAACAACCTGATGAACCGCTACCGCCTGACCCGGGAGCAGGCCCTCTCCTGGATGGCCGCTGCCGGCATCCCGGAAAACGCCCGGGCCGAGCAGCTGGACATCGCCCGGTTCGCCGCGCTGGCCGACGCCTTCCCTGAAACCGAGGCCGGTGCTCCGGCACATTGTTAAAATTCCCGATTCGCTTTATTCCCGCAGAAAAATCGGTTATAATGATCCTGCGGGAACAGCTTTCCGCCGTGCCCACTGTGACTTACGTGCGACTCTGTGCTTATAGAAGGTGAATCATGCAAAGCTTCCTGAGCAATGTGGAGATGTTCTTCTGGAACATCATCCATCAGCCGAATCTGGCGGATGTGATCGACATCCTGATCATGGCGGCATTGCTGTATCAGCTGGTCATGCTGACCAAGCAGACCCGGGCCATCCAGGTCCTGAAGGGTCTTGCGGTGCTGCTCATCATCAGCTATGTGAGCGAGCTCTTCGGCCTGACCTCGCTGAACTGGCTGATGCGCTCCGTGCTCAACAACGGCGCGCTGCTGCTGTTCATTATCTTCCAGCCGGAGCTGCGCAAGGTGCTGGAGCAGGTGGGGCGCGGCGCGGGCTTTGAGCATGGTTCCGCCTCCCAGAGCGAAAACGAGCGCATCATCGCGGAAATCACCCAGTGCTGCCTGCGCCTGAGCAAGCGGCGTGTCGGCGCGCTGATCGTGTTCGAGCAGAAGACCGGCCTCAAGGACGTGATCGAGACCGGCACCGCCCTGGACGCGTCCATTTCCGCGCCGCTGCTTGAAAATATTTTTGAACCGAACACCCCACTGCACGACGGCGCGGTCATCATCCGCGGCCAGCGCATCGTCGCCGCCGCCTGCGTGCTGACCCTGAGCGAATCCAACGCCCTGAGCCGCGACCTGGGCACGCGCCACCGCGCGGCTCTGGGCATCAGCGAGGCCTCCGACGCGGTGACGCTGATCGTGTCCGAAGAGACCGGCATCGTGTCCCTGACCAAAAACGGCGTCATGACCCGGCGTCTGGACGCGGAAGGTATCGCCCACGCGCTGCGCGAGCTGTACCACGAAGAACCCACCGGCCTGAAAGCCTGGAGCCGGAAGATCCTGCGGAAAGGAGGCTCGCCGAATGTCGACGCCTGAAAAACCTGAGCAAAATCAGGAAATCAAAAAGGGCAAAGCGTTTTTCCAACGTCTCCTGGCCGCCGTCACCCATAACTGGGGCTGGAAGCTGGGCTGCCTGCTGGCGGCGATCTTCCTGTGGGGCGGCCTGATCATGCAGGACGGCACCCTGGTGCGCAGCAAAGTGTTCAACGACGTCACCATCAGCGTCATGAACGAGGACGCAATGCTGCGCAACGGCTATATCGTCGTGTCCGGCCTGGATGCCGACGCTCTGAGCGGCGTCAGGATGCGGGTGGACGTGCCGCAGCGCATCTACGAGTCCGTCCAGGCCGCCAATTTCAACGTGCGGGTCGATCTGAGCCGCATCCGCGGCACCGGGAGCCAGACCCTGCAGGTATTGACCACCAGTTCCACCGCCTACGGCAGCGTGCAGGACCTGTCCGTAACGAGCATCGACGTGCAGGTCGAGCAGTACGTGACCCGCAGCCGGATCCCCGTCCGCGTCGCCACCGCCGGCAAGCTGCCGGAGGGCCTGTACGCCGCCGCAGCCACGGCGGACCCCATCTACGTGGCCATCGCCGGCCCCAAGTCCCTGGTGGATAACGTGGCCCGCTGCGTCGTGCCCTACGATCTGAGCGAAATGGCGTTTTCCGCCGGCACGGAGCGCACTGCCCTGCCCTTCCGCCTGGAGGACCGGCAGGAAAAAGAGATCCCCAAAAACCTGATCACCGTCTCCCCGCTGAATACGGGCATCCGCATCGACTCGATCACCGTGGAGCAGACCTTTTTCGATGTCGTGAGCCTGCCGGTGGACATCCCGTCCCTCTACACAGGGGCACCCGCCGACGGCTATGAGATCGTGAGCATCGACGTGGATCCGTCCCAGGTCCGCGCCGCCTTCAGCGAGCATACGGACCTGGAGGCGCTGGAAAGCCTGCACGCTGCGTCTCCGGCGGACATCAGCGGCATCACGTCCACCAGGTCCTTCACCGTTCCGCTGCTGCGGCCCACGGACGCCAAGTATATGGGCGTCTCCGCCGTGACGCTCACGCTGGAAGTCGAACGCTCCGCGCAGCCGGAATCCGGACCGGACAGCACCGGAACCCCGCCGGAAGGGGATAACGGCGTATGAACGCTTTCGCGAAATATCTGTTCCAGGCCATGTTTTCCTGGGTCAGGAACGCGATACAGCAGCTCAGCGACCCCAACCTGATCGACAGCTGGCTGGCCGCCAACTGGCTGGCTGCGCTGATCCCGCTGCTGCTGATCGGCACGCTGACCGACTACATCGTGTGGCTGATCCGCTGGCGGCCCGACCTGGTCTGGCGCTCCTCCGTAAACCGCTCCGCGTCGCTCCTGAACGAGGAGGGACGCGAGCTGCGGCGCTTCCGCAGGGGCTTCAAGGACGAAAACGAGGACATCGGCGAGGCCGCGCGGCCGCTGGCGGAAAATCCCGACAGCGAGTACGCCGTGGAAGAGCCCTCCGGCGCGGATGCCGGAGACGACGCCTATTACGACTGGCAGTTCGCCCAGCCCGCGCCCCCTCCCGCCGAACGCCACCGCCGCAGCGACAGGTACCGCAAGCCGGTCCGCCGGCAGCGGGAAGCCCAGCGCCGCGCTCCGCTGATCATGGACGACGGCACGCCCATCGACGGCCTGCCGCCCATCGTCAGCAAGGAAGACGCCTTCCGGGCACCCGTATATCCCCGCTCGGACGACGAGGACACGCTATGATCCCGGAAGCTTTCGCTGCCGGAATGCGGCGCTTCCTGGGCAGCGAGGCCGCCGCCTTTTTTGAGGCCATGGGTTCGGAGCCGGCCCGGGGCATCCGCCTGACGCCCGGCAAGCCCGCGCCGCTGCCGGAGGGCACCGGCGATCCCGTGCCCTGGTTCCCGGGAATGTATTACCTGAGCGCCGATTCCGGCGCAGGCAAGTCCCCGCTGCACGAAGCCGGCGCCTGGTACCTGCAGGAACCCAGCGCCGCCGCGCCGCCCGCCGTGCTCAGCCCCCGGGCCGGAGAACGCGTGCTGGATCTGTGCGCCGCGCCGGGCGGAAAAGCGACCGCCATGGCGGCCCTCGCGCCGGACGCACTGGTCGTGGCTAACGAGATCGTGCCCGACCGGGCCAGGATCCTTTCCGCCAACGCGGAACGCCTGGGCTGCAGCAATATGATCGTGCTGAACGAGAGCCCGGAACGCCTGGCCCGCCAGTGGCCGGGGCTGTTCGACGCCGTGCTGGTGGACGCGCCCTGCTCGGGAGAGGGCATGTTCCGCCGCCATCCGGAAACCGCCGCGGAATGGACGCCCGACTCCCCCGAAAGCTGCGCCAGGCGGCAGCACGCCATACTGGAAAGCGCCGCTGCCCTCGTCGGGCCGGAGGGCCGCCTGTGCTACAGCACCTGTACCTTCAACCGGACCGAGAACGAAGCCCAGATCGAAGCTTTTCTGACGGGGCATCCCGATTTTGAACCGGAAGATTCCACACTGCCGGGCGTGGGAGGTTCCGTGAACGGCTGCCTGCGGCTGTGGCCGCACCGCCTGAGAGGGGAAGGACATTTCGTCGCCCTGCTCCGGCGCAGGGCCGGCGACTCCGAAGTCCGGCCCGCCTCTCCGCAGGCCGGAGGGCTGCCGGTCCCCGACCGCGCGACCCACAAAACGGCGGAAGCCGCGCTCGCCTCCCTGCTGGACGTTCCGTTCAGCGTGGACGCAGATTTCGGCGGCGGGCTCTGGCAGCTGCCGTCCCTGACCCCCGATCTGCGCGGCCTGCGCCTGCTGCGCCCGGGCCTGCGCCTGCTGCGCGCCCAGCAGCGGCTGCTGCTGCCGGATCACGCCCTCTCCCACGCAGCCATGGCCAGACGCCGGGTCAGCCTCGACCAGGAGCAGATCCTGCGCTACATGCACGGGGAAACGGTCGAACTTCCCGCCGGGGAGGACGGCTGGTGCCAGGTCTGCACCGAGGGCGTGCCCCTGGGCTGGGGCAAACTGACCCAGGGCATCCTCAAAAACCATTATCCGAAAGGTCTCCGAAAATGAAACGGTCTCTCAGTTTGCTCTGTTTCCTGATCCTGCTGCTGGCCGCGGCCTGCTGCGCCGCGGAGGAGACGATCCCCACCGCGCAGGAGCTGTTCGCGCAGAACCCGGAGCCGGACGTGCCGATGAACTGCGACCCCCGCATGGATCCTTTGCTGGTGCTGGTGAACAAGGAGACGCCGCTGCCGGGCAACTACGTGCCGGAGCTGGTGTCCGTGGATCTGCCGCATAAGCCGGGCCTGGCGGTAC
Source organism: Christensenellales bacterium (assembly GCA_045113475.1). Classification (GTDB taxonomy): domain Bacteria; phylum Bacillota; class Clostridia; order Christensenellales; family Aristaeellaceae; genus UBA4246. The sequence goes on along the minus strand of JBGUIY010000011.1, from coordinate 15,406 downwards.
AGCAGCTGCGGCCGGAGGCCGCCGAAGCCCTGAAACGGCTGTTCCAGGCGGCGGACGCCGACGGCGTCAAGCTGGGCGTGGTGTCCGGCTACCGCTCCTACGGCACGCAGAAGGCGATCCATGCCCGCAAGGTCGCGCAGCGAGGCAGGTCGGCAGAACTGACCAGCGCGCCTGCCGGCAGATCCGAGCATCAGCTGGGTCTGGCCATGGACGTGTCCTGCGCTTCCATCAACTACCGCCTGAACGCCATTTTTTCCAAGACCGAAGAGGGCCAGTGGGTGGAAGCCCACTGCGCCGAATACGGCTTCATTATCCGCTACCGGGCGGAATGGCAGAAGATCACCGGCTACAAGGTCGAGCCGTGGCACATCCGCTATGTGGGCCCGGAGCACGCGAAGCTGGTCACCGCCCTCCATGTGCCCTACGAAATCTACATGGATTACCTGAAGCTCTGCTGGGACGCAAGGTCCCACCTCCCGGCCGGCGCATCCGCCGGGATCAGTACCGGAGACAACTGACATCCGTCAGGATCGTTCAGCATGCCGCCATGACATGCAGGAAGGAAGCGTAACGTGCGGGATTCGCTGTTGATACTCAATTATGACCGTCTGGCCTCACGCATGGCCGTGCGCAAACTGCGGGCCGAGCGCGTCTGCTGCCGCATCGTACCCTGGGATATAGATGCGGAAGCCCTCCGCCGGGAGGACCCGTCCGGCCTGCTGCTCTGCGCCGCGGCGGATACCCCCGACCTGGAGATCACGCCGCAGGTGCTCGGCTACCCCGGCCCCGTCCTGGCCCTCGGCGCCGCAGCCGCGGCCCTGAACGCCGCCCTCGGCGGACAGAACAGCCCTTATTCCCCCATGACGGGCCTCTCGGACGTCAGCTATTCGGAATGCCCGCTGCTCAACGGCCTGCCCTCCGGGCAGCGCCTGCTCCGCGGGCTCAGCCCCATGCGCCTGCCCGAAGGCGCGCAGGTCGTCGCCACCATCGGCGCGGAACGCACCGCCGTCGGCTTTTCCCTGGGCGGCGAGAGGCGTTTCGGCATGCAGGTGGAGCTTGAGGCGCACGACCCGGACAGCACGCGGCTCCTGACCAATTTCGCCCTGAACATCTGCGGCTGCACCCCCTGGTGGGACGAAGAAGCCTTCGTGCGCGGGGCCACCGACGATATCCGGCAGGCCACCGGCGAAGGGAATGCCGTCTGCCTGATGACCGGCGGTCTGTATTCCAACGTCACCGCCCTGCTGGCCGCCCGGGCGCTGGGCGACCGCCTGACCTGCTTCGCTGTGGATACCGGCCTGCTGCAGGACGACGAGGAAGACGACTTTTTTGCCTTCTTCACCGAGCGCACCGGCATCACCGTGATCCGCGAAGACCACAGAGAGCGCTTCCTGCAGGCCCTGAAGGGCGTGCGCGACCCCATGGACAAACGGCGCACGGTGGAATCCATGCTTACCCTCATCCGGCGCGACGTGCAGCGCTCGGTGCCGCTGCTGAACGCGGTGGTGCGCGGGCAGAGCTATCTGGAGCGCGTGAGCCGGGTCGAGGAGAGCGCAGGCGTGCGGGCCGGCGTCCTGTGCGTGGAGCCCCTCCGTGACCTGTTCACGGCGGAAGTCCGCCAGATCGGGCGCTATCTGGGGATGCCGGAGGACATCCTTTCCGGCCAGGCGATCCCCGCCACCGGCCTCGCCATGAACATCGACGGCGAAGTGACGCCAGAACGCGTCAGGCTGCTACGCACGGCGGACAGCATTTTCCGCCGCCTGCTGAAGGAAAACGGCCAGGCACGGAAGCTGAGCGGGTTTTTCAGCACCCTGGAGCCTGCTCCGGGCGGCTACGCCGTCGCGCTGCACGCCCTGACCGCCTCGGAGACCGGCCTGTCCCGCGCCGCGCGGATCCCCTACGACCTGCTGGAGTCCGCCGTGGAGCAGATCCAGGCGGCCTGTCCCGCGATCGTCCGCGTGGCCTACGAGCTGACGACCAATAATTCATTGTGATCTCTGCCGCACACGCGGCGACGATCTGAAAAAGGAAAGCCTATGCGTATAACACATCCACAGTCCGCCTATCGCGGGGTCCCCGCGGAAGACACCTTTTTTGTCACCGACGACCGGCAGGTCCAGCTGGGGACGGGCTACCTGATCCCCTTCGTTCAGCGTGAGCTCTACCCTGCCCAGCCGCTGAACATATATATGGAAATCACCGCCCAGCCGTCGGCACGGTTCCTGCTGTTCGGCGCGCTCTCCGCCCGGGCGGAGGTGCTGAAGCTGCGCTATCCCGGCATGAAGGCGCGGCTCTATACCCAGCTCGAGGCCACGGACGCCGAATCCCAGGCCTTTTACCAGCGCTGCGGCTTCCAGATGGACGACGCGGAGGACCTGTTCTATTTCGCCCTGCCCTACACCCTGCCGGCCCAGATCCCCATGGGCGTGCAGTACGCATCCGTACCGCTGGACACCGACCGACAGCAGGACGCCTTCCTCCAGCGGCTCAACGAAATGCGCATCACCCCGATCACCCGCGACCAGCTGACCCTGTGGCGCGAACAGCCGGGCTTCCTGGCCCTGGGCTTTTACCGCGAGGGCCGTCCCGTCACGGAACTGCTCACGGCCGGGGCGGGCATGAACGCCTCCCTGCTGCAGGTGTACACGCGCTCGGAATTCCGCCGCCAGGGCATGGCGCGCCAGCTGATCCTGCAGGCCGCCGCCATCCTGCGGGAGCGCAGCATGGGCGGGATGTACGCGCACATTTTCCGCCGCAACAACCCCCAGATCGGGCTGATGCAGAGCCTGGGCGCGAACTTCACCCGCACCATTACCCTGCTCCCCGGCATCGATATGTGACCATGATCTTCCGCCTCTGCGCAGGCGGACGGCAACCCTTGGAGATCTCATGAAACTGCTTGACAGAATCCGGAACAACGAGCCTTTGTTTTCCTGGCTGAACATCATTTTCGGCTGCTTCGTCGCGGCCAGCGCCTATCCGCTGTTCATGACGCCGCACAACATCGCCCCCGGCGGCCTGACCGGCGTCGCGATCATCCTGAACTACCTTTTCCGTCTGCCCGTCGGCACCACCAGCCTGGTCCTCGGCATCCCGCTGTTCGTGATCGGCTGGCGGACCGTCAGCGCGCAGTTTGCCCTGCGCTCCTTGGGCGCGACGCTGATCTTTTCCGTACTGATCGACGTTCTGCCCTTCCCGAGCCTGACCGACGACTACCTGATGGCCACCCTTTTCGGCGCGATCCTGCTGGGCGTGGGCCTGGCGATCATCATGACCGGCAACGCCACCACCGGCGGCACAGACATGCTGGCCCAGATGCTGCACCGGTATTTCCCCTCTGTCAAGGTCGGCGTTTTCCTGTCGGTCCTGGACGGCTGCGTGGTGCTGGCCGCCTGGTTCACCATGAGCGCCAACGCGGCGCTGTACGCCCTGTGCAACATCTATATATGCTCCCGTGTGATCGACATGATGCTTTCCGGCTGGGGCAGCGCCAAGGCCTGCTACATCATCTGCCAGTCCGCAGGCAGCGTCTCAGAGCGCATCATGCGCGAACTGAACCGCGGCGTGACCCTGCTGGACGCCACCGGCGCCTTTTCCGGCCAGCAGCACAAAATGATCGTATGCGTGGCGGGCGGCCGCGAGATCCCGCGCATCAAGCGCATCGTCAAGGAGGAGGACCCCGCCGCCTTCCTGTTCATCACCGACACCCACGAGACCCTCGGCGAAGGATTCGCCAAGCTGAGATAATACTGATTCTCACCTAAAACATGCACATCTGTGGGCGGCTTTTGTGCCATCTCTGCGTCAGCCGTCCTCACCGTATCTACGGATACGCTTTCGGACGTTTTCCTTGATCTGCCCCAAAATCCATCCCACATATGCACATTTATTTAGATGAGAATTAGTATAACGCTGCTCCGTACACAAGGAACATTCAGAGGAGGATGCGGCCATGACAGTACGCGAGGAAACCGAACTGTGGGAGAAGGAGCGCCTTTCCGAATTCGCATCCAGAAGCGCGGAAAGCGCCGGACGCGACCGCCCCATCAGCCCGGACGACCTGCGCACAGATTACCAGCGGGACCGTGACCGCATCCTGCACTCCAAGAGCTTCCGGCGGCTGAAGTTCAAGACCCAGGTCTTCATCGCGCCGGAGGGCGACCATTTCCGCACCCGCCTGACCCATACCCTGGAGGTACAGCAGGTGGCCCGCACCATCGCGCGGGCATTGCGACTCAACGAGGACCTGACGGAAGCCATCGCCCTGGGGCACGACCTGGGGCATACCCCGTTCGGGCATATCGGCGAGCGCACGCTGGACCACCTCTGTCACGGCGGCTTCCGGCACTATGAACAGAGCCTGCGCGTGGTGGAGAAGCTGGAAAACGGCACCGGCCTCAACCTGACAAAAGAGGTGCGCGACGGCATCGCCCACCACAGCGGCCCCGTTGCCCCCCAGACCCTGGAAGGCGCATGCGTGGCCCGGGCGGACCGGGTGGCCTACATCAACCACGATATCGACGACGCCCTGCGCGCCGGGATCCTCCGTCCGGAGGACCTGCCCCGGAGCGTCCTGAAGACGCTGGGCGAGACCCACGGCGAGCGGATCGAAACCATGATCCGCGACATCGTGAACGAGAGCCGCGGCCAGGCCGCCATCCGCATGAGTCCCGCCATCCAGGCCGCCACGGACGAACTGCGCGCCTTTATGTTCGAGCGCGTGTACCGGGACAGCTGGCGCAGCCAGGAGGAGGAGAAGTGCGACCGTCTCCTGACCCACCTCTTTGAGTATTACACCAACAATATCGGCCAGCTGCCGCTGGAATACATCGAGATCGCTTATCTGGAAGGCCCCGAACGGGCCGTAGCGGACTTTATTTCCGGCATGACGGACCGGTATGCCGTCCGGCTGTACCGGCAGCTTTTCATGCCCTCTGCCTATCCCATCGCGCTTGAATGACCCGCTGATATTTTTACCGGCGGGCCGAACTTTTTACAATCCGCCGCGTCTAAGATAGTGTATGCGCAACAGAACCGGCTTTGCAAACAACACCCGGCCGCGTGCCGCAAGAGAAGGAGGTAGCTATATGAACAACCTGCGGAAACTGGCAGCGCTCCTGCTGGCGCTGCTCATGCTCCTGTCTGTCGCGCAGCCTGTGCTGGCGGCGACGCAACTACCCAACGGGGTGGAAATCTGGTATGGCTGGCAGGTGACCCGCCAGCCCACCTGCACCCGGGAGGGTGAGCGCGCCCGCAAGAGCAGCCAGGGCAACATCCAGAAGGAAGCCATTCCGAAAACGAAGCACAAGCCGGGTCCCTGGGTCGTTACCAAGGAAGCCACCTGTACGACCCGTGCCCGTTCGGAGCATCTCTGTGCCGTATGCGGCCACATGATCGAGTGGCAGTGGACCGGCGAGCTGGCCCCCCACACCTGGGGCGAATGGGAGAACGTCGACGTGCCGGTGGGCATCCCTGTCATCCGGCAGCGGCGCGTCTGCCAGGTCTGCGGCAAGGCTGAGGAGCAGGAGATCGACCTGCCCGTGCTGCCCGGCGGGGCAGAGGAATACACCATCTCCCTGGAGGCTGAACTGGCCGATCCCGAGCATACCGGCCCCTACAGCCTGGGCGAACCGGTCCCGATCAAGGTGACGGTCACCAACACCAGCAGCATTACACTGTATTTCAGTGAAAGGAACCGGCCGCTGGACGATTCCTATCCGAACAAGCTCGCGCCCGGAGAGTCCGGGACCGTGCCTTATACCCCCGATGTGACGCAGCACATGCTGGATAAGGCCGCGGACAACGAAATGAAATATCCTTTCGAGTTCGAGGTCTACTATTCCAAGTATCAATACTACAACTATGATGACTCGAAGCGCGCCCATGACAAAACGACGCTGCCGGTCCTCCTGGAGGGTGAAGCGACCCCCGCGATCGCTCTGACCGCCAAGGTGGTAGATCCCGGCCCCTTCAAACTCGGCGACAAGGCCGACATCCTCCTGACCGTCAGGAACAAGTCCGACCGGACGATGACCTACTCGGGCTGCAAGGAAATGACCGATCCGGCGTGGCCGGAAACACTCGGGCCTCACGCTGAGTTCACCGGCAAGGTGCAGGATACCATCACCCAGTACGATATCGACCACAACTTCCATTTCCAGAAGCACCTCAGTTACTGGGTCAGGTACAAATATGACCCCAACAAGGTCGCTGCCGGCACGGTCCAGCTCGTCATACCGGTGGCGGAGCCTACTGCCAGCGGGCCTTCGGTCGACCTGACGGCGGAACTGAAAGCCCCCGGCCCCTACGGCGCGGGCGAACAGGCCCTGATCAAGGCATCCCTGAAAAACACCTGCAAGTGGCCCCTGACCTACATGAACAGCAGCATCGAACCCTACGGCGGCTGGTACGAGCCCCTGAATCCGGACGCCACCTTCGGCTGCACTCTCGTCTTCACCCCCACTCAGGAGATCATCGACGCCGCTGCCGACACAGGCTATGAGTATCCGCTCAAGGTCTGGGTCTATTACACGAATTCCTACGGCCAGCCGGCCATCGATGAAGTGACGGTCAATATCCCGCTTAAGCACCCCGAACCGGAAGCGAAGCTGTCGCTCTCCGTGATCGTGCCCGGCGGCCTGGACGACCCGTACTCTGAGGACGAAAAAGTCACCTTCCACGCCACCGCCTACAACCACGGCAACACCACCCTGCACGATGTAAAGATCTACGACTTCTACGGCTATCCCGCCGGCGTCGGCGATATCGCGCCGAGCAATTCCGCCCACCATGATTTCGAATACACCGTCCGGAGCGAGGACGCGAACGCGGAAGGCGTCATTGAGCTCATGTTCGAGGCCAGCGGCAGACCGGAGGCGGCCAAGGCGGATATCTGGGCCGAACCGGTGGAGCAGGATCTGACCCTCGGCAACTCCGAAGACGACACCGACGCCTATCTGCGGCTGGGCGTCGAAGGCGATCCGCCTGATGGCCTGGTGCTGGGCAGCATCATCCCGCTCAAGATGACCACCTACAACGAAGGCAACGTCCCGGTAGGCGTGGCCGGCATCGACATCGAGGGCGATCTTGACTATACCGACCAGTACGGCGGGTTTGCCGCCACCTATACCGATCCCCTGCAGCCGAATGAACAAAAGTCCTTCGACTACCAGGTCGTCGTCAATTCCAAGGACGTGGAGCTCGGTAGCATACACCGCGAATTCTCCGTCAAGTATCACTGGACCAACGGGAACGGCGCGGAGCTGTATTCCAACACCAATAATGTCACGCTCGACCTGCCACTCTCCGGCGGAGAGAACCACGCGGAGCTGACCCTGACCTGCGTGAGTTACCCCAACCCCGGCGCCAAGATCGGCGATCAGGTGGCCGGCAAGTTTACGCTCACCAATACCGGCAATGTGCCGCTTTATATCCACGATGTGGAGCTGAAGGAATACCCCGGTTATCTGACCGACCCGAACGCGAAGGACGACCTGACCAACTGGAGCGCCTATATCGGCCAGGTGCTGTCGCCCGACGACACGCCGATCGTCGTGACCCAGTACACCAATGTGGTCGCCAACGACCTGGCCTTAGGCAAGGTCGTGCGCGAGGTGCGCGTGATGGGCATCAACGAGCAGGCCGACAGCGGTGACAACGTCTGTTATTCCAACTGGGCAACCCTGTCCGTCACGCTGGTCACAACACCGGACGACGCCGAGCCCCTGACCGTCGTCAAAGAGCGCGTGGGTGAACCCGCCGACAGCAAAGGCTACGTACTGGGCGAAACGATCCACTACAAGGTCACCGTCACCAACGTGTCAGACGTAACCATCCCCGGTCTGGTGCTCTTGGATCCGATCTTTAAGGACTGGGAATCTCCCGTGGTGGCGACCAAGGCATCCATTGCACCTGACGACCCGCCCTGGGTCGTGACCTTCGACTACGTTGTGACCAGCGACGATCTGGAGATCTTCACCGATACGCTGTACAACCAGGCCTTCGTCAACTATACCGATCCGGAAACCGGCGATTTCATTGATGTCAATTCCAACATCGTCGACGCGCCGCTGTACCGCGAACAGATCAAGGAAATCATCCTGACCAAGGAATGCACCAACCAGCCGGATAACGGAAAGTACTACACCCCCGGTGAAAAGATCGCCTACAGCATCACCGTGGAAAACAACACCGGCTGCGTCCTCGACACCCTCACCGTATACGATCCGCTGCTGTCGGAGACCTACCCGGGCGGCGTCATCGCCACTTATCACGATGTGCCTGTCGGCTTCAAGGACGTGATCAAGGTCGAATACGAGGTCAAGGAATCCGACCTGTCCTACGACACAGTGACCAACTTCGCGTACTACGTCGCTATCGGCGCCGGAATCCGGAAGCGGGGCGCCAGCGCCGAGGTCACCCGCCCGGTCGGCAGGCCGGGTCAGGAGCCCAACGTCAGCATTACAAAAACCGAAACCAGCACCCCCGGCCCGGACGGCAAATACCAGTTCGGCGACTGGATCGAGTATTCCCTCGAGGTCAGGAACACCGGCAGCATCCCCTTCTCCGAGATCACGCTCACCGACTCCCTGATGATCGACGAAACCACCTCGCTGGACACCGTGCTCACCACCGTCTATGACCTGGCTCCCGGCGACGGCTTCAGCTGGACCTACAAGCACCAGGTCACGCTGACAGACGTTCTGAACGGCGAAGTCGTCAACTACGGCGTCGTGGATTTCCTGTTCGGAGAGGGCTATGCCGGCCACAAATCGTCCGAACCCGTTATCAGCTATACCGGCGACGGTCAGAAGCACGATTATCCCGATCCCATTTCCGGCGACAGCTGCCTGCGCGTGCTGACCCGTCTGAGCGAAACCTCGGCGGAATACGCCCTGACGCTCTGCGGAGAGCACGCGGGGCTGGATGCCTCCGTCAACGCCCTGATCGAAGCCGCCCGCAGCGACACGGAAAAGCTGAGCACATACGAGATCGGCATCAACCGCTGGCAGCGCGCCATCGACCAGCTGTACACCCAGCTTGCCGTACACAATGGGCACCGGGCACGGCCCGCCATCCTGGGCAGCCGCACCGCCTTCAAGCGCTTCCTGACCGCGTACGAAACCACCCTGAAGAACAACCTGGGCAAGAGCGACCTGGAGACCGCGGCCATGATCCTCGACCAGCTGCGCCTGCGCTGCGTGGACCTGTGCTACGCGCTGCACAACGCGCCTGATCCCGCGCGCCCCGACAGCATGCTCACCGGCACCTATGAATCCGTCGTCACCACCGCGGACAGCAGGCTCAGCGCCGCTCTCGCCGCCGGCAGCAAGGAAGGCGCCTTTACCCTCCGCGTGACCCTGAACCAGAACGGCGCGGAAATCGAGCGCATCCTGAACAGCCTCCTCGCCGATGCCGGGACCCCCGAAGAGAAGGCCAGCGTCTTCAGCATCGCGGATCTGGGCTTCCGTACCAACCTGGGCGCCAGGATCGCCCGGCTGATCAAGGCCAATCAGTCCGAACAGCGCTCCATGCTCCTGTGGCAGGCCGCCATCCACAGCCTCCTGGACAGCGACATCGAAATGTACCAGGTCCTGTATCCGGACCATCCGGAGATTGCCGCGGAAATCGCCAGCCGCGAGGCACGGGAAGTGCTGGCGTTCATCGGCGAATAAGCATCCAACAAGCACCGTAAATCACACAGCATAAGCGACAGCCTCACCCGCCGGACCCGTTCCGGCGGATGAGGCCGTTGTAAAAGCGCTGGAGCGTCATGCCAATGATGCTCCGGCGCTTTGTTCCTTTGTACGGCAGGATCATTCGGACGGACTGACCCACATGTATACTTCCCGGCCTTCCTCGTCGGTATATCCGCAGCGGTCGCCGTCCTTGACCCAGATCAGGCCGTTGTCCGGCTCGCCCGTCTCCCTGAAGGTGGTATTCATGTCCGCCATAAGCAGCTCGTATTCCATTTCTTCCCAGTCATCCATGATCCGGGAGCCTTCCTGCTCATCCAGAAACCGGCCTTCACGGTCGATCACGACCCGCGTCCCGTCCGGCAGCATACAGGAAGCAAAACCGTGAAGAAAATCTTTCACTTCTGCAAACCGAGGCGGAACGACCACCCTGCCCTGCAGGTCTGCAAAGCCCAGCAGCCCGTCCTCATCCGTGACGGCGATGCGGCCGTCGGAGGCGTATTGGCCGTACAAGGAATGGATGCCTGCGGGCAGCGGGATCACCGCGCCGGTCTCGTCGATCAGGAAGAAATCCTCCGGGCTGCCGTCCCCGTCCGAAAAGGCGACTGACGCGACGCCCTCACAGAAGACGCTGGGATCCACGCCGAAATACTGACAGGGAATGACCAGTTCACCCGTCGTCCGGTCCGCGTACCCTGCCTCCAGATCGTCATTCAGCACCGGGATCAGGCGGCTGTCTGAGCACCAGTGCCAGATGGCTTCCCATTTCAGCCCTGAAAAACAGCCGGAGGGAATATCGAAAAAGCCTTCTTTCCTGTCCGCATCGCCTTTCACCCACCGGTTCACTGCCCAGATGCCGGTGTCACGGCCGCCAAAGTACTGTTCATCATATCCGTCATCAATGGAATACTCCGGCGGCAGCACGAATGTCCCGGCGCTGTCAATGATGCCTTCACAGTTGCTGTATCTGTTCAAATGCCAATCGGCATCTTTTGCTTCCCCGGGATATACCGCCACTGCCGCGTAATTCCCGCGGAATTCGCTGGCTGCGTCGAATTGCGGCGCGATCACAAAAGTTCCCTGCCGGTCGATATAGCCCCATTTCCCGGCCGCCCCGTCATAGGCCGGGAACAGCGCCGCGTGTTCCGCACAGGCAACGGATGCAAGGCACAGGAACACCGCGCAGACAAAGGTCAGTCTTTTCAGCATCGGGATCACCTCCGGTCAATCGATCTGCACCCATATCATACAGCATTGCGCGGAACGATTCAACGATGCAGTTGTAACAACAGAACATTCCTGCCGTTCGAAAAACACCGTCAATGCACCGGTGAATGCAGGGAAGAGCACTTCATTGCAGATAAAGCAGCATGAGTTCAACAGCCAGCAGCCGGCTGTTATACTATTCTGGTTTAACAGAAGAGTATGAAATATCAGCGCTTTTTGCAGGACAATCCGCGTCTGTGCAGAATCATTACCGCTGTCAGTGGGCAGGCTGCCCACCTGTAAGCAGTCAAAATGTGATAACATGATGCTGAAAAGCCCGGGAGGGATACAAATACCATGGCCGATGAGAAGCAAGTGAGCACAGACGAGCTGCTGAAGCTGCTGTTCAAGGAGAGAAGTCTGGAGCAGTTTCTGCTGCGCAACGAATCCGCCTACCTGAACGCCGATTTTTCCGATTACCTGTCCAACTGGTGCAAAAGCCATCAGGAGATCCCGGAGCAGCTGATCCGCCGCGCCAACCTGGAAAAGTCCTTCGGGCACCAGCTGTTCAGCGGCAAGCGAAAACCGTCCCGCGACACGGTGATCCAGCTGGCCTTCGCCATGCAGGCAAGCGTCGCGCAGGCCCAGGAGATGCTGAAAGTCGCCCGGAAGAGCGTCCTCTATCCCCGGATCAAGCGCGATACAGTGATCATCTACTGCCTGCACAACCGCGTCAGCCTGCTGGACACGGAAATCATTCTGGAAAACCTCGGTCTGCCGATACTGGGAGGGAGAGACCAGTGAACGAGCTGAAGCGCATCGTGGAAAACATCGAGACCGTCTTTGCCGACAGCAGCTATCCGTCGGATTTTCTGGCCGCTTATGACCAGATGGAATGCCTGGCCAGCCACAGCGGCAGGGAGACCTTTCTTGTGCGAAAAAAGGAAAACGGCGAGCTCGCCGTGGCGAAATGCTATGACCGCGCCGTCTTTCCTTTCCAGTTCCATCCCGAGCTGCTGCAGGGCATTGATCATCCCGGCCTGCCCCGCTTTTTCGAGCAGTACCAGAATGATCAGATCCTGTGCGTGGTACGGGAATACGTTGAAGGGGAGCCGCTGAACGAATATGTGAAGGAGCAGCAGCTGAGCACGCAGCAGATCGTTTCCTTCGGGGAGCAGCTCTGCAATATCCTTTCCGTGCTGCACGGCCGCACGCCGCCCGTGATCCACCGGGACATCAAGCCGGAAAACATCATTGTGAAGCCGGACGATACCCTGGCCCTGATCGATTTTGACATTTCCCGCGCATACAGGGAAAATGCCGGCAGCGACACCATGTGTTTCGGTACCAGGGGCTACGCGCCGCCGGAACAGTACGGCTTTGGGCAAACGGACAACCGGACGGATATTTATGCCCTGGGTGTGCTGCTGCGCTGGCTGGTGACGGGAAGCACAAAAGAAAACGCCAATGTGACGATCAACGCGCGGCTGCAAAGGATCATCGACCGCTGCACGGCCTTTTCTCCGGAAGAACGTTATCATGACGCAGCCGAAGTGAAGCAGGATCTGTGCAAGGTTCAAAATGGCCGTCGTCCGGTCTCCGTCGGAAAGCTGCTGATCGGGGCCGTGCTGCTGTTCTGTGCTTTTGCCTGCGGCTTTGCTCTGGGAAGATATACTGACATTCTCCGGCCTGTGCCGAAAATCGTCTTTTCCGAACCGCTGATGGAGCGGGCTGTACGGCTGCAGCTGGGCAAGGAAAGCGGCGTGCTGACAGAGGAAGACCTTTCACGGGTCATCCGCATTTATATTTACGGCAGCGAGGCCTACGGCGACCCTGATCTGTTCTATCAGCAGGATATCTCCCGGCACGCCGAAGGGCCGATGCGCACCCTGGACGATCTGAGGCTGCTGCACAATCTGGAGGAAGTCCATATCGTACGCCAGGGGTATCTGGACGTGAGCGGCATCGCAGAGCTGCCCAGGCTTTATACAGTAGAAATCAAGCACAGCCGCATTTCCAGCGTGCAGCCCATCGCCCACCTCGCCAGGCTCCGGTACGCGGGCCTGTTCGACTGCGGAGTCACCGACGTGACACCCCTGGAGAACTGCCCCTGGCTGGAAACCCTGGATATTGGGCACAATGACCTGAAGGAACTCAGGCAGGTGGGCTTCCACCCCAGCCTGCGCTCCGTCAATTTCATGTGGCTGAACATGAAAAACGTGGACGACATCGCCCAGCGCCTGCCCAAATTGAGGACCGTCTACCTGCAGCATAGCGATATCAAGGACTTGTCCGGCCTGAAAGCCCTGCATGATCTGGAAAAGGTGTATGTGCTTCAGGAGCAGCTGGATGCCGTATCCGGGCTGTTTGCCGGTACGGACGTGGAAATCCATGTGACGGAAAACTGAAAAAGATACTGATTCTGTATAATACGACGCCAAGCGTTTTTTGTCATCAGGGCAGAGGCATCTGCCACCATTCTGTCGGGAGCTGGATGACTGTTGGTCGGGAACAGTAACGCAATAACAATATATCCATGTCATCAAATGTCTCTGCAAGCACAACCGTAACCTCGTAGCGGCGTAACAGCAACAAATAAGTGACAATAAACAAAGCCGCAAACACAAAAGACGACCCTGTAGCGGCGGCTCCTGAGCCGCCACCTTCGTGGCGTAAATAGCTGCCTCATTAACGAACACAATCCTGAGCATAATCCCTTGAATCATTATGCCGTGGATATGGCGGCCCCTGGGCCGCCGCTACTGGAAATGATCGGCGTAACAGCAACAAATAAATGACAATAAACATAGCTGCAAGCACAAAGGACGACCCTGTAGCGGCGGCTCCTGAGCCGCCACCTTCGTGGCGTATATAGCTGCCTCATTAACGAACACGATCCTGCGCATACTCCCTTGAATCATTATGCCGTGGATATGGCGGTTGTGTCGCGCGCACCGCGGGCGCAAGCGCCTCGCGCACCGCGCACGGGATGCCCAGGGGCCGCCGCTGCACCGTATGCCTCCTGATCGTCTCAGCACCTGTCGGTGCTTTCCCATAATATATGATTTCTGATATAATGCTTAAGGCTGAAATACCGCGTACAACAAAACAAAAACACGCACTGCACATAATTTCTCTCCAAGGTGGGCAGCCTGCCCACCTTTTTGCATGTCACTCATGGTAGAATAATATAAAAAATATACAGGAGGGTACTATATGAAAAAATTGCTGCTGATCCTGTGCGCCTTGTTGCTGTGCGTCGGCCTGTCCGCCGCCGCTGACGAGGAAACGGTCGTCGACGCATCCGGCATGTTTGAGTATGCCGTCCGGGAGGACGGCAGCGCCGAGCTGATCACCTATCTGGGCCCTGACGGCCGCGTGCTGATTCCCAACGAACTGGACGGCCATCCGCTCACGGCTGTCCGCAAGAACCCGTTTTATGACGAGGGCGGTGCCGCCCTCAAGCCCTGCGCGGCGGCGGTGGCGAAAGACCACCCCTACCTGGCCACCATCAACAACGTGCTCTTCGGCAAGACCGACTGGAAGCTGATCGCCTATCCCACTACCCTGACCGATACGGAATACCAGATCCCGGAAGGGATCGAAATCATTGGGGATTACGCATTCCGCCAATGCGGGAACCTCCGTTCCGTGTCCATTCCCGACAGCGTCACCACGATCGGCGCTAGTGCGTTTGCCTATTGCATTAATCTTTCGTCCGCTGAAATCCCTGCCGGCGTTACCAGCATCGGAGAATCCGCCTTTTACGATTGCAATCAGCTTACGTCTGTCGTTCTCCCTAAAGGGATCGGTACGATCCCTGCTTATGCGTTTGGCGGCTGCGACAATCTTTCTTCTGTCGTCATCCCTGACGGTGTTACCACAATTGGGTCTTGCGCATTCACCTACTGTGGAAAGCTCGCATCAGTCGACCTCCCCGGCAGCGTCACCCTGATCGGTGATCACGCCTTTTATACTTGCAAAAGCCTCACATCCCTCGTCGTCCCGGACGGTGTTGTCGACATTGGGAGATATGCATTCTATGGATGCAATCATCTTATGTCCATAGAGCTCCCAGAGAGCCTCGCCAGCATTGGAAATTACGCGTTTTCCTACAATAGCGCGCTCACGTCCATTGTCATTCCGGAAGGCGTCACCAAAATCGGCGAGTTCGCGTTTAACAACTGCAAAAATCTGACCGCTGTCACCATTCCGGACAGTGTGACCAGCATTGGAAAAAGTGCATTCTCCGGTTGTTCCCCCGAACTGCTGATCCAGGTCGGCTTCGGAAGCTACGCGGAAAGCTACTGCATGAAAATTGGCCTGAACTACAAAACGAACGACGACACCTACGGCGACGCGCCCACCGACTGGCTGAAGCACTGACGCGCCTGCGGAAAGGAGACAGACAATGAGCAAAAAAGCACAGATGATCTGCGCCATTCCGGCCGTCCTCGTCGGCAGCGCCGTCATGATCTACTGTTTTGCCGCGAATATCGGGG
>JBGUIY010000010.1:0-7413 GCA_045113475.1 Christensenellales bacterium | reverse complement strand
GCGCGGGGTTGATGGCTTTGCCCACATAAAAGCTGATGTCGGTGGCCTCCTCAAACAGCAGGCGGCTGATGAGGGACGCGCCGTCCCTGCCGTTGCTCCACTCCTCGTAGCGCGTATTCTCGCCGATGTAGTCCTTGGCGTATTCCACCACCCGGTTCACGGTGATCACGCCCTCGGTGACCAGATCAACGCCCTCCAGATAGGATATGGGCGGGATATCGTTCTCAAAGCCCATCGAATGGCGCAGAGGCTTGTCCAGCCACTTGGCGGCGATGGAGGAAGTGGTGCCGCCGCAGATGATGTGCTTGCCCTCCTTGGCGAAGAACAGATTCATCATCCGCCCCACGTCGTCACGGTTGCTGGGCGGACCGAAAAGGATGTTCATGGGCACACGCCTGCGGACGCGCACCACACAGGAGGTGGCGTCATCAGCGGGCTTGCCGCCGTACAGCTTGTTGCACTCGTCCACCAGCATGGTGGACAGGTTCTTGGCCGTATAGCCGCACAGGCTCATGGCTTCCATATAAGTGATGATGTCTTCCCGCTTCCAGCCGAGATTGTAGGCCATGCCGACGCCTGCGTGAGGGCAGCCGTCGCTCATCGCGATGAACACGTCGTCATCCTGCAGGCGGATCATGGAATGGAAAATCTGCTTGCCGCCGATCGTCCTTTCGGTGCGCGGGTACTCCCAGTTTTCGCCGTTTCTCAGCACGATCACCTGGGGATTGTCGTACTGGATCAATTCCGCCGTCTGGTTGCGGATCAGGCGGATGATGGTAAAGGTGGAATAGGCGACTCCGCGCTCTGAACACACCGGCAGGGTCGCGGCGATGGTTTCCACGCATTCCTCGATGGACAGCCCGGCAGCCAGCATGGTAGAGATGATTTTGCTGGTGAGGGTGGACAGAATGCTGGCCTTCACGCCGCTGCCCAGCCCGTCCGCCAGCACGATCACCGTGGAGCCGTCCTCCTGCTTTACTACCTCCACATGGTCACCGCAGAGCTGCTCGTCGGCGTGGTTGATGCTTTTATAGCCGATATCGCAAGTCAGATCATTCATTGGCAATCGACTCCTTGAGCTTGGACAGGGCGATCTTGGTTTCCGCGGCGGTTTCGCCCAGCAGGCTGGCGATTTCTTGAACGATGCGCATCTGCTTGTCCACCACCTTGTCGGCCACTTCCACGGTCTGGCGGCTGATCTCCTCCTTCTGTCGGCGGGTCTCCTCTTCCCTGCTCACGTCGCGCATGATGCACAGCAGCATCCGCCCGTCCTCGGCCGGCACGATGGTCTGTTCTACAGTGCAGTCGTACTCAGCCAGATAAGTCCGTTCGTGGAAAATCCCCCGTCCGGTGGTTTTCACTTTCAGGAATGGCGTGGGATCCATAATGCGGACGACCTGATCGCCCAGCACAGTGCTGCTGTCCCGCAGGTGCAGGATCTTCAGCGCGGCGGGATTGATCTGCTGCACCTCCAGCCGGTCGTTAAGCATCAGGATGCCGTTGGGGCTGTTGCGGGCAATGGTATCGCTGAAATTTTCCGCCTTTTCCATCAGATAGGGCAGACACATGGAGATTTCCGCTTTGCCCTGATAAATGGCGATGGCCTTCTCCCGGCAGGTATCATAACCGCAGGAGCCGCAGTTCAGTTCCTGGCTGGGCTTGAATTTGCCCATCTCCCGCAGGATGTCCCGGATCTCCGTCTCGCCGGGCATGGCCGCGCGGTGTTCAATGGGCTCGAAACGCTTGCGCAGCGCTTGGGCCTCCGGCTGGCCGATTTCAAAGTCCTTGTCGCCTGCGTAGCGGGCCACGGCCAGGTAGTCCTTCAACGGGCTGCGGCCGTATTTTTCCATTACAGGGCCACCGGCACAGCTGCCCGCGCAGGTGCTCATTTCAATAAAGCAATGATGGATCCTGCCCTGTTCAATTTCCCTGAGCGCCGCGATACAGTTTTCCACGCCGTCTATTGCCAGGTAGGTAAAGCCCGGCGCATCCTTGGCCATGGTTTTGAGAATGCCGCCCGTGGTCGGGAAGAACCGTGCCAGGCTGTGCTCGTCCATCTGCTTTTCCGTTACGAACTCCACACCCTCTTTTTTCATCCATTCGGTCAGTTCTTCATAAGTCAGCACAGCATCCACGATGCCCTCGTAATGCTCCGCCTCATCCTTTTTGGCCACGCACGGGCCGATGAAAACGGTTTTCGCGTTGGAGATGCGCCGCTTGATGTCCTCGCAGTGCGCCTGCATGGGCGAAAGCACGTCGGCCAGGTACGGCAATACCCGGGGAAAATACTTCTGGATCAGCAGATTGGCTGAATGACAGCAGGAAGAAATGACGATATCCCTTTCTTCTTCTCTTAGTATACGGTCGTATTCCCGCTTCACCAGCGTAGCGCCAAGAGCCGTTTCCTCCACGTCGTAAAAGCCCAGCTTTTTCAGCGCTTCCCGCATCGCTTCGATGCCCACGCCTTCGTAGTTGGCCACGAACGACGGCGCCAGTGACACCACTACCGGATCGCCGCTCTGAATGAGCACTTTCACCTTTTCGGTTTCATCCACGATTTCCTTGGCATTCTGTGGACATACCACAAAACAGTGGCCGCACAGGATGCACTCGTTGCCGATGATATGGGCCTGGTTGCCGGAAAAGCGAATGGATTTCACCGGGCAATGGCGGATGCATTTGTAACAGTTCTTGCAGTTGGATTTCTTGAGCGTCAGACAGTTCGGCATTTCTTCACACCCTTGTTATGTTTTTGTTTTCATAGAATACAGCACCGGCTTCCGGACCTCCGGTCAAAGTACCCCGTCAGCCGTGGCACCCGTTTTTCCCCCGGTCCTGCATCGGCCGCCGCAGCCGATCGAAGGCTGTGACTGCCCAAAACCGGAGGATGGAAGACCCGATAAACAGCGGCATGAGTATCGCCCCGCACGCCCGTGCCGATAAACACTTTCATTATACCCGAATTCATCAAAGTTTCAATGCTCATCAGGAAAAAATAAGGATCATTTCATCCGTCCCTTTCATATTCTGCGCAGCCGGAAGAATATCGCGAATTAACTGTATTAATTCAGGGGAAAACAGACCAGTTATTCACAATCTCACGCATCCTGCGTTGACACATATCCATAATTCGTGTATGATTGACGCTGGAATAACGGCATGACGATTTGGCATTTAAAGCGCTTTGCCTTTGGATCTCCAGGTAAAAATGGAGCTGCAGCGGCCTGAATCCGTCCAGCGACCGCTATGGGAATGATGATCAGGCGCTGCAGCCGGCCATAACGTACCGAACAAAAGAAAGGTGGAATGCTCATATGATCCGGCAGATGGGAAAAAACGACATAGACGCTGTCGTGGCGCTGTGGAACGAGGCAGTAGAAGCAAAAGAAGTGGTCTATTATCCGCTGACCCCCGAATACTTTCACAAGAAATTCGAGCTGGATCCCAACTATGACCCGCGTTTTTCCCTGGTTGACGAGGAAGGCGGAAGCGTAGTAGGGTTTATCAACGGGATCGCCAAGAAGGTGTTTCTGAACAATGAAACCAACGAAAACACGCCGGGATTCCTGACCTGCATTTTCGTGAAAAAAGAATGGCGCGGAAAAGGGATCGGAAAAGCGCTGGTACAGGCGCTGGAGGACGCTTTCCGGAGCATCGGAAAAAAACAGATCTCCTGCGACGGGAACAACCCGGTAAATCTGGACTGGATCATTCCCGGCACGCCCGGCCACGACCACAACAATGCGCCGGGCATGGACGAGGACTGCGCGGGATTCCCTTTTCTCAAGGCTTTGGGGTTTGCCGATACCGCTCGCGAAATCGCCATGTATTTGGATCTGAAAGCGTATACGCCGTGGCCGGAATTCGATGAAAGGAGAAAAGAGCTGGCAGCGCGCGGCATCGAAATCGGCCGGTATGATACCGATCTGGATTACGATTATGACGGGATGTGCGATCGGGTTGGCAGCGAGTACTGGCGCAGCGTGCTGAAAAGCGAGATCGCCTGCCACAAGCAGGGTGTCCCGAATACGGATATCCGCTTCATTCCCAACGGAAAAGTGCCCGCGGGGCCGCGGCCCATTCTGGTGGCGGTATCCCATCCCGACCGCGCGATCGTGGCCCAGACTGGGCCGGTCGATAAGCAGGACAGCGGTCGCGGCTGGTTTACCGGCATATGTACAGATCCGCTCTTTGAAAGGCAGGGCATCGCTTCCGTGCTGTTCAACCTGCTGATGCAGGAATTCATTGCCGAAGGCGCAAAGTTCAGCACGATCTTCACCGGAGACACCAACCATGCGCAGAAGATCTACAAGCGCTGCGGTTTCCGCGTGGTGCGCAGATTCACCGTGATGCGGAAAGCACTGTAACGATATGCCGCTCCTGAACGATCTATGCTGTGTTCGGGGCAGCTGAAGACTTATTGCCATGACTTTGGAGGGGCAGCAGTACCATGCGCTGTGTGATCGTCGGCGGGGCTGACATCCATGATTACGGCAGCATCCGGAAACAGCTGCGTCCGGATGACTATGTCGTTTACTGCGACAGCGGACTCAGGCATATGGACCGGCTGTGCGCTTCCCCCTGCCTGATCGTCGGCGATTTTGATTCGTATGAAAAGCCGGAGACAGATGTGGAGACGATCGTCCTGCCGCGTGAAAAGGACGATACGGATACGGTCTTCGCCGTTAAAGAAGCGCTCAGGCGCGGGTGCGACCGTTTTCTGCTGACCGGTGTGATCGGCGCACGCCTGGACCACACGCTGGGTAACGTGTCCATTCTCCTCTATCTGGATTCGCTCGGCGTCCCCGCCGCCATCATCGACGACTATTCCGAAATGGAGATCGTATCCCGGCATGAAGCCGCGGTCAGCGGCGATTACGCTTACTTTTCCCTGCTGAACATCAGCGGGACGGCCAGCGGGATCAGTATCAGCGACGCCAGATATCCGCTTGAAAACGCCGAGATCACCTGCGAATACCAGTACGGCATCAGCAATGAAGTGCTGCCGGGCCGCACGGCCAGGGTGTCCGTCAAATCAGGCCGGCTGCTGCTTGTCAAAGTAAGGCGCGAACCCGAGCACTGATCCATTACAGATAATGACTGCAGCATGCATATTATTCATGGCTGTTACAGCCATTGGATGGTCTTTTTGCGAAGCCGCGATCAGAGCGCCGCAAATGCAAATCATGGAGGAAAACGGTTGATCATCTATTTCGCGCCGATGGAGGGAATCACAGACGGGATCCTCCGGCGCGTTCACCACCAGATTTTCGGGGGAATCGACATCTACGGCCTGCCGTTTCACAAACTGACGCAGTCCTTGTCCCTGCTGACCCGCGAAAAGAGGGACATCACCCCGGAGGAGAACCGGGGGCTCCGGGTGCTGCCCCAGGCGCTGACCCGGGATCCCGGACAGCTGTCCGCGTGGCTGGACTATGTGGGTTCCCTCGGCTATTCCTGCGCGGACCTGAATCTCGGCTGTCCGTCGCCTACGGTGACGCGGCGGGGACGGGGCAGCGGGATGCTTCGCGATCTGCCCGCGCTGCGTTCCTTTATGGACCGGCTGTTTGCGCATCCGCTCCCCGTACCGCTCTCCGTCAAAACCCGCATCGGCTACGACAGCCCCGAGGAGTGGCCGGAGATTCTGTCCCTGCTCGCGGATTATCCCTTCGCCCATGTGACGGTCCACGTCCGGAGCATGCGGGAGCAGTATACCGGAGGGATCCATCCGGAGGCTTTCGAGCTGGCCCTGAAGCGCAGATTGCCGCATCCGGTCTATAACGGCGATCTGCGGACGCCGGAGGACGTGGAGGCACTGGCTGCCCGCTGTCCCGGGATCGAAGCGGTTATGATCGGCCGGGGCCTGCTGGCTGACCCGGCACTCGCGCGGCGGATCCGCGGCGGCCCGGAAGCCAGCGTGGAAGAGCTGAGCGCCTGGTACACCGCCCTTTACAAAGGATGGAACGACCGCTATCAGGCGACGATCGCGCTGGGCAGGATCAAGAAACTGATGGAATGGCCCGTCGGGAATGACATCAAGAGAAAAAGGCTCCTGCGCCGGGCTGGCGATATCGAAA
Organism: Christensenellales bacterium; assembly: GCA_045113475.1. Classification (GTDB taxonomy): domain Bacteria; phylum Bacillota; class Clostridia; order Christensenellales; family Aristaeellaceae; genus UBA4246. The sequence goes on along the minus strand of JBGUIY010000010.1, from coordinate 1,336 downwards.
GCTGCATCGAAGCAGCGCTCGGGGAGGGACAGACAACGTAAACGCACCCGGCGGACGGACTCAGCCAGACGACAGACTGAAAACAGAAGGATTGCCGCTGCCAATACGGCAGTCCTTTTTTGTTTGCCAACCGGTCAGGCAGATGCCTGACTATCGCCCGGCATGGCGCATTTTCCGGAAGCGTTCAATTGCCTGAAAAAAGTATGCTGTGTAAAATTTTCGATCCGCCGCTGCCAGCTTCTGAAAAGGCGCGTATCAATTTCCAGAAGCGCAAAGCGCTTCAAAAATCAACAAAAAACAACCTTATTGGAGGATTAGAAATTATGAGTACTATAGCTGTCAACACCAAAAATGGTCATCCCGTAGCGGGCATCGTACTGGGCATCGTCGGTATTGCTGTCGCACTTCTTATGACACTTCTGTTCGGCGTTATCGCCGGCGGCATCGCCGCGGCTCTGGGCATCGGCGCGCTGCTTCTCGGCATCAGTGCCCGCAAGGGCAGCAGCCGCGGCGTCGGCGCCATTGTGGCCGGCGCTCTGGCCCTCGTAATGGCCGTATCCATGACCTTCGCTTCTGTGGGCACCATGACGCATCTCAGGGAAGTCGCTGCCAAGTCCGGTGTGGCCCCGACCTTCACCAAATTCATGGACAATCCCTACCTGGGCCTGTCTTCCGTAGTGGTCAATGCCGTTAACGCCAGCAAAGACGCGGAAACGATGAAAACGATCCAGGACGAGCTGGAAGCGCTGAAGAATTATGAAACGAACGCTGCAAAGCCCGTCACGGAGAACGCCCCCGTCACCGGCTGATCCAGTCCATCCTTAAAACCCCTGCCCCATCGGGCGGGGTTTTTCATATTTATAAAGCATTCTGTCCTGCCGTACCGGAAGCAGGTTATTGCTCCGGCAGCCAAACCTTGCCGTTACGCGGCAGGAAAACCACATCTCCCTGCAGAATAAAGGAAATTGTGCAGCTTTCAGGCTTCGGCCATGCAGCAGCGTTTATAGACGGGAGAAGCATACCCTGGCAAAGCTTCAGGGGAGCAGGCACGACGGACGCCGGCAGGAAAACTGCCCCGTTTAAACCCATCGCCGCGTCAAGGAAATTTTTATCATACAGCAGATCATCAAGGAGGAGAAAACGCGATGAAGCAGCGCATTCTGGGCAAAACAGGACGGGAAGTCAGTGAAATCGGCCTGGGCACCTGGCAGCTGGGCACCAAATGGGGCGAGCCCTTCAACAGGGAAGAGGGCTTCAGGATCCTGGAAGCCGCCGAGGCGGCAGGCATCACCTTCATCGATACGGCGGACGTATACAACGGCGGCAAAAGCGAGGA
>JBGUIY010000009.1:0-10542 GCA_045113475.1 Christensenellales bacterium | reverse complement strand
CGTTGTGGCGGGGTACGCCTTCTTTACTGCGGCGGATCTGGCGGAGGCGCTTGAGACCCTTACGGCCCTGTTCAGCTTCCGTTCCGGCGGGAGCGCGCTGTTCTGGCTGCGGGAAAACGCCCTGCTGCTGGCCGCAGCTTTTGCGTGCTGCGTGCCTGCGGTCATCAATGCGGGAAAGCGGCTGATGGGGCGGCACAGGCTGCTCCGCTGCGGGTGCATGCTGGGGCTGCTGTTGCTCTGCCTGGCGGCGCTGGCCAAGTCCTCCTATAACCCGTTCATTTATTTCAGGTTTTAAGGAACCGCTGATTCATTCGGCGGCGTATCTGGCACAAGTCTGATTCGGTCTGATATTGCTTCATTCCGCTCAACGTAGTTCTAACAAGGGGGAGGAGTCATGAGAAAAGCACCATTGTTCGTGATCGCCCTCGCCCTGCTGGCATCCCTGGCCCTGGCCCAGACCCTGCTGCCGGACAAAACCTTCAGCCAGATGGAAAACCGTGTGCTGGCGGAACGGCCCGCGCTGACGCTGGCGTCCATGTCCATGAGCCGGTGGGCGGATGGCTTCGAGACCTACTGCGCCGACCAGCTGCCCCTGCGGGACCGGTTCGTTTCCCTCTACACCGCCTGGGAGGCCCTGACCGGCCACCGGGTGATCGAGGGCGTGATCCTGGGCGGGGATCACCGGCTGTTTGACCGGACGGACGCCTGGAAGCCGCGCAATGTGACCCTGAACGCTTCCGCCCTCGCATATCTGTCGGAGGAAACGGGGACGCCCCTGTACCTGCTGGCGGTGCCCTCGGCCAACGCCGTGTACCGCGGCTGCCTGCCGCCCGGCGCGCCGGTGGCGGACGAGGAAGCGCTGACCGGGCTGGCGGCGAAGGAAGTCGACGTCATCCCCCTGCTGCCCGCCCTGCGGGAGAAAGCGGCAGCGGAGCCGCTCTATTACCGCACCGACCACCACTGGACGGCAGCCGGGGCGCGGATCGGCTACCTGCGGGTCTGCGGCGCGCTGGGGCTGGAGCCCCTGCCGGAGCTGAAGCTGACGCGGCAGAGCCCCTTTTACGGCAGCTTTTACGCCCGCTGTCCCCTGCCCTGGCAGCAGGCGGATACCTTCGAATATCCGGAAGACCCGTCCATCCGCCTGATCGTCGGCGGAGAGGAAAAGCCCGGCCTGGCGGATCGGGAGAAGCTCACGGAGCGCGACCTGTACGCCGCGCTGCTCTACGGCAATCACGACCAGATGGAACTCGTCAACGACAGCGTGGCCGAAGGGACCTGGTTCGTCATCAAGGATTCCTATGCCAACGCCCTGCTGCCGGCGCTTGCCCGGCACTGCCACCGCATCGTGGCCATCGACGCGCGGTATTTCGCCGGCGACGTGGTGGAGGCGGTGAAAGAAACCAAAGGAGACCTGATCTTATGCATTCACGGAGTCAATTCCCTGGCGTCCGGGCGCACGCTGGCGCTCTTGGAGGGCTTGTAGTCCTGCTGTGTGTCCTGCTTTGCGCCTGCGCGTATGCGGAGGTGAACGTAGCCTACAGCGTTCCCGGCGCCCCGCCGCCCTTCCCTGCTGAGCACGTGCCCGCGGAGGACGGCTATTTCTCGGACGCGGTGTTCATCGGGGATTCCAGCATGGACGACGTGGAAATGTTCAATCTGTTTCCCACGGCGAACTTCGTGACCAAGGTGGGCATCAGCCCCCTGTCTGTCAACCGCCGGGAATTCCGCTACGCGGGCTCCCGGGAGCTTGAAAATATGTTCGACGTGGTGGAGAAATACCCCCATAAGAAGATCTACATCCTGCTGGGGGCCAACAGCCTGGACAACAAACCCTCGGATCAGGCCATGGCGGATTACAAGAAGATGATGGAGACCTTCCTGGAGCGGTTTCCCGAGACGATATTCTACCTGATCGTGCCGCCGGCCATGACGGAGCGCGTGCTGAAGGACCTGCTGATCCCGCCGAAACGTTTCGCCAACTTCCGCGACATGCTGATCAGCTTCGCGGAGGAACGCCATTGCTACATCATCGACTTCTATTCCCTGCTGCTGAACAGCAAGGGCTATATGCCCGGCAAGTATGACTGCGGCGACGGCGTGCACCCGAATTACGATGGGCTCAAGCTGCTGGAAAACGAGATCCGCACCCATACGGTGAACATCCCGCCCAAATTCACCTTCCGCGGGGCATGAATCGGAGGAGAACGAAATGAAAAGAATCACTGCTGTCCTGCTGCTGGCGGCGCTGCTGCTGGCGGCTGCCGGCTGCTTTGCGGAAGCCGCGCCGGAGGAAATGACCTGCGAGGGCCTGGCCGGCGCGGTGCTGGCCTCGGCGGAGTTCCGCGAGCTCACCGACATGACGGAGCGCTATGTGGAAAAATACCTGATCCTCAGCGCTGAGGACCTGGACGAGTGGGTCTTCAAGCGCGACGCCACCCGCGGCACGCCGGAAATGATCCTGCTGCTGAAGGTAAAGGCAGGCGCGGACCAGGCGCTGATCAGACAGTCCGCCCAGGAACTGCTGGAGGAGCAGCGGCTCCAGTACCGCGATTACCAGCCCGGCGAAATGTTCAAGCTGGAAGCCGCCCGCGTGCTGGAGAACGGTCCCTTCCTCGCCCTGATCGTGTCTCCGGACGCCGCTGCGTCCTACGCCGCGCTGGGGGAAGGGTGGAAGGAATAATGTAACAGGAAGAGTGGAGTTTGGAGAGTGGAGATAGGAGTTTTGGTTTGTTTGAAGCAGACAGCCTGTATTCGGACGATACTGCAAACGCCCGGGCATAAATGAGTATGCTGCCCGTTTCACTCTCATTTGCTGAAAAGCATTGAAAACTCCACTCTCCAAACTCCACTCTGCATTTCCCGTTTTGCACGATTCTTAGTCATAAAGGGGTATCATTATAATGAGCGACTATTTCGAATTCGAGGCCTGGGAAACGCCGGAGGAAGCGGGAGTATCCAGCGCGGGGCTGCTCCGGTTCCTGGAGGAGGCGGCGCTGCGGCAGGATACGGTGCAGTATCACAGCCTGGTGCTGCTGCGGCACGGCAAGGCGGTGGCGCGCTGGAACTGGGCGCCTTATGACGACCGGACCCCGCACACCCTGTTCTCGCTGAGCAAATCCTTCTGCTCCGCCGCGGCGGGCTTCGCCGTGCAGGAGGGGCTGATCGCCTGGAATACCAGCGTCGTGGACGTGCTGCCCGAGGAGATCCCCGAAGGGCGTGAGGAGGAGCTGCGGCCGGTCACCCTGGAAACGCTCCTGTGCATGGGCTCCGGGCTCGACCCCGAGTCCGATACGGAGCCGGAGGGCGAGGAGATCACCTGGGCGCGGCACGTGCTTTCCTATCCGGTGCTGTATCCGCCCATGACACGTTTCCACTACAACACCCACGGCACCTATCTGGTGGCCTGCATGCTGGCGAAAGTGACCGGCACGGACCTGGTGAGCTATTTGAAGCCGCGGCTGTTCGATCCGCTGGGCATTCCCGCGCCGTATTGGGAGAAATCCCCGCAGGGGATCTGCATCGGCGGCTACGGGCTGTACCTGAGCTCCGACAGCATCGCGCGCTTCGGCCAGTGCCTGCTGCAGCACGGCCAGTGGGAGGGGCAGCAGATCCTGCCGCCCGACTGGGTCGAACGTGCCACAGCCAGACATATCGACAACAGCAACGGGAATCCGGAGCCGGACAACGAATGGCACCAGGGCTACGGCTACCAGTTCTGGCGCTGCACGGACGGGCGCTACCGCGGAGACGGCATGTTCGGCCAGCTCTGCGTGGTGGACGAGCGGCTGGACGCCGTGGCTGCCGTGACCTGCGGCACCAACGACATGGCCGCCGAGCTGCGCCTGCTGCGGAAATACCTGTTCCCGGCCTTTGACGCGGCCCCCGGAACGGTGGCCGATCAGGAAAAACTGGCCGCCTGCGCCTGCTCCCTCGGCTACCCCTGCCCCGCGGACGACGGGAGCAGCCGGCCCCTGCCGGACGGGGAATACGCGCTGAAAGTCCGGGACGGCGAAGAGGGCTGCATTCGTCTGGACATGGACGGAGACCTCCTGACCATGACTCTCGGCGACAGGGTGCCCGTCAGTCTGGGCCGCGGCCGCCGGGAAATGACCTGCCTGAAGCCCTCCGTCAGCCCTGTCCGCTGGCTTGGCGCTTACGGCTGGCAGGACGGCCGGCTGCTGGTGGACTTGCGTACCCCCGACGGCCCCTTCACCATGCAGGCCCTGCTGGACTGGGACGACGACGGCCTCACCTACGAGGGCCTCGGAATGGGCTTCCCGAACGGGACCGTGAAGTTTGAGCGGAAGAACAAAACGACGGACGGAATAGAGTGAAGTTTGGAGAGTGTAGAGTGGAGTTTTGGTTTGTCTGATGCGGATAGTCTGCATGCGGACGATCCTGTAAATGCCTGGTGCATAAAATGTATGCCTCCTGTTCCTCTCAATTCGTAAAAAACCATCCCAAACTCCACTCTCCACTCTCCTCACTCCACTCTAAAACTCCTCACTCCTCACTCCTAATTCCTCACTGCATAAAAAGGGGGGCCTTTGCTTCATGTCAGAGCATACCGGGCACCGGGAGAGGATGCGCGAGCGTTTCGAGCGCGACAGCGGCATGGATAGCTTCGCGCCCCACGAGGCGCTGGAGCTGCTGCTCACCTACGCCATCCCGCGCAAGGATACCAACCCCATTGCCCATCGTCTGATCGAGCGCTTCGGGTCGCTGCACGCGGTGCTGGAAGCGCCCGCGGACGAGCTGACCGCTGTGCCGGAGATCGGCCAGCGGGCGGCGCAGCTGATCTCCATGATGCTGCCCCTGTTCCGCCTGTATGAAAACGACCGGCTGAAGCCCCGGGTCACGCTGGACAGCTTCCGCCTGCTGCGGGACTACTGCGGCGCCCTGTACCACGGGGTCACGGTGGAGAAGTTCTACCTGCTCAGCCTGGACAGCCGGCTGAAGCTGATCGACGCCCGCGTGATCGCGGAAGGGACCCTGGACGAGGTGCCGGTCTATCCCCGGGAAATCATCGCCGCCCTGCTGCGGCTGAACGCTGCCGGCGCGGTCATCTCCCATAACCATCCGGGCCAGACCTGCGCGCCCTCGGAAGCGGACACGCGCCTGACCCGCCGGCTGCGCCGCGTGCTGGACGAGATCGGCATCACGCTGCACGACCACGTCATCGTCGGCACGGACGGCACTTACAGCTTCGCCCAGGCGGGAACCTTGAATCCTGATACGGAGGATCGACCATGAATCATACACTGTTCCATCGCATCGTATTGTTTGCCCTGACGGCGGTGGGGCTGTTCGCCCTGGTGTACCTGTGCCTGTTCGCGTGGGTGTGCTATGCTGAAAGCCACCTGGAGACGCCGCCGGAGACGGACGTCATCATTGTCCTCGGCGCGCAGGTGAAGCCGGACGGCACGCCCAGCGTACAGCTCGAGTACCGGCTTGAGACCGCCCTCAGCGCCTATCGGGACCACCCCCAGAAGGTGGTGTGCTGCGGCGGTCAGGCGGGCACCGAGCCCGCGCCGGAGGGCCGCGTCATGGCCGACTGGCTGATCGCCCGCGGCGTGCCGGCTGCGGACGTGCTGGCGGAAACCGTCTCCGAAAACACCAAAGATAACATCCGCAACGCCCTGGCGCTGCTGGGCTATTCGGCGGAGCAGCCGGCGGAAGCCAAGCCCAGGGTGCTGGTGGTGACCAGTGATTACCACGTGGCCCGCGCGCTGCAGATCGCCCGGGACCAGGGCCTGCGTGCCTGGGGCAAGAGCGCTCCGACCCTGCCGGAATACTGGCTCAAAAACCGTGCCCGGGAGGCCCTGGGCTGGGGCAAGTACCTTTTGAACAAACTTTTGGGAAAGTAAGGAAGGCGTAGCATATGATCCGCGTCCGGACCCGTATTTTGATCAAACTGCTTTTTGTGCTCCTGATTCTGACGGCGGCGTCAGCCGCTGCCGAACAGGCGCAGGACGTCGCCGAGGCGTGCACTCTGAAGGCGACGGAAAACGCGGATACAAGAAAATACGTGCTGACAAAAAGCCTCAATCAGCGCTGGAACGCCGGGGAAAGCGGCACGCTGACCGTAATGCTTCCCGAGGGAAAGCTGGCGCAGGGGGTCATGCTCTCCCACTACGGCCAGGAAACGGCAGTGGAGATCCTGGACGAAAACGGACAATGCATCGGCCGCGGGCCGGGAAATTACCGCGTGGAATGGATCCCCTTCGAACGTGAAGCGTCAGCCTTTACCATCGTGCGGAAGAACGAAGCGGACGTTTTGAGCATCGCCCGCATGAGCGTGCTGACGCCGGGCGAGCTGCCCGACTGGGTCCAGCGCTGGAAAACGCTGGAGGAGCCGGCGGAGCTGATGCTGGTCTCCACCCACCCAGACGACGAGATCCTCTGGTTCGGCGGCATCCTGCCCTATTACGCCGGGGAACTCCGCCGGAAGGTGGAGGTGGTGTACATGGTGGGCGGCCTGAACCCGGTGCGCACCCTGGAACTGCTGGACGGGCTGTGGTATATGGGCGTGACCCACTATCCGGACATCGGCACTTTCAGCAACGTCGGCCTGGGCTCCCTCAGCAGCGTCTATGACGGATGGGGGCGCTACAGCGCGGAAGAGCGCATTGTGGAGGTTATCCGGCATTACAGGCCGCAGGTCGTCATCACGCAGGATGTCAAGGGCGAATACCTGCATTACGCGCATGTGGCGACCGTGCAGGCCGTCATCGACGTTTTTGAAAACGGCCTGTCCGCCGACGCGGGGAAATACCCGGAGAGCGCGGCCGCATGGGGGACGTGGGAGCCCCTGAAGCTGTATATCCACCTGTGGAAAGAAAACGAGATCAGGTTCGACTGGAACCGCCCCCTGGACGCCTTCGGCGGCAAAACGGGGCTGCAGATCGCCAAGGCCGCTTTCAAAAAGCATGTGAGCCAGCAGAAGAGCAAATACCACCACGCCGTCAAGGACAGCGGCCAGTACGACTGTTCTCTCTTCGGCCTCTACTGGTCCAGCGTCGGCCCGGATGAAGCGCATGACGACCTGTTTGAGCACGTGCCGGCACAGGAATGATTCCCCTTGTTTGACATCGTTTCGCAGTGGTGGTAGAATATGACAACTGCACTAGGAGGACGACGACATGCTCAGGCAATTATCTGTCTTTATTGAAAACAACCAGGGTTCGCTGGCGGACCTGACCCAGGCGCTGGAAAGCAAGGGCATCGTGATCCACGCCATGGCCCTGGCGGACGCCTCGCGCTTCGGCGTGGTCCGCGCGATCGTCAGCCAGCCTGACGCCGCCCTCGCCGCGCTGCAGGAGGCGGGATATTCCGGCTGCCTGACTGAGGTGGTCGGCGTCAAAGCGCCGGACGAGGGCTCCGGGCTGACGTCCGCCCTGAAGGCGCTCAGCGAGCGCGCCGTCGATATCGAATACCTGTACATGCTCAAGACCCACGAGGGGATCAGGACGCTGGTGCTCGGCGTGGCGGATACCGCCCGCAGCGAAGCGGCGCTGAGCGAAGCGGGCTATGAGCTCGCGCAGGAAGAGCAGCTCAACTGACCTGCCCCGCTGAATCCGTAGCGCTCAGGAGGCGTATGCAATGTCAAACCCTGCCAATAAGAAAAAGAAGAAGATCAAGCCGATCCCCAAGCCGTATCTGAAGGGGAACGCCGTGAGCGGGCTGGTGGTCACCCGCGGCCTCAAGCTGATGGTGTATCCGGTGATCTTTATCCTGATCAACCTGTTCGTCGGGGCGGCCTTCAGCTTTGAGGGCTCGCTCTTCCTGCGGGTCCTGTTCAACGTGGCGCTGGTGCTGTTCTGCGGCCTGCTGCTGTATACCAACGGCCAGAATACGGGCTACGGCGATATCACGCTGGCGGAGATCATGTACAACCACGTACAGGAAGGCAAAGAAGTGAGCGCCCGGGACCGGGACCGCTGCTACCACCCCCTCAAGGGGCTGACCACCGCGCTGGTAGGCTACCTGCCCTTCCTGATCCTGTCGCTCGTTTACGCGCTGACCGTGAAGCGCCAGCAGTTCGCGCTGCCCGCGCTCCCGAGCTGGGTCGGCGCTTTCGAAGGGGAGAGGGACTTCATGCTCCCCCTGCAGTACTATCAGGCGACTGAACCGTTCACGGCCGGCGTGGTCCTGCGGGTGATCATGCGGCTGCTGCTGTATCCCTATATCAACCTGGTCGGCGCACGCAACGCCTCGCTGACGCTGCTGGTGGACCGCCTGTCGCCCCTGGCGCTGCTGGTGCCGTATCTGGGCTACGTCGTGGGCTACCTGCGCGGACGCCACAGCCGCGCGATGCTGCACGGCAGCATGGCGGCCGCCGACCGCAAAAAGCGCCGCAAGGCGCGCATGGTAGCCCGCAAGGCCAAGGCGAAGTCCAAGACGGAACTGGTCTGATGCGCATCATCGCAGGCGTTTACCGTTCCCGGCCCCTGAACGCGCCGAAGGGCATGACCACACGCCCCACCCTGGACCAGACCCGGGAGGCGCTGTTCAACATCCTGCAGGGCCGCGTGGCGGAGGCACGGTTTCTCGACCTTTATGCCGGCTCTGGCGCGGTGGCGCTGGAGGCTGTCAGCCGGGGCGCGGCCTGTGCCGTGCTCTGCGACCAGTCCCGTGCTGCCTGCGCCTGCATCCGGGAAAACATCCGCCGGCTGGACTGCGCGGACAAGACGCGGCTGCTGGAAATGCCGGATCAGCGGGCCATCGTCCTGCTGAACAGGGAGCAGGCGCAGTTTGACCTGATCTACCTGGACCCGCCCTACGCTATGGATCTGGCGCCCGTGCTGGCCGCCCTCAGGGACGCCGGCCTGGCCGCGCCGGGGGCGCTGGTCATCGCGGAGCACGCGGCGGGGCAGGAGCTCCCGGCCCCGGAAGGCTGGAAGATGACGCGCCGAAAGGTCTACCGCGACACGGCGCTGAGCTTTTACGAGGAGGACGCATGAGCCGGGCGATATGTTTGTTTGCCGGCAGCTTCGATCCGGTGACCAACGGGCATTTGAGCCTCATCCGCCGCGCCGCGTCCCGGTTCGACAAGGTGTTCGTCGCCGTGATGCGCAACCCGGCGAAGCAGGGGGCTTTCACCGTGGGCGAGCGCCTGGCCATGCTGGCGGAGGTCTGCGCGCCTTACGGGAACGTGCGCGTGCTGGCGGGGGAAGGCCTGACCGCCGCGCTGGCGGCCCAGCTGAACGCCAACGTACTGCTGCGCGGCGTGCGCGGCATGCAGGATCTGGAGTCCGAGCTGACGATGGCCCGGGTGAACCGCCGCCTGAATCCCGGACTGGAGACCATTTTCCTGCCGCCCGAGGAGGGCTGCGAGGACGTGAGCTCCAGCCTGGTCCGGGAACTGGCTTCGCTGGGCGCTGATTTCAGTGTATATGTTCCTCCGCAGGTGAGGGACAGGATCGTGAATAAATATTCAAAAGGAGGATCAGGCAATGGCTGACAGCAAACTGCGCGTGTTCGACTATGTGGACCAGCTGAACGTGATCATCGACCGGGCGGCCAAGGTGCCGCTGTCCACGCGCGTGATCGTGGACAAGCAGGACCTGAAGCAGACCCTGCAGCGGCTGGAATCCAGCATCGACCCGGACATCCGGACCGCGAAGGATATCATCCAGCAGTGTGACGAGCTCATCCAGAAGGCCAACCGCCAGGCCGAGCAGGTGACCGCGGAAGCCAGCGAGAACGCCCGCCGCACGGTGGACGACGCGGCTGCCCGCGCCCAGGCGACCCTGCAGGAGGCCCAGGCCCGTGCCGCGGAGATCTCCCGGGATGCCGTGGATAAGGCCAACGCCATGGTGGCGGACGCCCAGGCCCGGGCCCAGGCCATGGTGGCCGACGCCCAGACGCGCGCTGAACAGCTGGTGGCCGACAGCGCCATCACCCAGCGCGCCAACGCAGAAGCCGCCCAGCTGATCCAGCGCGCCCATGCGGACTGCGACCAGTACCGCATGAACATGGAAAACGATATCCAGCACGCCCTGCAGAACGCCGACGGCATCCTGAGCGCTCAGCTCGACCAGCTCCGCCGCCTGCGCCAGTCCTTCGACACCCGGCAGGGAGACATGGTCGAAGAGCTGTAAACATCTGCGCCTGCAGTATGACATGACCGCCGCTGTCCCGCCCGCCGGACGGGACAGCAGCGCCTTTTGACTACGAATCAAAAGGCTTTGCAGCGTCGATCCGCCTGCAATTTCAGGCGGTTTCGCTGTTTTGAGCCGCTGCGCCGCAGAAAAAGTCCTTTTTCCGAAAAAAAAGCTTGCTTTTTCCCTGAATCTGCGCTATAATATTTCACGTTCCGTTGAACGGAACGCTTTGCGCCCTTAGCTCAGCTGGATAGAGTGTTTGACTACGAATCAAAAGGTCGTGGGTTCGAATCCCGCCGGGCTCACCAAACGAAGACGCCACCCTTGATGGGTGGTGTTTTCCGTATTATCAGGGGGTGCAGAACGATGTCCATCAGTTCGACGATTCTCTCCGCTGTGTTCAGCGATGAAACGCCTTATTACCGGATTCCCTGCG
>JBGUIY010000008.1:0-29853 GCA_045113475.1 Christensenellales bacterium | reverse complement strand
TTTTTCGGGGACGACGACGTGACCGAGTTGTCCACGGAAAACCGCGGCATCGGCCTGGTGTTCCAGAACTACGCGCTGTACCCCCATATGACGGTCAAGCAGAACATCATGTTCCCGCTGGAAAACCTGAAAGGCGCTGACAGGCCCAGCAAGGAACAGATGCAGGAACGCGCATACGAGGCTGCAAAACTGGTGCAGATCGAGCAGCTGCTGGACCGCAAGCCCAGCGAGCTTTCCGGCGGCCAGCAGCAGCGCGTGGCCATCGCCCGCGCGCTGGTCAAAATGCCCCGGGTCCTCCTGCTGGACGAACCGCTGTCCAACCTGGACGCCCGCCTGCGCCTGCAGACCCGTGAAGAGATCCGCCGCATCCAGAAGGAAACGGCGATCACCACCATTTTCGTCACCCATGACCAGGAAGAGGCCATGAGCATTTCCGACCTGATCGTGGTCATGAAGTCCGGCCTTGTGCAGCAGATCGGCAAGCCCCAGGATGTCTATGACGATCCCGCCAACCTGTTCGTCGCCCGGTTCCTGGGCACGCCGCCCATCAACGTCTTCTCCGGCAAGGTGGAAGGCGGCCAGGTCTATATCGGCGACCAGGCGGTGCTGCCGGCTCCCGGCGTGGAAGATCAGGAAGTCACCATCGGCGTCCGTCCCGAGGGCTTCAACGTGGTCGAGAACGGCCCCCTGATCTGCAATCTCCAGGACGTGGAGGTCATGGGCCACGCCACCAGCATCCTGACCACCCACGAAGCTTCCCTGAACCCCATCATCCGCACCCTGAAGGACTCGGACACGAACCTCAATCTGAAGGGCGACACCGTGCGGTACACGCTCAAACCGCACAAGACCTTCCTGTTCAAGCGCGGCGGCAACGAAGAACGCATCCGGTTTGAGGTGAAGTAATATGGTTGAAAGCAAACAACAGTGGAAAGCCTGGCTGTACTTGGCGCCGGCCATCGTGCTGCTGCTCATATTCACCGTATGGCCCATCATCAATACGGTGCGTATGTCCCTGCTGGAAAACTACAGCGGCCTGAAGGCAGCCGGCGGCGCGACCTTCAACTTCGGCTTCGCCAATTTCGAACGGGTCATCAACTACCGCCGCTTCGTGCAGTGCATGAAGAACACCATGCTGCTGTGCCTGATCACGGTGCCCGTCTCCTCCATACTCGCCCTGCTCATCGCCGTGGCGCTCCACTCCATCAAGCGCTTCCAGAAAGTACTGCAGACCATATTCTTCCTGCCCTATGTCACCAACTCCATCGCCATCGGCATGGTGTTCGCCGCCATGTTCAACATCGTCGGCAGCTTCCTGGGCACGGAGAATGAGATCGTGGTCACCGCGGGCATCGTCAATAACATCATCGAACTGTTCGGCGGCACCAAGGTCAACTGGATCAACTACGGTTCTTCCTATGAGGCCAACATGTTCGTCATGTGCGTTTACATCATCTGGAACGCACTGCCCTTCAAGATCCTCATCCTGCTGGGCGGACTGACCAGCATCAACAAACAGTATTACGACGCCGCCAAGGTGGATTCCACGCCCCGTTGGCGTGTCCTGTGGCGCATCACTGTGCCGCTGCTCTCCCCGATGCTGGCCTATGTCATCATCACCGGCTTCATCGGCGGATTCAAAGAGTATACCAGCATCGTCGGTATATTCGGCGCTTCCATGGGCCCCGCCAACGACGCCGGACGCCTGAACACGATGGTCGGCTTCATATACGACAGCCTGGCCAACAACAACCAGGGCCGCGCCAGCGCCGCCGCGCTGATCCTGTTCGGCGTGATCCTGGTCGTCACGCTGATCAACCTGCAGGTCAGCAAAAAGCGCGTGCATTATTGAGGGGGAGGTGGATGATATGACGCAGAAATCTCTTCAGGTCATGCAGGCCAGGGACATACAGAAGACCACCTCCAATCAGCGTGTGAAAGCCATTTTGGGGCAGGCGGGCATATACCTGTTCCTGATCCTGATCGCGTTCATCGTGCTCTTTCCCTTCTACTGGATGCTCATTTCCTCCGTCAAATCGCTGTATGAGTACAAGCTGAGCCGCCCGACCCTCTGGCCGCAGCAAATACTGCTCTCCAACTACGCGGAGGCCTTCACCACTGCTAATCTGGGCCGTCTGTTCCTGAACACGGCTTATGTGGGAATCGTGTCCACCCTGCTCTCTCTCTTCATCACCATCATCACGGCCTTCGCCTTCGCCCGCCTTCAGTTCAAGGGCAAGGAACTGCTCTTCGCCGGGCTGCTGGCCACCATGATGATCCCCGGCGAGCTGTTCACCATCACCAACTATATGACAGTGTCCCAGCTGGGCTGGATGAACAAGTTTGTCGCCCTGATCGTACCCTTCCTGGTCAGCGTTTTCTACATCTATCTGCTGCGCCAGAACTTCCTGCAGATCCCCAACGAGCTGTACCTGGCCGCCAAGGTGGACGGCACCAGCGACTGGAAATACCTGTGGAAGGTCATGGTGCCCCTGGCGCTGCCCACCCTGATCTCCATCACCATCCTCAAGATGATGGGCGCGTGGAACAGCTACATCTGGCCGCGGCTGGTCGCCAACGACGAAGCACACCGCCTGGTCACCAACGGCCTTCGCGACGCCTTCACGGATATCTCCGGCGACACCAACTATCCCGTGCAGATGGCCGCCGTCGCACTGGTCTCCGCCCCGCTGTTCCTGGTGTTCATCTTCCTGCGCAAGTACATCATGGCCGGCGTCAGCCGCAGCGGTATCAAAGGTTAATCGGCTTTTGCCATTAACGACATATTACTTATCAACATAGGGAGGAAACTATGAAGAAGATCCTGTCTCTCGCACTGGCTCTGCTGATGCTCCTGTCCTGCGTATCCGCCTTTGCCGACGCGATCCCGGCCGAAGGCTACGACGGCAGCGAAGTGACCCTCAAGTTCTATCACGTCATCACCAAGGACGATCAGCTGGCCATCATTAACGAAGCCATCGCTGAGTTCAACAAGACCTATCCCAACATCCACGTCGAGCTTGAAAACGTGGGCGGCAGCTACAACGGCATCCTGAACACCGTGAAGGAACAGCTCCCCGCCGGCAACGAGCCCAACATCGCCTTCTGCTACATGGACCATGTGGCTGCTTACAATGACCAGGCCGGCAGCATCCAGGTACTGGACGAGCTGATCGACCATCCCGTCGTAGGCCTGACCGCGGAACAGAAGGCTGACTTCATCCCCGGTTACTACAAGGAAGGCGCTTCCCTGGGCGACGGCAAGATGTACGCCCTGCCCTTCTACAAGTCCACCGAAGTGCTCTACTACAACAAGACCTTCTTCGATGAGAACAATCTGACCGCGCCTGTCACCTGGGACGATCTGGAAGCCGTCTGCGCCAAGATCAAGGAAATCAACCCGAAATCCATCCCGCTGGGTTATGACTCTGAAGGCAACTGGTTCATTACCATGACCGAACAGCTCGGCACCCCCTACACCAGCGCCGCCGAACCGCACTATCTGTTCGACAACGACCAGAACAAGGACTTCATCCGCAAGATCAACGGCTGGTACAACAAGGGCTATGTGACCACCGCCGGCCTGTACGGTACCTATACTTCCGGCCTGTTCGTCAGCACCGAAGAAATGCGCAGCTACATGTCCATCGGCTCCTCCGCCGGCGCGACCCATCAGCGCCCCAAGAAGAACGATGACGGCAGCTATCCCTTCGAAGTCGGCATCGTGCCCATGCCCCAGGTGGATCCCGCCAACGCCAAGGCGATCTCCCAGGGCCCCAGCGTCTGCATCTTCGCTTACAAGAAGCCCGTCCAGGAGATCCTGGCCAGCTGGCTGCTGGTGAAGTACCTCACCACTGACGCCACCTTCCAGGCCCGCTTCTCCATCGCTTCCGGCTATATGCCCGCCATCAAGTCCGTTATGGATAACGCTGAATACCAGGGATACCTGGCCAAGGCTGACGGCGGAGACATGATCGCCGCTCAGAGCGTCAAGGTCGGCATGAGCATGACCGACGCTTACTTCACCTCCCCCGTGTTCAAGGGCAGCGACGTCGCCCGCAACCAGGTCACCGCTCTGCTCAAGAACTGCCTGGGCATGAAGCCTGACGAGCTCGAATCCAAGATCAACGGCGCTTTCCAGGATGCGATCGACGAGTGCGAATACGCCAACTGACCGGTTTTCTGACACAACAGCATAAGCAGCGGGCCGCGTCCTACCGGACGCGGCCCGTTTTCAGTATTGAAGAATAATCACATCCAGCCCTGGTGCGATTCCTTATATTGCCTGACCGCTTCGTCCGATTCCCGGACGAGCTGGTCCGCCTCCTCACGGCTGTACACAGTCGCGCCGCTGGCGCAGGCGTGTCCGCCGCCGTGATGGCGCCCGGCCAGCTCGTTGATGGTCATGAACCGTGAGCGCAGGCGGACACGGATGCCGTCCTCCGGCCTGTCGCTTTCGATAAAGGCCAGCCAGCACAGGCAGTCACGGATGCCTTCCAGATAATTGATCACGTTGCAGGCGGCTTCAAAGCTCAGGCCGAATTGCTCCTGCATGCTCAGGTCGACGTAAATGTATGCCGCACCGTTGGCTGTACGCTGCATATGCTCATATACATATGCCCTGAATTTGAGCGATTCGTAATCCTTCAGGTACAGCTGCGCGTACAGCGTCTCGGTATCGATGCCCTTGTCCAGCAG
This sequence comes from Christensenellales bacterium, assembly GCA_045113475.1. Lineage (GTDB taxonomy): Bacteria > Bacillota > Clostridia > Christensenellales > Aristaeellaceae > UBA4246. The sequence continues at coordinate 25,155 of JBGUIY010000008.1, read as the reverse complement.
CAGACCGGCCAGCCGCATGGTGTCCCCGTTGACGCCGCCGAACCTGAACCGGCCCGTGTCCGTGACCATGCCCAGATAGATGTAAGTCGCTCCTTGGGCGTTGATCTTCCATTCCGATTGGTTCGCCTCATACAGGGCAGCGATCATCTCTGAGGCGGAAGGCCGATCCTCCTCCACCCAGGAGATATCGCCGTACCGGTCGCCCTCGATGTGATGATCGATCTTGATCAGCTCACGGCAGAGGGCGTATTTCTGATTGGAGATTCGGGACCGGTCCGAGGTATCGATCACGATGCCCAGCGCGTCCCGGTATACCCCGTCCGCCACCGGCGCGTCGTCCGGACCGAGAAAAGCCAGAAATTCTGAGGTCTGGCCGTCCACGATCAGGATCTCCTTGTCCGGATAGGTCAGGCGCAGGATCTCCCGCAGGCCCTTGGTCGCGCCTGTGCAGTCGCCGTCCATGCGGATATGCCTGAACAGCATGATCCGGCCATACTCGCGGATCTTTTCAGTGATTCGTTGAATGATCTCCTGTCTCATGCGCGTTCCTCCGCCATTCTGTCCAGATCCTCCAGCATCCGCATGGCCTCGTCCCAGCTTTGCACCGTCGCGCCGCTGGCCTTGGCGTGGCCTCCTCCGCCGTATTTGACGGCGACGGGGTTGATATTATACGGCCCGGACCTCAGCTCACAGAGAATTCCCCGCTCCGTTTCCGTGAAATTGACCCAGATATCCACGCCGCGCACGTCCGCCATGACGCCGACCATGCCGCGGGAAGCCGTGAAGGAGTCGCAGTCCATGGCCGCCAGTTCATCCCGGGTGGTCCGGATATAGGCGACACCATGCGCTGACAGCGCTATTTTCCCGATAAACGCCGCTTTCAGCCGCAGTTCCTTCAGTTCCACCGAATAGAGATCGCGGTACAGCTTTTCCGTGTCGATGGGCTGTTCCATCAGGTACGCCGCCAGCCTGAAGGTCCGCGCTGAGGTGGCGTCGTAACGGAAACGCCCCGAATCTGTCACCATGCCCGTGTACAGCGCCGTCGCAGCTTCAGGTGTAAGCGTCCACCCGCACTCCTGCGCCATGGCGGTCACCAGCCCGCAGCAGCTTTCGAAACTGCTGTCCGTCACCTCCACGTCCGCGATCTTCTCCACGAACAGGTGGTGATCGATGCGGACAGTGCGGTGCGCCCGGGTATACCGTTCATCGCTGATCAGCGCTCTGGCAGAGGTATCCAGCACGAAAGCCAGCGCTTCCGGATAGAGGCTGTCGTCCACCTGATCCATGACCGAATCCGCCATAAAGGCGTAGCGGCCCGCTGCGTCTCCCGCCACGTACACGCGCTTGTCCGGATAATTGCGCCTGATCAGGTGCTTGAGTCCGATCTGGCTGCCCAGCGCGTCCCCGTCGGGATGATGATGACGGTGGATGATGATGGTATCGTGATTTCGTATCTCCTGCAAGACTTTTTCAAACAAAACGATTCACCCCATGACAGAAAAAACTCCTCCCGAAGGAGGAGCTTGGCAACATAAGAATTACTGGGCGGCCTTCACAGAAGTGATGTGGGGGTTCGCGCCGTTGTACCAGTAGAGGAAGCCCTCCATGTCAACCACGTCGCCAACCTTCAGCTGGGTCACAGCCTGGTACACATCGGTACCTTCCGCGCACAGATAGGATTCAACGGTGAAGGTATAGGTAGCGCCGTTGATCACAGCGTCGAAATACAGGTCGTTGTTGTTGCCGACAGAACCGGAGCCATCCCAGTTGTACAGGAACGCGGCGTCATTGCCGGCGGCGTCCTTCTTCGCAGCGATAGTCGCGCCCTTGAAGGCAACCAGCTCATTCTGATGGGCAGCCAGTTCATCCGTGCCCAGCAGAGCGGTCACGTCCACGGGCTTTGCGAGCCAGGCTTCAGATTCCAGCACTTCATAGGTGGCGTCGATGATTTCGACCTCTCCGCTCCATTCGGCCTTGTAGCCGGTCACGCGGATCTTCGTGCCGGGAACCAGCGCTTCATAAGCTTCCTTGGACAGGGGCAGATTGTACAGCAGATAGGCGCCATCCGCAGCCTGGGTATAGATGGTGGCGTTGCCTACGCCGTTGTTTTCCCACCAGCCCTGCTTGGCCTGGACATAGGTTTCAACCACGACTTCGGTATCCAGCTCAGCCGCCATAAAGTCCGCATGGGTCATCACGGTCTTTTCGGCTTCCGCAGCCATAGCAGCGCAGGCGCAGGTAAGAACGGTCAGCATCAGGGCAACAGCAATCAGCTTTTTCATTTGAATGAATCTCCTTTCATGATTTGGGAACCACGCTTATTATACTCATTTTCATGTTTGAAGTAAATAGAAATCTGTCAGTTTTTACGTTTTTTCAGCTTCTGGCGGAGCGCATAAACGCCCATCAGCACCCAGGCAGCCGCCAGCGCGCACAGCAGTGTCACCGCGGTGCCGGGCAGGGGACCGAGGTCCGAGGAATCGGTCGGGTCTTCCTCAGCCTCCGCGCCGATCTGATCCAGGCGGTACAGCGAGCTCACCTGATCATACAGCGAAGCGATAAAGGCATCGTCCACCGTCTTCTTCCTGCGGGTCGCCTTGGCAACCTCTTCGATCAACTGTCCCGCGGCGTCGCGCAGGGAAGCGGAGCCATTGAACACCGGCGTCACGAAGGTATCCGCCGTATGGCTGAGCAGCAGGCGCGTGGCGTCGATCTTCACGTAATAGTGCTCTTCGTTGTCCTCGCCGGAGCGGCTCAGGTAATCCTGGTATTCCGGCGTCTGCTGGGCTTTGAGGGTAACCGGCACATAGCCCTCGGTCTCGGCGTAACTCGTCTGCACCTCATTGGTGATCAGGTACTGGGCGAACAGCCAGCTGGCCAGCACCTGCTGCGGATCGGTTTTGTTGAACACGCATATGGACGGTCCCTGGGAGATCATTTTCGGATGCTCCGGATCGATCTGCGGGATCGGGCGCACCACCGTTTCAAAGGGCACCACTTTGTCCGGCGCGATGTCCATCAGGGGGGCATCGGTGCCCATCCAGGTAGCGCCGGCGGTGGAATCGATGGCGAAGATGCACTGCCCCGCGTTCAGAAAGTTGCCCGGATAGCTGGAGATCTTAAAGGTGGAGAAAGCGCCGTTCTTCACGTGCTCGTTCACCGTCAGCAGGTGCTTCCTGGTCACGTCGTTGAAGATCTCGATCTTCCCCTCCGGCGTGGAGTATCCCCCGCCGCTCTGCCTGAGCAGCTGGATCATCATATTGTCGGTGGACTTGTAGATGAAGGGAATCATGACCTTCTGCCCGTTGACCAGGTAGTTTCCGTCGGCATCCTTCTGCGCCGCAGCGTCCGCGACCTCCCAGATCCAGTCCCAGGTCAGGATGTCTGGCACGGTATAGCCCAGCTTTTCCACATAGGTCCTGTTGATATAGCAGGCCTCGGTGGAGCGCATGTAGGGCAGCGCGTAATAGTGCCCGCCGATAACGCACTCGTTCAGGAACTGCGGCACCACCTCGTCGCGCCTGGGACCCTCGTATTTCAGTTCGCTGCCGCCCAGGCCGTAACGCGCGTTATCGAACAGGTCGTCCAGCGGCACGATCACGTTGCTGCCGGTCAGATAGGTCGCGATATGGTCCGGATAGGTGATGCAGACGTTCGGGGTCGTTTGGGTGGAGATGTTGGTGATGACGTCGTTATAGATGCGGTTGTAATCGGAGTACAGGCGCATTTTGACCGTGATGTTCGGATACAGGGCCTGAAAATCCGCGATCGCCTTTTCATAGATGGCGGTCTGCACCTTGTTGGTATCGTTTTTCGCCCAGAAGGTCACTTCATATTTCCGGCTTTCGTCAAAGTTCTGGGGGATCGCGAAAGCGCTGGAATTCTGGGAGCCGTGGCAGCCGGTCAGGGTTACGCACAGGGCCAGGAGCAGAAGGAGCGCCAGGTATCTGGTCCACTTTTTCATCCTTTCAGCCCTCCCCTGGACACGCCGGCCATGATCTTTTTATGGAACACCAGGAACAGGATGATCAGCGGCACTGAAATCACGACCACCGCTGCCATCATCGCCGGGATATTCTCCCTGCCGAAGCCGTTTTCTCGGATCTCCTGGATGCCGTTGGACACCAGGTAGTAATTCGGATTGTCGGTGATTAGGCGCGGCCACACGTAAGAGTTCCAGCACTCGATGACCTTCAGGATCACGATGGTCACCAGCGTGGGCTTGCTGATGGGGATCATGACGCGAATCAGGTATTCGAAATCCGTTGTGCCGTCCACCCGCGCAGCCCGGTACAGTTCGTCCGGGATCTGTTCAAAATTCTCCTTCAGCAGGTAGATGTAGAACACGGACGTGATCGAAGGCAGAATCAGGCCGGTGAAGGTGTTCCGCAGCTTCAGGTTGGTAATGGTCACAAAGTTGGTGATGACTACCAGCTCGTTGGGGATCATCATCAGCGAGAGGAAAACGGTGAAAGCGAGCTGCTTTCCCTTGAACTCAAGACGGGCGAACGCAAACGCCGCAGGAACGATCACCACCATCATGAGGCCGGTGGTAAGCACCGTGAATATGATGGTATTGAGGAAATATCTGGCCAGCGGCACCGCGGAAAACGCGTCCGCATAGTTTTCCAGGGTCGGCGACAGGGTGAAGAACTGCGGGATATATTCCGAGTTATAGGCGCTGTAGCTCTTGACGGAGGTCAGCAGCATCCAGTAGAACGGGAACAGCACCATGACCGCCCAGACGCCCAGAAACACGTAATCCAGCGTCGTGAAGGCGCGCTTGCGCGCTGCGGCGCGGCGCTCGATGCGTTTGTAATCCATGTTTGCCTGCATGCTCTCACCTCCTCAGTAATGCACATGCTTCTTGCTGATCAGCAGATTCATGCAGGTGATCGTCAGGACGATTGCAAACAGGATCAGCGCAGCCGCCGAAGCGAAGGAAGGATAGCCGCCGCTGTTGCCGTACAGCATATCGTAGACATAGCCGACGATGGTGTTCATTCCTGCGGCGTTCAGGTCCGTGCCGAAGAGGGCGATGGCGTCGGAATACGCCTTGAATGCGCCGATAAAGCCGGTGATCACCAGATAAAAGATCATCGGCGAGATCATGGGCAGCGTGATCTTGGAGAATACGCGCCATCTGGGCGTCGCATCCATCTTCGCAGCGCTGTAATAGTCGGGATTGACCGAAGCCAGCGCGCTGGTCAGGATCAGCACCTTGAAGGGCATGACCACCCAGACCGTATAGAAACACAGCACGAACATCTTGGCCCAGTAAGGACCGTCAATAAAGTCCACAGACTGTCCCCCGAACCACTGGATCATCAGGTTCACCAGGCCGTCGGTATAGGCCGTCTTTTTAAACAGGATCATGAATACCAGGCCCACCGCCAGCGTATTGGTGACGTAGGGCAGGAAGTAGACGGTCTGGAACAGATTGCGAAGCGGCTTGATGGCGGTGAGGCCCAGGGAGATCAGCAGCGCGATGCCCGTGGACACCGGCACCGTGATGATGACCAGCAGGAAGGTATTGCGCACCGCCTGCAGGAAATAGGGGTCGTGCAGGACATAGGCGTAATTGTACAGTCCGATGCCGTGGTAGGTCTGGGAGGCGGAGTTGTAGCCCTCCTCAAAGGAATAGATCAGCACGTCGAACAGCGGGTACACCATGAACGCGCCCAGGAACAGGATCGCCGGGAGCAGGTACAGCCAGCCCTTGAGATCGTTCTTTTTCATCGCACATCCCCGTCCTTCACCTCAAAGCGGATGCGCTCGTCGGTTTCCGCGTCGAAAATGAACACCTTGTTGGGATACAGGTCAAAGGCGACCTGGGTGCCGTCCTGCGCCATCCGGCTGTTGGCGGGAATGATGGAACGGATGAAGGGATTCCTGCTGGCGGGATGCGCGGACACGACGCTGGTATCCCTGCCCATGACCTCCACACGCTCCAGTTTGCTCACGAAACGGCCCTGCGCCGCGGGAATAAAGCCCTCCGGCCGGATCGCGGCCGTCACCAGCCGATCGCTTATGCCCGGCACCTCCAGCACCTCGCGGTCGCCGATACGGAGCCAGCTGCCGCGCACATCTGCGTCGAACACATTGATGGGAGGCGTACCCAGGAACTGCGCCACGAACAGGTTGGCAGGGTCGTCGTAAACCTCCTGGGGCGGGCCGATCTGCTGCACAATACCGGTCTTCATCACGACGATCATATCGGAAATGCTCATGGCTTCGTCCTGGTCATGGGTGACGAAGATGGTGGTGATGCCCGTTTCCTGCTGGATCCTGCGGATCTCCTCACGGGTCTGCAGGCGCAGGCGGGCGTCCAGGTTGGACAGAGGCTCGTCCAGCAGCAGCACACGGGGCATTTTGACCAGCGCGCGGGCGATCGCCACGCGCTGCTGCTGGCCGCCCGACATCTCGCTGGGCTTGCGTTCCATCAGCTGCTCGATCTGGACCAGCTTGGCGACCTTATTGACGCGCTCCTTCATTTCCTCCCAGCTTAGCCTGTCTTTCCCGCGCAGGTTTTTCAGCGGGAACATGATGTTCTCTTCGACCGTTAGGTGCGGATAAAGGGCATAATTCTGGAACACCAGGCCGACGCCGCGGTTTTCAGGCGGAAGGTGCGTCACGTCCGCGTCGCCGAAGAAGATCTGCCCGCTGGTCGGAGGTTCCAGGCCGCAGATCAGGTTCAGAGCGGTACTTTTGCCGCAGCCGGAGGGCCCCAGCAAGCCGATCAGCTTGCCGTCAGGGATCTCAAAATCGAAGTTGTTGACGGCTATGACCTCGCCGCCCACTTTCTTGTTCCGGCTGGGAAAGATTTTCGTCAGATTTTTCAATACGATTTTCATAACTCGCTCACCCCGGCTATTCTGTTTCTTTTCCTACAGGCAGCGCCTGATGGATATTCATTGTTCTGCCCGGCAGTATCACTCTATCACAAAGGAATGCAGGCCGTCAGCCAGCACGATCAGCAGCACGCCGCTGTTCCATTCGATGCTGTTTTCCTGGCTGCGCTTCAGCATGATCTTTTCCGGTTCAATGCCGTTCACCTTGATCATCTTCATATCACTGAGCCGGACGAGCCGCAGCTGCCATGAGCGTTTTTCTTCGCCGACGCCTGCCGTATATGTTCTGAACAGTACGTACTGCCCGTCGGGCGAAAGCGCCGCCCCATCTATGATCTCATAATCATATGGCCCGGTCCCTTTCTTGGCCGGTTCAACGGCAGTATCCCTGACCTGGTCATACGTCAGCCTGACAGGCGTTCCATTCTCCAGATCAAAGGCCCAGTACTCGTTCAGACCTTCGAAGCCGCCGTCCGGAAGGAAGCGCTGAAATACCACCCTGTTTCCACCGGATCTGATCAGATCTATGGCATATCCTGATTCCGCCGAATACTGGAGATAATTCGGAAAGGCCTTCGCACCTTCGACCGGCAGGCTCTGACCGAAGCGCATCCATCCGTACCCGTTATTCATATATCGGGCGATACCGGGCCGCGTGTACAGGTTTTTCCTTCTGAAATCGTAGTCCTGAATGATCATCAGCGACCCGTCCCGCAATTCGTACATCTGCGGATAGTAATCAAAGTCTACGACAGAGCAGCAGCTCTCGAGACTGTCCTCCGGAATGTCGTAACGGATCAGCGTCGAGCGGTTTCCCCCGATATTCCCGTACACCATGTAATAAGCGTAGCGCCCGTCCCGGCTGAAGCAGGCAGCTGTAACGCCGCCGACTTTTTCCTTTATTATTTTTCTGCCATAAGCCGCCACCGGGAAAACATCCCCCGTTTTCATATCTATCAGATGAGGATTATAATTATATTGCGCCCTGATGATGACAGCTTCACAGGTCGCGATGACAGCGTACCGTCCGTCCGGCGACCACGCCACATCCCCGAGACGGCCCGGAAAGTATGCTCTGTATGGGTTCTGCCAGGGTTTTTCCAGGTTTCCGTAAGTATCTTTCACGCCGCGCTGCAGATTGTACGCCAGCATCCGCAGCTTTCCGTCAAACCAGCTGTACAGCCCACTGCCGTCCGTCAGCATCGCCGCCTTGCCGTCCGGCGCAACGGAAACAAGCTGCAGCGCACTGAGGCCGGCTTCGATTTCAGCGGTCTCCGCCTGTCCTTCATAGGCGGCGGGGATCACCACATCGCCGATCCCAAGCTTCAGGCCGCCCATCGGCAGTTCCTTCAAGGTCACGTTTCCGGCTTCAAACGCGGCGTCCAGACCGGCGGAATACACGGAAAAATCATGCATGCCCTCCGCTGCCGCCGGAAACACAGAAATGCTGAACAAAACCACGCACAGTACAGCTGTTATTACTCCGGCAATTAAATGTTGCCAAGAAGATACGCCGGACAAAGGGCTGGATTGCGCGGAAGAGGAAGGAGGCGATGCCGAAGCATCGGCGACTGACGATGACAAAGCAGCCGGCCCTTTGGACAAGCAGATTCTGGCAATATTTGGTTGCCGGAGTAATAGCAGGGTCGTACGCCTTGACATATGCAAACCGCCTTTCTATGCTGCATGATCCGCACCGCTGCGGGATTTTTCCCGTATATTGTCCCACAGAAATCCGGTGATGTCAAGTATCGGTACAGCGTTGAGCAATCACCCACTTGGTGTTTTATTGCTATAACCATACAAAAAACTGCGGTCTGCCGCGTGCGGAAGCACGTACAGCCGCAGTCTGCCTGGATTGCCTTCATTCAGGCGCTTTTCAGTTCAGTTTGGGTATTTCTGCCTCTTCCAGGCGCTCGGGACGGTTCAGGATGGCCATGAATTCTTCACCGGTAATGGTCTCGCGGTCCAGCAGGTATTCCGCCAGCTCGTCCAGTTTCTGCCGGTTTTCGCTGATGATGGACCGGGCCTTTTCGTGGGCCTGGCGGATGATGGCGTTCACTTCCTCGTCGATCCTGGAAGCTGTTTCCGCGCTGCAGGCCAAGGACGCATCCCCGCCCAGATACTGGTTGGTCACTGTTTCCAGTGCCACCATGTCAAACTGGTCGGACATGCCGTAGCGAGTCACCATAGCCCTGGCGAGGCGTGTGGCTTTTTCGATGTCATTGGACGCGCCGGAAGTGATGGAATTGAACACGATCTCCTCAGCCGTCCGCCCGCCGGTAAGGGTGGCCAGCTGGATCATGGCCTCCTCCTTGCTCAGGAGCACCTTCTCGTCCTCTTCCACCTGCATGGTGTAGCCGAGGGCACCGCTGGTGCGCGGGATGATGGTGATCTTGGTCACGGGCGCGGCGTTCTTCTGCTTCGCCGCCACCAGGGCATGGCCGATCTCATGGTAAGCGATGACCCGCTTTTCACGTTCGGAGATCACGGCGCCTTTGCGCTGGTAGCCGGCGATAACGGTCTCCACGCTCTCCATCAGGTCGTCCTGAGTGACGAACTCGTGGCCTTCGCGTACGGCCCGCAGCGCCGCTTCGTTGATGATATTGGCCAGTTCCGCGCCTGACGCGCCGGAAGTGGCACGGGCGATGACGGACATATCGATGCCGGGGGCCATTTTGACGTCCCTGGCATGCACGTTCAGGATGGCGATACGTCCCTTCAGATCCGGCAGTTCCACCGGGATCCGGCGGTCAAAGCGTCCGGGACGCAGCAGGGCGGGGTCCAGGATCTCCGGCCTGTTGGTAGCGGCAAGGATGACAACGCCCTTGGCCGCGTCGAAGCCGTCCATTTCCGCCAGCAGCTGGTTCAGCGTCTGTTCGCGCTCGTCGTTTCCGCCGGAAATACCCGCCGCGGCGTCACGCTTTTTGCCGATGGTGTCGATCTCGTCGATAAACACGATGCAGGGCGCTTTCTCGGTCGCCTGCTTGAACAGGTCGCGCACCTTGGCGGCACCCATGCCCACGAACATTTCCACGAATTCCGAACCGCTGATGGAGAAGAAAGGCACGCCCGCTTCTCCGGCGACGGCCTTGGCCAGCAGCGTCTTGCCGGTGCCCGGAGGGCCCACCAGCAGCGCGCCCTTCGGCAGCTTCGCGCCGATCTGGCGGTAGCGGTCGCCGTCGTGCAGGTAGCTCACGATCTCGCGCAGCTGTTCCTTGGCTTCGTCCTGGCCCGCCACATCGTCAAAGGTCTTGCCCGTCTGAGATTCGATATAGATCTTCGCGTTCGCCTTGCCGAAGGAAAGCACGTTCTGGTCTCCCGCGCCGCGCATCATCTTGGGCAGCAGCACCTGGCCGATGACCATGAACATGATGATCGGCAGGAACCAGGAAATCAGGAAGCCCAGGATCGGGCTGGTCTGCGTCGGGATCTGAACGACAATCCTGACATTATTCGAGGTCAGCCGGTTCAGCAGGCTTTCGTCATCCGGCCATATGTTGGTCACATAATACTTCGATTCTCTGGTGGTCGGATTTTCCGCCTTGAATTCCAATGTGCGGTGGGTATCGTCCAGCCGGGCTTCAGTGATCCTGAAGCCCTTGTCCCCGTTTTCCAGCAGTTCCAAGAACTGTGTGTAGGAAACCTCCTCTACGGTCGCGTTGAGAATGCGCGGGAACAGGAAAGCGTTGGCGAGGATGATGATCAGCGTTACAATGATAAGATATGTAATGATCGGCTTGGCGTCCGGTCTTCCTTCCTTCATCTGAGGAACCTCCTTCTCTGTCAGCATATATCCATACCGTGCTGACGGATGGTATTGTACACTTTTCAGAGGCAGACATCAATGCCGTTCCCGCTTGAAAGGGGACGGCATATTGGCAAAACGGTGTCACACCGTTTCAGCTTTTTTATAAAAATGTCAGAACAGCTTCACCAGCATCCCTTCATACAGCACGCCGGTATTTCTGGGAACGATGTGGGTGACGTCGCCCTGGGTGGAAATGACCGTCACCTGGGTAAAATAGTTGTTGCCGTTCTCGTCAACGATGACCACGCCGGTCTGCCCCATCTGGGAATACAGCGCGCGGGTGGGCACCGTCAGGCTGTCCACGTTTTCACCCAGCTGTACCTGGCACGAGCGGATATACAGGATGTCGCGCACGTCGCCCGAGTTCACGCTCAGGCGCACCAGCAGCTCGCCGCCGGCGCGGGTAAAGCTTTCCACCGTGGCGTCGACCACCGTGTTTTCAAAGGATTCGATCAGCAGTTTATAAGTTTGCCCAGTGACCGGCGTCCAGTCCGTGTCGTCGCAGAGCATCAGTACCGCCCAGCGGCCGTCCTTGATCAGACGGTAGATGGAAACGGTGTTCCGCGTCGCGGCGGGGTTGGCTGGAATATAGCCGTTGTACATGTTCCGGACCTCGCCGGGAGAGAAATTGAGGTAGGTCCCCAGGTTCAGCACCGGCTCGTAGCCGTCCGTATAGAAACTGACGATGCCGTCCGAAGCAGCGGCATACTGCTTGGTCCAGCTGGAAATGCGCTGCAGCTGATTGTTCTCGTCGTCGTAAAGGCGTGAAAGCTTCTGATCGTCCGGATATTTCTGGTGCAGATAGCTCTGGCGGGACTGGAGCGTCTCCGTGAGCATGTCCTCCTGGTTGAGCAGATTGCCCCGGCTCTCCTGGATCATCTGCCTGGTCATTTTCGCCTGTTCGCGCACCTGGGTGTCCAGGGTCGTGAGCCGCGCGTCGCGGGCCGCGCCGGACGAGGAGATCAGCGTCTTGTGATAGTCCTTGATCTGGTCGCGGAAACGCTTCAGCGTTGTCAGCTCACGGGTGTTGAAGCCCGATGTATAGACGGTGCAGATGACCGTGGTACGGTCGACGTTGGTGCCTTCCTCGGCGGTATAGTCGATCTGGGAGATGCTCTCCTGGGTGTATACCGTTTCGTCCCGCACCACCATGGCGCTGCCTGTATAACGGGAGCTGAGGACGCCCGCCGAAACATAGCCGTACATCGCATCCTTCGGCGCGTAATGACGGATCGCGGCAAAGGCTGTGATACCCAGCACCGCCACGGCAAACAGCACATAGGGCACGCCTTTCCGCTTTTTACGGCTCACAACGCCCGTACGGGGCACGTGGTAGCCGGCCTTGCCGGAGGGCTTGACCGTTTTCCACTTGCCTTTTTGAGGCGGCGTCGATGCCTCCGGCTCGTCGTCCTCTCCGTCATCCGGCAGCTGCTCCTGGAAAACAGGCGGTGCCTGCCCGGCCATGCGCTGCTGCGGCATCTGACCCTGCGGATAGGCGTATCCGCCGTTCGGCGGTATCTGGCCCTGGGGATAAGCGCCGACGTTCGGCGGCATCTGGCCCTGAGGATACGCGCCGGTGTTCGGCGGCATCTGGCCCTGCGGGTATGCGCCGGTGTTCAGCGGCATCGCTCCGGGCATCTGTGCCCCTCCCGGCATATAGCCCTGCTGAGGCGCATACCCCTCCTGCGGGAATACCGGCGGCTCATCCGGCCCGAACAGCGACGGATCCAGCTGCACAGGCGGCGGAACGCTGCCCGCGCTGCGCTGGGAATCGCCCTGCCCGGCTCCCATGCGGGTAAAATATTGGTTATCGTCCTGATAAGACGGCATAGCTTCGACCAAGACTCCCTTCCGCCCTCTGACCGGGAATGCCCTGTCAGGAGGGTGCAGTACGCTGTTTTTTCGGTAAATGATTCAGAAAGACAACGGCACCGTATATAATTGCTTCCTCTCCGGCCGCCGCTTATCCGGCTTTTCCGAAGGTGAACGTAGCGTCGTCCTCCTCAACTTCCCAGTACTCCGGATGATCCTCGCGGTAGCGCTCGGTATAGTGCTGCAGCGCCAGCTGGGTCTGCTGCCCCGCGACGCCGGTCTGCTCGATCCCCTGGGATTTCTGGAAGCTGCGGATGGCTTCCGCTGTGTGGTTGCCGTAAGTGCCGGTCACATATGCGGGATCCAGCAGGCCCACGTCCGCCAGCATCTGCTGCAGCCGGGTGACTTTTTTGCCCTCGCAGCCCCCCTTGATCACCAGGTCCGCCAGGTCGAAAACCGTACCGTAACCGAGGATCGTCTCCTCCGTCTGCTTATACACCGTTTCCTGCACGCGGTCGGGCTTGTTTCCCTCCAGCGCGTAGATGCGGACAGTGCCTTCCCTGTCGCGGGTGCAGAACTCCACCATGGCCACGTGGGTCGTATCCCCGGCGGATGACTGGGCAAAGAAGGCCCAGTCGCCGGGCTGCGGGATATACCCGTTTTTGCCGATCGCATCCCCGCTGCCGATGTACCACTGGGAGCCCCAGCCGGGCACGGTGCCGCGGCGGGCGATATAACGGCCTTCTTTGAGGAACCAGCGCATGCCGACGTTTTTGCTCCCGTACATCGGATAGTATACCGTCAGGATCTTGCTGCCGGTCTGCTGATCCACCTGGTCCACGCACCAGCACAGATATTCCGCGCACCATTCCGCCGCAGGGTTGCCGGCCCACTGGCCGAACTTTGTGACATTGCCGCGCTGCTCGCGGTAACCGATCTCCGCGCGCGCTATCTCCAGGAGCTTGCGCACGTGCTGCGGAACCGGTTCGACCGGCTCGATGACCGTCTCCCCCGCAGATGCCAGCCTGTCGGCAAGCTCCTGCGGCATATCCAGCCAGTCCGGCTCAGCGCAGGCGCAGGCGCAGAATACCGCCAGGCACACAGCGGTCAGGCCGAGCAGCACGTATCTCGTAAAATGCCGCGTCATCTGTCAAAAACCATCCTCATCATAGTGATTGCGTTCTGTCCTGCGGTGCCGGCGCGGCAGTCCGGAAGGTGCCTCTTCAGACGCCGCCGGGCGCGCGGTCGGGATCTCCGGCTCCGCTGGCGTTTCCGGCCGTTCAGTATTCAGCTGCGGGCGCCGGAACTGCCGGGTGCCATCCGGCTCCACGGCAGGAACGACCCTCGTCCGGGGTGAAACGACCTCGCCTTCGTCCCCCGTTCCGCGCCGGACCGGGCGTGCATGTAACGCAGTGCTTTCCATATCCCTGTCGAATCCGGCCGGCGCATCCCGGCGGTAAGCCGCGGGACGGCGCTCTTCGGGCGCTTCCGGTTCCGGCCGCTGCTGTCTGCGCTGGATCGCCTGCGCCCGGCGCAGGGCCTGGCGGCGTTTCTTGCCGCGGATAGCCTGCCACGCGAACACGGCGCCGCCCGCCACGGCGAGTATCCCGGCGCCCGCCAGCACGGTCCCGAAGGAGATGCCGCCCGCCGCGTTCGGCTGGGGAGTGCGGTCCGGGTCGATGATGATCGTCGCTTCGGGCATCGGGGGCATCGTGATACCCGGCGTCGGCACCGCCTCTGTGGCCACCGCGATCACGGCCGCCGGGGTCGTATACGGGTTGAAAGGTTCATAGGAAGAAGAAATGGCGGGATTGTTCCGCTGGTTCACCAGATAGGATTCATAGGACTGGATCGAATCAGCGCCGGTCACCGTCGTTTCGGTGATATTCGCGCTTTTGAATTCTTCGCTCGTGACCACGCTGTTCAGCTCGCCCTGGGTCAGGATCTGCACATAATCCGCGCGGATATAGCCCACCATGCCGTTGAACATCACCTGCTGCCAGACCTGCTGGTCGTCGCCCAAAAAGCTGCCCTGAACCTGAACGAATTCATTCCGGTTCATCAGGCGCAGCGAGGTCCCGTCTGTCAGGCTGGCTTCGGAGCGCAGATTCGCGTGATCCGGCTTGATGACGCCCCAGCAGGACGCCATGGCGCTCTGTGCCCTGGGCGTCGCGGTCACGGCGGGTGTCGGAGTAGGCTTGGAGCGGATTGCTTCCAGATAGCTGACGATTTCCATATCCGCCATCTGCCTGAGCATGTCCCTCCGGACATAGCCCACGTACATGCCGCTCTGGATCAGGCACCAGCTCGCGCCGTCCTCGCCGGTATTCTGCCTGAGCACGCTCACGACGGCGCCTTCGTTGAGCACGCAGATGTACTGCGCGTTGCTGTTCATCTGCTGGCGCATGGGCACGCCGTCCATCAGGATCAGCGCATAGCCCATGAAGGGCTCCGGCGTATTCTCAGGCGTCGCGGCCGGCGTCGGCGTGGCCAGGATTTCCAGATAGTCCTGGGCCATCTCGTTCGTCACATGGAACAGCCTGTCGTCCTCCACAAAGCCGGTAACGCCGCTGGACACGACGCGGACCGAATCCCAGCACACGCCGTTCACATATGTCTGGCCCTGGATCATGAGCAGCGTCTCGCCGTTCAGGGTCGCCAGCGCCTGGTTTTCCGTGCTCAGGCCGTCGCGGATGACCGCACGCGCGTTCGTGATTGCGTAACCGGAATAGGGCAGCGGCGTGGCGGTCGTCAGCGGCGTGGCGGTCAGGGGCGGCATGGTCGGGGTCGGGGTCGGGATAAAGGCCGTCGGAGTGGAGGTGGGCACCCGGGTCGCCGGCACCGTGCGGGTAGGCACCGGGGAGCGCAGGGAAAGCTGATAATTCTGGGATTCCGCGGACGTGTAAATGTCCAGGAATTCGGACATGACATAGCCTTCCTTATTGCTGTAGCGGATCCTGCACCAGAGGGTCCCGTCGTCGTCCGTCATCTCGTCCACGAAGACACGGGTGCCTTTTTTCAGTTCCTTGATCTTTTTCCCGTTGGGTTCGGCGCGGAACCAGACCTTCTTCTTCGTCTGCGCCCAGCGCTCGATGAGGCCGCTGTCTGCCTGGCCTTCTTCATCGCCGTTATTCAGGCCGAGCAGCACCTGCACGTCCGCCTCGGAGAGCTCGTTCACCACGCTGGCGCTCACGTATCCCTGACGCCCGTTGACGCTCACATAATACCATTTGCCACCGATCGTAGCGGTACCCTTGATTTCGATAACGTCCGTCTTGCTGATTTTCCCGATCACGTTGCTGTCGTTCCCCGTATACGGCGAGGAGCGCAGGTTGACCGAATCGTTCTTGGCGCGGGCATAGCCGCTGGCGGGGATGACCTGATAGCTGTCCTTCCCCTCGTCGCCGCTTTTCGGCTTGCGGTAATAGAAGGTCACAAGGTCGGAATCCGCTTTCCCCAGTTCATCCACCCTGACCGTAAAGGAAGGCGTGATCTGCTCATATCCTTCCGCCAGATCCACCGGGGAGGCGAAAACCTCGTTCTCGCCGACGTGCAGCGTCAGCAGGGTCGATGTGGCGACCTGCGTCCCGTCTTCGGCAAAATACTGCACGATCAGTTCGGGCATCACGACCTCGCTGTTCACGGGCATGTATACGAAGGTCACCTGGTTGGGTTCCACGTTCCCGGCGGCGTCCAGCGTCACGGTGACAGTCTCGGCCGAAACCAGCCGGTAGCCGTTCCTCGCGCCTTCCGTGCCGTTCAGTTCCGTCCGGCCCTCATATACCGCGACGGGTTCGGAGTAGTCGAGGGAGGAATTCCCCTGATACACATAAAACACCTGCACAAAGCCCATTGCCCGGGCAGGCTGGGGCGTGGGAGTGATCTCAGGTTCCGGCGTGGCAGTGGGCGGAGCGGTCTGCGGCAGTTCGAGCCGGTAAACGAAGCTCACCGTAACGCCTTCACCGCTTCCGGGCAGGGCGGCCTGCTTGCTCTCCGCATCGTCGAGCACATAATAGTCCTGCAGGTTTTCCGGCGCGGCATAAACCGTCATTTCCTGCCCGGGCGTACCGGTGAGCCGGCCTTCCTGGGCGACGGGATTGCCCTCCCGGTCCACGTACTGCACGACGACGTAAGCCGGCGCGGGCGTCGCGGGCGCGCGGTATGTATAGAAGAAAATGATTTCCTGCGGCTTTCCCTCCGCGTTCACGTTCACCTGCTGTACGGACTCGCTGGTGGGATAGTAATCCGGCTTGAGGTCCTCCGGCGCCGCGTAGATCTGCTGGACGCTGCCGCCGGGACAGACGGTCACGGTATCGGAGGCCACGGGCACCCCGCCCACGTCGCGGTAATGAACCGTCACGCGCACGTCCGGCGGCGCGGGCGTGGGTGTCGGACTCGTATAGATGAATTCGACTTCCACCGTGTCCGGCCCGTCCTCAGGGATATCCACATAAGTCAGGGGATCGCTGACGATCGTCCAGCCTTCCTCAGCCGCTTTGGCATACACGGGCACAGCGGTGCCGCGGACGCCCAGATACGTATCGTCTTCCATGACGGCAGCGCCGTCCGCAGTACGGTAATGAACGATGATCGTGACAGACTCCGCCGGCGCGTCCGTTTCCGGGCCGGGTCCGGTCAGATTCCCGACATCCGTTTCAGGCTCCGCGTCCGGCGCGGCAGCCGCAAGGCGCACATACAGCGCCGCCTCAGTGCCGCTTTCCCCTGTCTGCCAGGTATACACAGCCGTTCCATCCGCCAGAGTCTCCTTTTCCGCGGTCACGGGCGTCCATTCCGGCTCCTCCTCCGGCACATCGGCGGGAGAAGCAAATATCTGCAGCTCCGGCAGCACGGAACCAGGCAGTTCTGCCCTGTATACGGCACTGCCTTCCTCCGGCATATATACCTCGCCCTGCTCCTGGCCATCGGCGTCCGTCCAGGTGACCAGGATCCGGAAAGCCCGGTAGGGCTCTTCAGCACGGACGCAGACCGGCGCGGCTGAAACCGCCAGCATCAGCGCCGCGAGCAGCAAACAAATCGAACGTTTAATCAACGAATCCTTCCTCCGACATATATCCGAGCCTCAGCTGGCGCGCAAACGCTTCCAGCAGCCAGCCCGACACCTCGTTTTCAGCGGTGACTCTGAGCCACGCGCCCTGCTTTTCCGTACAGGTCACCCATTCGCCCCGGGTCAGGCGGACTATAGCCGCCGCGCCGAAACCCGGTTCGGCGTATAGCAGCGCCTCACGCGCAGTAACCGTATAGGCCATACTGCCCATAGCGTCCTCGAGGACGGCGCTCACGCTGACCGCTTCGTGTTCCGCTGTTCCGGCGGTCTCATACAGATCCACCTCGCGCACATAACCGAGCCGGTCCCCGGCCGCGGCCAGGCAGAACCGCCCTCCCGGAGCGTCGACGGTCGCGTAAACCGTCAGCCCGGCACCGGGACTGAGCATCGACATCACGACCGCGTCCGATTTGGGGAATTCACGCAGCGCGGTCTCTTTTGCAGCCGCCGCCTGATAAGGTTCCTGAGCGGCTTTCTTTCCGCCGGCAAGCATTTCGGACGATTCCGCATGCTCCGTTTCCCGCAGCTGGCTGGCGTGCACGAATCCGACCCTGCCGTTGTCCAGCCTGTAAATCAGGTCGTACCGGACGCGCCTGAAGGTGACGTTCGCCAGTACCAGCACGGGGGTATCCACCGGCGCCGTCTCCACCACCGCGTCGGAGGAGCCGCCCAGCACCTCCCGGAGGCCCGCTTTATATGCCGTACACGCGAGCTTTACCTGTTCCGTTTTCCTGCGTTCCGACAGCATGGGCATGTCAAAGGCCAGGTTCGCGGCGTCGCTGAGCATCCGGATACTGTTCGAACGGACGTAGCAGGTTTCATCCCCAATCCGGATACAGGCGTATTCCACGCCCTTTGCCCGGCAGGTGTACAGTACCAGCACCCTCGTGCCGCTGTCCAGCGTGCCGACGGATTGCCCGGCTGCCCCGGGATCGTCCAGCAGCTTCGTATTGCTGCCGTTGATCCGGCCCCAGCGGCCCACGGCACGCACGTTCCTGTAAGACCGATCGGGACGCGGCGTATAGGGCGAATGGCTCACATACAGCCGCATTGCGGCCTGATCAGCGCCGTCGGTATCCCTGACCGCGACCGGTACATAAGCGGCGTTCAGGAGATCCGCTCCCGCATCCGGCGCGTCGAAGGCGGTCCCGTCAAGGGCCGCGTACCGGTCGCTGCCGGATATCTGCAGTTTCAGTCTGCTGAAGCCGCACTCCTCCGGGATCTGCGCCCACCACGCGGCGGTTCCGTCCTCGGTAAAGGCGGTCATCACGGCTTCATGCCCTTCGGCGTCCGAAACAAGGATCCGCAGCCCGCTATCAGCCAGCGCAGGAACAGCCGACAGCATCACCATGATGGCCGTCAGCAAAACCAGCGCGCGTTTCAGTGCAAACATCCGCGAATCCCTCCCGTGCGACATGAATCATGACAATTCTATTACGAAAAGCACATTTCGTCAATAAATATGAAAAATGTTTACATGATTTCCTGCTTCAAAATAACACAATTCGACTGCCGGAACAGGGGAAAACGGAAAAAACACCGTGTCATGTCCTGACACGCCCGTTTAAAGCCATTTCCTCTTCATGCGCTGACATCTGATTTCTGCTGCCCAGATCAGTCATTCTCTTGACGCTGGACCGTTCTTCCTGTATAATCGTTTTACATTATTATAATGTTCCACATTCTAAGGAGGATCCGTTCATGAAACTCACTCTCGGCCAGAAAGCCGCCTATGGCATCGGCGCGGTCGGGAAGGACATGGTGTATGCCCTTTCCGCCAGTTATGTCATGTATTATTATCAGGATATCCTGCATCTGCCGGCCACCTTCGTCGGCCTGATCCTGATGATCGCCCGTGTGTTCGACGCGTTGAACGACCCCTTCATGGGGGTTCTTGTCGCCAAAACCAATACGCGGTTCGGCCGTTTCCGTCCCTGGCTGTTCTCCGGCACCGTACTCAACGCCTTCGTGCTTTACGCCCTCTTCGCGGCGCCTCAGCTGGGCGAGGCCCAGATGATGGTCTATTTCAGCGCCGTGTACATCCTCTGGGGCGTCACCTACACGATGATGGATATCCCCTACTGGTCCATGATCCCCGCTGTCACGGACACGCCGAAGGACCGTGAGAACCTGTCCGTGGTGGGCCGCACCTGCGCGGGCGTCGGTTCCGCGCTGATCGCCATGGGCACCATGCTGCTGGTCGGCATGCTGGGCGGGAACAGCGAGCGCGAGGGCTTCCGCTGGGTCGCGCTGATCGTCGCCGCCCTGTTCGTCATCACGGAGATCATCTGCTGCCTGTTCATGAAGGAGCGCAAAACCGCGAGCATGGAGACCGTATCGGTCAAAGAGATGTTCCGCGCCCTGTTCAAGAACGACCAGGCGCTGGTGGTCGTGGGCACCATCGTGCTGATCAACATGGCGCTTTACCTGACCAGCAACTTCGTGATCTATTTCTTCAAGTACGATTTTGGCGGCGCGGGCTGGAAGGGCGACTACACGCTGTTCAGCACCGTGGGCGGCGCCTGCCAGATCTTGGGCATGATGGTCCTTTATCCGGTGCTCAGGGGACGGAAGATCGCCAACGAAAAGATTTTCAGGATCGCCTGTATCATGGCCGTCGTAGGATATGCCGTGCTGCTGGCCCTGTGCCTGATGGGCTATACCCATAATCTGATCGTGCTCTGCCTGCCCGGCTCCCTGGCCTTCATGGCCAACGGCATCCTGTCGGTGCTGACCACCGTCTTCCTTTCCGGATCCGTGGATTACGGCGAGCTACAGACGGGCCGCCGTGAGGAGAGCGTCATCTTCTCCATGCAGACCTTCGTTGTCAAGGCTGCCTCCGGCCTGGCCGTGTTCCTGACCGGTCTTGGCATCGACCTGATCGGCCTCGTGGGCGATACGGAGGACACCGGTGAGATCATCCAGCAGAGCGCCCAGACCCTGACCGGCCTGCGGCTGCTCATGACGGTGCTTCCGATGATCGGCCTGATCCTGGCGCTGGTATTCTTTATCCGCAAATTCCGGCTGACAGACAGCTATGCCCTGGAGATTCACGACAAACTCCATAAAGGCAAAGACTGATTAAAAAGACGGACCTGACCGTCATATGCCCTTTCTTCTGCGCGGCAATCCCCTGCCGCGCAGAAATTATTTTCAGAACAATAAAAAAACACTTGCATCGCCTGGAATTCTGTGTTAAAATCACCTTCGACTATGCGCGCAGGCCGATCCGCTGCTTGTGCCGACGCATCGAATGATGCGCGGTGAAAGGCGGAGATGACGCCTGCGCCAGGTAAAAACAAGGAGGAGAACCCCATGAGCGTCATTTCCATGAAGCACCTGTTGGAGGCCGGCGTACACTTCGGCCACCAGACCCGCCGCTGGAACCCGAAGATGGCACAGTACATCTTCACCGAGCGCAACGGCATCTACATCATCGACCTGCAGAAGACCGTCAAGAAGATCGATGAAGCGTACATGTTCGTCCGCAACCTGGCGATGGAAGGCAAGACCATGCTGTTCGTCGGCACCAAGAAGCAGGCTCAGGAGAGCATCCAGTCTGAAGCCGAACGCTGCAACATGTTCTATGTCAACAACCGCTGGCTGGGCGGCATGCTCACCAACTACCGCACCATCCGCACCCGTATCGACCGCCTGAACGAAATCGACAAGATGGAAGAAGCCGGCCAGTTCGAAGTGCTCCCCAAGAAGGAAGTCGTCAAGCTGCAGCACGAGCGCGAGAAGCTCGTCTCCAACCTGGGCGGTATCCGCAAGATGAAGAAGCTCCCCGACGCGCTGTTCGTGGTCGACCCCCGCAAAGAGCACATCGCTGTTTGCGAAGCGCGCACCCTGGGCATCCCGATCGTGGCTATCGTGGACACCAACTGCGATCCTGACGAAGTCGATTACGTGATCCCCGGCAACGACGACGCTATCCGCGCCGTGAAGCTGATCGCCGGCAAGATGGCTGACGCCATCCTGGAAGGCAAGCAGGGCGAACAGAGCGACGAAGCCGCTGACAAGTAAGCAACTGACAACCGATCGATAGAGGAGGAACCCTACAATGGAAGTTACCGCTGCAATGGTCAAAGAACTGCGTGAGCGCACCCAGGCCGGCATGATGGACTGCAAAAAGGCCCTGGTCGCCAGCGATGGCAATATGGACAAGGCTGTTGAGTACCTGCGCGAGAAGGGCCTCGCCGCCGTCGCCAAGAAGGCCGGCCGCGTCGCGTCCGAAGGCATGGTGGACAGCTACATCCACATGGGCGGCAAGATCGGCGTTCTGGTGGAAGTCAACTGCGAGACCGACTTCGTTGCCAAGACCGACAAGTTCAAGGAGCTCTGCCACGACGTCGCGCTGCAGATCGCCGCTGCGAACCCCCTGTACGTGACCAAGGAAGAAGTCCCCGCCGAAGCCCTGGAGAAGGAAAAGGAAATCCTCCGCGCCCAGGCTCTGAACGAGGGCAAGCCCGAAAAGATCGTCGAGCGCATGGTCGAAGGCCGCATCGCGAAGTACTACAAGGAAGTCTGCCTGATGGAGCAGGATTTCGTCAAGAATCCCGACATCACCGTGGCGACCCTGGTCAACGAGTGCACCCTGGCTTCCGGCGAGAAGATCTCCATCCGCCGCTTCGTCCGCTTTGAGCGCGGCGAGGGCATCGAAAAGAAAGAAAGCAACCTGGCTGACGAGATCGCCGAAATGACCGGCAAGAAGGACTGATCACAATCAATCCCATTCCCCCGCTCCGCAGAGCGGGGGATTTTTCTGGACAGACATGGAGGAGCGTATGAGCAAACGGATCATCATCAAACTGAGCGGCGAAGCCCTGGGCGGGAACGGCCAGGTATTCGACTTCAAGCAGGCTGAAACGGCGGCGCGTGTGCTGGTGCAGGCCGCGAAGGCCGGCAACCAGGTCGGCGTAGTCATCGGCGCGGGCAACATCTGGCGCGGGCGCCAGGGCCAGGACATGGACGCGGTCACCGCCGACCAGATGGGCATGCTGGGCACCGTGATCAACTGCCTGTACATGTCAGACGCCGTGCGCCGCGCCGGCGCGAAGTCCCGGGTCATGAGCGCCATCGAGATGCCCCGCGTCGCTGAGGTCTTCCACGCGGGCCGCGCCATTCAGTACATGGAAGCGGGCGAGATCGTTTTCTTCGCCGGCGGCTCTGGCAACCCCTTCTTCACCACCGACACCGCCGTGGTGCTCCGGGCTGTCGAAACGAAGGCGGATATCATCCTGCTGGCCAAGAACATCGACGGCGTATACACTGCCGATCCCCGTAAGGATCCTTCCGCCACCCTGATCAGGGACATCAGCTACGAAGAAGCCGAAGCGAAGAAACTCCGCGTGATGGATACCGCCGCCTTTGCCATGTGCGCTGAGCAGAAGGTCCCCCAGGTGCGCGTTTTCGGCCTGGACGATCCGGAGAATATCCTGAAAGTGCTGAACGGCGATCCCATGGGTACCGTGCTGCACCCCGC
Source organism: Christensenellales bacterium (assembly GCA_045113475.1). Classification (GTDB taxonomy): domain Bacteria; phylum Bacillota; class Clostridia; order Christensenellales; family Aristaeellaceae; genus UBA4246. The sequence goes on along the minus strand of JBGUIY010000008.1, from coordinate 2,131 downwards.
CGAGCAAAACCGGGGATAAAAACGATGAAGCGCCTGATTCTGTGCCTCCTGTGTCTTGCGGCAGCGCTTCTGTGCGCGGCCTGTTCCTCCACAGACGGCGTCACTGGCCATACGAAGGGCTACGATACGCCGGAGAATCTGCGCCTCTTCCAGGAAAGCCCCCTGTTCACGCTGGCCCAGGGTTTCTACAATAGCGCCAGCAAATACCCTGCTGCAGTCTACGGCGAAGATGATATGAATGACCCGTATTTCTTCACGCGCCGCAGCATGGCTGTCAGCCCCATGCCGCCTTACCTGGCTGTTTCGGTCCGTATGGATGATAACAAACAGCCGGTTTGGAAGGTGATCGGAGGATCCGCTGAAAAGATGGATCTGGAGAACGTGCGCACCGTGGCCGTGTGCATCGTCACCAAACGCACGGCTGAATACAAGAGAACAGGCTACTCGGACTCTCCGAATACATTCCGGGGCAGCACGGAAGACGCGCGTATCCTGTATCTGGATACTGCAGCAGGGAAATACGTGACGGAAACCGAACTGAAGGGCAAAGCCCTCCCGGACCGTACCAGCGGAACGCCGCATTATACCCTGTCGGACAGCGAGCTGGTGAATCAGGTCATGCAAGACCTGACGCTGCCTTATACGCTGACGGCGGACGGGGAGATCACCGGAGGAAAGCTGAACAAAAATTATGAGTTCCCGCCCGACGTGAAGAAAATCACCAAGCTGGAACTCGACCCGAACGTCACGGCCCTGACCCTGCCAGCCTCTCTGACCGAGATCGCAGAAGGCGTGCTCCCGCGCAGCGTAAGCGAACGCAGCCGCTCGCATGCGGTCGTGCTGACAGTCGAGCGGGATTCTTACGGAGAACGCTTTGCCCGCGAAGGCGGCTACATCTACCGATACCCGGAGAAAGACACGGAATACCTCTGGATATCGGGATGCGAATGCATCTATAAGAGTGAAGGCTGGAACTATCCCCTCCAGCCGGACGGGGAGTTCGCCGTGTTCATGCCGAAGCATATGCTGGTACTGGACAAAGGCAGTCAGGCAGAGGAATACGCCCGGGCACACCAATACCTGTACAGTTATTCCGACGATGATGAAAAGCATTTTTGCGTCAACGGGCTGGATTGGGTGGACGCAGATGATGATCTCCGCTATATTGTCGTGCCAGACGGGTTTTCGGCGGATGCTCGGCTGATCAGCTGGCTGAAAAGCAAATCGCATCTCCTCGTCTCTCCCGGCTCTTTGGCGGAAAAGACCTGCCGTGACGCGGGCCTGAACTGCTGGGTCGGCGATGAAAGCCGGGCGGAACGTACCTGGCAGTCCGAGGATGGACTGACCTGGCGGGCAGCGGTCAACTTCAAAGGAAAAGGCGCACGGCGCGCCACGAAGCACATAGCTGACGGAGCTTCGCTGCTGGAGGCACACATTCCAGCTGAATACCGCCAGAACAATACCTGGCTGGATACCAACCGGCTCAAAAAGGACATGGGCCTGGGCGGTATCAGCCAGTATGGGGACGAAACGGTCTATTATGCCTGGCCCGGCTCCTGGGCGGCGGAGGTCATCAAGGACTGGATCGACGAGACAGCGCAAATTCCCTGAGACTGCCGCCATAAAATCGTTGACAACTCCAATAAATCTGCTATAAAATAACTTGCTGCCCGGTACCATGTCGGTAGCCAGGCAGCATTTCCAGTTACAGCAATCCCTACCCGATTAGGAGGCTTATTCCTTGTCAAACCTGCAGCAAGAAGTAGAACGCCGAAGAACTTTTGCCATCATCAGCCATCCCGACGCCGGCAAGACCACCCTGACCGAAAAGCTGCTGCTGTACGGCGGCGCCATCCGGCAGGCGGGCAGCGTCAAGGCGCGCCGCGCCGAGCGTTTTGCGACTTCGGACTGGATGGAGATCGAGAAGCAGCGCGGCATTTCCGTCACGTCCAGCGCCATGCAGTTTTCCTACAACGGCTATCATATAAACATTCTGGACACCCCCGGCCACCAGGACTTCTCTGAAGATACCTACCGCGTGCTGGTCGCTGCCGACAGCGCGGTCATGCTGATCGACGCCGCCAAGGGCGTCGAGGAGCAGTCCGTCAAGCTGTTCAAGGTCTGCCGGATG
>JBGUIY010000007.1:0-18532 GCA_045113475.1 Christensenellales bacterium | reverse complement strand
GGGGGGGGGCGGCCCCCCCCCCCCCCGCTACAACGTATACCAACACCCATCGGTACTTCCCCACAATACATGATTCCTGATAAACTCCCGGGAATAACGCTAAAGCCCTGCCTGTGTGCGGCAAACTACTGACACGCTCGGTATGGAAAATCGTTTTTTCCGTTATCCGCATCGCCCGGTTCAGTTCGGCACAGACCACGGAGCAAAGGAAAATCAGATAAACCGGACAATAAAACGGAGGTTTCACGCATCAGGCGGAAGCTCCGGTTTTTTCATATTACGGCAGCAGCACGCCGTCCAGCACTTCTTCCAAAAAAGCGTCGACTTTGTCCTGCTCTATGGGCAGGCCCGCGTCCGTACGGATCCGGACACGGATGAATGCCTCCCCGTCAAAGAAATCGATCAGCATCGGCGCCATGCCGGCCTTGAACTGCCCTTCGACCGTCATGAAAGCGCATTCGGGAGGAGTTTCAAGCTTCCGAATCATTTCCGCAGACAACTCCGCCGTATCCTCTCCGGAATCAGAAAACACGAGCAGCCGGACGCCTGCCGCGCCGGGATATTCCGCCAGCGCTTTGATCACCGGCAGGCTCGTCCAGTTGGACATGCCCACAGCCGTCAGATAATCGATCCGGTAATAACCGGGTTCAGCCAGATGCCGGAACTGGGGCTTCAGTTCTGACGCCCGGATCAGAAGCTTCCCGCTCAGGTTCCGGACCAGCCAGGCTTCGGAATCGTCAGCCGTCCTGGGAGGCAGTTCCTTTTTTACCAGTTCCTCCTGCGCAAGCCGCTCTCTCGCTGCCCTGAGCCGTTCAGCAATGGGCGAAGCGCTCTGCTGCCTGACTGCCCGCATCATGGAGCCGGCTTTACCGTATCTGATTCTCTGATAACAGTCTTCGCAATACTTTTTTTCCTCAATCCGGTAAGTATGATCCGCCTTCAGAGCCTTGCCACATGACGCGCAGACGGGTCCGGAAGGATCTTTCGTCACTCCGGCGGAGTTCTTTCTCGGAAATTTCAGCACTGCTTTTCCCCCTGTACGCTTTGACACGCCGTTTCAGGCATTTTATCTTATATCCATTTTCATTATAATCGCTGTTCAGTTTTTTTGCAATTTTGTTTTTCTGCTTCAACTTTGCTGTTGACAATCACGCGGTCAAATGCTATTATACATATGAACACTTGTTCAATTGTTGTTTATTGAAAGGAGCCCGCCATGAAGAAGTCGTATAAGATCGAAGTGGACTGCGCGAACTGCGCCCGGAAGATGGAAGAAGCTGCCGGTGCGACGCCGGGCGTCAAGGAAGCGGTCGTCAATTTCATGCTGCTCAAAATGAACGTCACTTTTGAAGACGGGGCCGATCCGAAGGCCGTGATGCAGGCTGTGCGCAGCAACTGCAAACGGGTCGAGGACGACTGCGAGATCTATCTGTAAGGGACCGACGATGGACTTTCTGCTGCAGGACATCCTGATGTTTTTCGACGGCCATGCGGAGGCGCTGCCCCTGTACCAGGCTTTCGAAACCAGGCTGTACGCGCTGTTTCCCGAAACCGGGGTCCGCGTGCAGAAGACCCAGATCACCTTTTTCAACCGCCATGTATTCGCCTGCGTTTCCTTCGCGCGCGTAAAAAGGAAAGCGGAACTGCCTGACCCTTACATCGTCATTACCCTCGGCCTGCCCTGTCCGCTGGATTCCGGCCGGGTCGCGGTGAAAACGGAGCCCTGGCCCGGACGCTGGACGACCCACATCGTGGTCAGCCGTCCCGAAGAACTGGACGACGAACTGTTTTCCTGGGTACAGCAGGCATACGACTTTTCAAACGCCAAATCTGGGAAACGCTGACGTGTTTCCTGAACAGGAGGCATTCCCGTGACCCGCAAACAAAAGATCATGCTGGCGCGCATCGCCGCCTCGGCCGCGATCATCCTCGTCCTTATCCTCGTCCGGCCTGAAAACCGGTGGCTGGCGCTGGGGCTTTACCTGATCCCCTACCTGACCGTAGGCTATGACATCCTGCGCAAGGCCGTCAAGGGCGTCATCAACCGCCAGCCCTTCGACGAATGCTTTCTGATGGCGGTGGCGACCATCGGCGCTTTCGCCCTGGGCGAATACCTGGAAGGCGCGGCCGTTATGATCTTCTACCAGACCGGCGAGCTTTTCCAGAGCTATGCTGTGGGCAAGAGCCGCCGCTCCATCGCCGAGCTCATGGATATCCGTCCCGACAGCGCCCGCGTGCGCGGCGAGGACGGGTCGCTGGAGACAGTGGATCCCGACGAAGTGGAGATCGGCAGCGTCATCCTGGTTCAGCCGGGTGAAAAGATCCCCATCGACGGCACCGTGATCGAGGGCGAATCCCGGCTGGACACTGCCGCCCTGACCGGCGAAAGCGTGCCACGTACCGTCCGCCCGGGGGATACCGTACAGAGCGGCTGCATCAGCATGGACGGCCTGCTGGCCATCCGTACCACCCACGAATTCGGGGAGTCCACCGCCAGCCGCATCCTGGAGCTGGTGGAAAACGCCTCCAGCCGGAAATCCCGGTCCGAGGCCTTCATCACCCGCTTCGCCCGGGTCTACACCCCCGCCGTGTGCTTCAGCGCCCTGGCGCTGGCACTGCTGCCGCCGCTCATCTCCCTGCTGCTGGGGCAGGACGCCAACTGGAGCGCCTGGGTCTACCGGGCCCTGACCTTTCTGGTCATCAGCTGCCCCTGTGCGCTGGTGATCTCCATCCCGCTGAGCTTTTTCGCGGGGCTGGGCGTCGCCTCCCGGCACGGGGTGCTGATCAAGGGCTCCAACTATCTGGAGGCCCTGGCCGCCGCCGATACGGTGGTGTTCGACAAGACCGGCACCATGACCCGCGGCGTCTTCGAGGTGGCCGGCGTACACCACTCGCCTCTGGACGACCAGGCGCTGCTGCGGCTCGCCGCACTGGCGGAAAGCCATTCCACCCATCCCATCGCCGTCAGCATCCGGGCCGCCTGCCCCGACGCGCCGGACGAATCCATGGTCGCGGAGATCCGCGAGCTTTCCGGCCTCGGCGTGCGCGCCGTGCTGACTGACGGGCGCACCGTGCTGGCGGGCTCCGACAAGCTGATGAAGCAGGAAAGCGTTGACTTCATTCCCTGCGGCCACGCCGGCACCGTGGTGCACGTGGCGGTGGACGGCCGGTATCACGGTCACATCCTGATCTCCGACCAGCTGAAGCCCGGCGCAGCCGACGCCGTGCGCTCCCTGCGCGGGCTGGGCATCAGCAAGACCGTTATGCTGACGGGTGACCGGGAGCAGAGCGCCCGGGAGATCGCCGATATCCTGGGTGTGGACGAGCTGCACAGCGAACTGATGCCGGACGACAAGGTGGCCCAGGTGGAGCGCCTTCTGGGCGAAGCCCGGGGCAAGCTGGCCTTCGTGGGCGACGGCATCAACGACGCGCCGGTGCTCTCCCGTGCCGACGTGGGCATCGCCATGGGCGGCCTGGGCAGCGACGCGGCCATCGAAGCCGCCGACGTGGTGCTGATGGACGACGATCCGCGCAAGCTCTCCGCAGCCATCCGCATCGCCCGGCTGTGCATGCGCGTCGTGAAGGAGAACATCGTTTTCTCCATCGGGGTGAAACTGCTGTGCCTGGTTCTCGGCGCGCTGGGCATCGCCAATATGTGGCTGGCCATCTTTGCCGACGTGGGCGTGATGGTGCTGGCCGTGCTGAACGCCGTACGGGTCCTGATGTACAGGGATCCGCAGAAAGGAGACGCGCAATGAGCGAACTGTTCGATCCCGGCGTGGAATGCTGTGAAGTGCCCATGGTCCACCGCGATCTGGTGAGCGAAGTCCGGGAGAAACTGCCGGAAGAAAACAAAATGCAGGACCTGGCCGAGCTGTTCAAGGTTTTCGGCGACACAACCCGCATCCGCATCCTGTTCGTGCTGTTCGAGTCCGAGATGTGCGTCTGCGACATGGCGGAGACCCTGAACATGACCCAGAGCGCCATCTCCCACCAGCTGCGGCTGCTCAAGTCCAACGGCCTCATCCGCGCCCGCAGACAGGGCAAGAGCGTGTTCTACTCCCTGGCAGACGACCACGTAAGCACCATCATGAAGCAGGGCTGGGAGCATATCATGGAATGACGGGACGGCCCTGTCCCGGTTCAGGAACGGAGAGTGGCAGTTTGGATAACAGCATGGCGGATTCCATGACGGTACGGATGCTTTTGCTGAATGAAATACGCGCCGTATACCGTGAGCGGATCGTCGACGATTTTCCCGAAAACGAGATCAAGCCGCTGAAGATGATCGAGCGCGCCTGCACGCGGGGCGAATACCACTGTTACGGCGGTTTCACCGGCGAATCGCTGGCAGCCTACGCCTTTTTCGTCACGATCCGGGAAAACGGTCAGGCCGTCTGGCTGTTCGACTATCTGGCAGTGGATCGGGAGCGGCGCGACCAGGGCGTCGGCAGCGTTTTTTTACAGGCCCTGTGCGGGGCTGTTCTGCGGGAAGCAGACATAGTGCTGCTGGAAATCGACGATCCCGCCGCTGCAGAAGGAGAGGAGCTTGCGCACCGCCTGCGCCGGGAGGCTTTCTACGCCCGGAACGGCCTGATCGACACCGGCATCACCGCGCAGGTGTTCGGCGCAGATTTCAGGCTCCTGGAGATACCCGTCCACGGAACCCACGCAAAAGAAACCTGCCGCGCCGGATACGACGCGATCTACCGCCGCCTCCTGCCGCCGCTTTTATTCAGGCATAACATACACATATCTCAAATGTAAAACTCAGGCTGGCCGACCGCGCCAGCCTTGACTTTGTTTTGCACGGATACTAAAATCAGCATAGCACATTATCCGGAGGTATTGCTGATGAAACGTCTGCTCCCGTTTTTGCTTGCGCTCTGCTGTTTATTTTTCTGCCTTCACGCGGCGTCAGCCGAATACGACGCTTTTTTCACAACGCCTGATCAGGCCGTCAATGACCGGGGAGAGCATTTCTGCTATAAGCTAAAAGATGGGGCCGCCGTCCTGACGGACTATTGGGTCGAAGACACTGCGCGTCAGCCCGCGGTGATCATTATCCCCGCCATTTTGAATGGTCATCCGGTGACCGCCATCGGCCCCTATGCCTTTGGCACAGGGTTTTACACGCAGTCGGTGGAACGCATTATCGTGCCGGAGGGAGTGACGGAACTGCAGCCCTCTGCGTTTTGCGACGCATACGGTGCACAGGCCATCAGTCTGCCCTCTACCCTGGCCCGGATCGCGCCTGGTTCCTGTTCTTCGGGTACGAGCCCTGAAATCGACTTTCCAAATGGGAATGAGAATTACCGCATGGAAAACGGCTTCCTGATCGACAACCGCACCGAAGGGCTGATTTACTGTAACCCATCCGCGAGAAGCCAGCCTTTGCCCCGGGTACGCCGCATCGAGACGGCCGCCCTGCACAATTATAACAGCTGGCAGAAGGTCCTTGAGTTTCCTGACAGTGTGGAGTATATCGGCAGTTCGAACGCCTTCGGCTGCGTGAACCTGGAAACGATCATCATTCCCGGCAGCGTCGCCGAAATCGCGGATTTCAGCCTGTGTTGGAATTCTGCGACCAGCATCATACTCCATGAGGGGCTGAAGAAGATCGGCGCTTACGCCTTCAGTGATACAAACGTCAAGCAGGCCAACCTTCCCTCCACTGTCGAATGGATCGGCTATGGCGCTTTTCCAACACAAGAGCCGACGCCCGCCGCGCCGAACCCGGACTGCGTATGGGAGACAAAGGCGCAATTCTATTCCCGCCAAAGGGCAGCATTCACCCGGGACTTTAACGTATTGTACACCTCTGAGGAACATCCGGCCCGGAAACTGGAGATCCTGCAGGGCGATGAGGAACGCACTTATCTTCGGGTCACCATGCAGGACGGGAGCGGGCTGATCTTCCTGTCCATCGATTTGCCGGAACAGACCACCCTGGACGAGCAGCATGCGGACGACAGTCACATCCTGATGCGCTGTCCGATCACCGCTGAGAAAGAGTATGATCTGACCTTTGAATATATCAGCGGTGAATGGCGGCTTACCTCCCTCACCGACGGGCAGAACTGGACTGCTGACGTGTCAGACGGTGTCTATACCTTCCATGACTGCCGGCAGCCCTCCGAGGTCAAGGCCTGGCAATGTACCATGGCCGACAGGCTGACGGAGCTGTACATCAGTGATCTGCAGCAGGCCGAGAACAGCTACCGTCAGGCACTGCTCAGGCGCGAGAAGGGCGATATTGATGCAGCCGCTGACCTGCCCCTGTATTACAATACAGAGGGCGGGCAATACTATCATCTTGACCCAAATTGTCCTTCCATTGCTGAAAAGTTCCGGCCGATTCGGGGCATTTTCCTTTATTCGCAGCTCACTGAAATGCCTTACCGGTTTTTGAAACGCTGCCGCATCTGCGGCGCACCTGAGAGGCCGCTGCCGGGATCCGATCAGCCTGCTCCGCAAGAATAATCGCTTCGGAGGTGTTCCCATATGAAGCGCGCTTTCTGTATTCTTCTGGTTTTGTGTATGCTCACATCACTGACAGCCTTTGCTGAAAATCCGGAGACCGACGCACATACATGTACCGATTTCGGACCAGTCTATGACGGATTTACATGGATGTCGATCAGTGAAGACGAGGAGAGGATGCGGGGATATATTATCGACGTCCATGGAAACAGGCTCTCCGAAGACCCCTATGAAATATCCAACCGGTACTTCAATGAAGGTTTGGTAACGGTATGGAAGGACGGCCGCGCCGGCTGCATCGACGAAAAGGGGCAGGTCGTGATCCCGTTTGAATGGGACGATATATGGAACTTTCACTATGGGGCTGCGATCGCCAGACGTGACAAACAGGAAGCACTGATCAGCCGGACAGGAAAAATACTGACACTATTCACTTCAGGCACCGGATTTCTTGATGGTTTTGATGATATACTGGCCAGAAATCCAGAACTCGATCTTGACTTGTTCATCCTGGCTCATGACGGTAAAGAAACCCTGTACCGTTCCACAGGTGAAGAACTGGTTACAGTCGACCGCGTTGAAAGCTTTGTTTATCGTGACTACGCTGATAAGAGTGAAAGCATGTGCCTTGACACAGATATGCTGCTGGTCCAGAACGGAGGAAAGTACGGGTATCTGAATCAGCAGGGTGAATGGGTGATCCCGGCACAATATGCCAAAGCATTCCCCTTCAGCGACGGCCTGGCCGCGGTTCTGTCCGAAAATGGCGGGCAGTATCATCTTATCGATAAACAGGGCCATACCGTTGCAGTATTGCCTGAAAGCTTTACAGTACAAGGGATCTGCTGCGAAGGAAAGCTCATAATCACAGACGCCAAGGGATGGTGGGGATACGCCGACCAAAGCGGTCAGGTGGTATTGCCATGTCAATGGGAGAATGCGGGATACTTTTCAGAGGGGCGCGCCGTCATTAAAAAAGACGGCAAATACGGCATCATCGATCCGACAGGTGAACTCATTACCCCCTGCAAATGGGAGTGGGTACGGCTCTGTCCGGACGGTTATGCCGTCGTCAAGGCGGAAAGCAACGAGGGCGTGCTCACACGAGACGGTCAATCAGCCCTGCCCTGTGAATACTGTAATCTGCATTACCTCGGCGAAGATGCGTTTTCTTTTGCTGATCACTATCGGATTCCAGCGCGATCTGCAGCTGAAATCGTTGCCAATGCGGAGAATTACGGCATCATCAATGCCAGGGGCGAAATACTTTCACCAGCGCAATGGAGCAGCGTATTCCTGCTGTCAGGTGATAAGTACATTCGAGTATACCAGCATGATGAATCCGAGCATGGCAGAATCGGGTATCTGGATCATCAGGGCCGCGTGGTCGTCCCCTGCGAATATGATGACGGATACTTCAGCGAAGGCTATTTCACCCTGCTCAAAGACGGATACCTGACCATTCTGGACGAGCATGGAAACCGGACGTTCTGAAGGCTCCAACGCAGAAAACAGCGCCTGGCCGAATGGCTGCAGGCGCTGTTTTGTATCAGATCAGGATCAGCGGTAAAAACGCTCATAGGAGCCTGACCAGCTCGCAGTTATCCGTTTTGGCGCTCCAGAAATCCTTGAGCGGGATTCCTCGGAGCTGCCCGATGATGCTGCAGTTCATGGTCACGTGGCCGACGATCAGCACGTCTTTGCCCTGCATGAGCAGCGGGCCCGCCACCTCCTGGAGGAACTCGCTGGTCCTGGCAAACAGGGATTCAAAGGTCTCCGCACCTTCGTCCGCCACGTATTTGTCCGGCGTGCTGAAAGCCGCGGCAATGGGCGAGTCCGGGAACAGAGGCCCGTATTGTACGCCCTCGCATCGGCCAAAATCCATTTCAGCCAGCCGGTCGTCCGTAAAAATGGGAACATCCCTGCCCCTCAGCAGGATCTCCGCCGTTTCCCGGGCGCGTCTGAGCGGCGAACAGTAACAGACATCAAAATGGATATCCCGGTACTTCTGCCGGGCGTTTTCGGCCATAGCCCGTCCCGCTTCGTTCAGCGGGATATCCGTCTTTCCCTGCAATTTGTGCTGAAGGTTCCAGTCCGTCTGGCCGTGGCGCATGATATACAGCATAGTCGTACCTTCGTTACATGTTGATTCATTCGGGGGAGCTGTCCCCTGACATTTCCAAGCATAGCACAGATAAGCGCATAAGACAACGGAGCAGCCTGATCAAGTCTGCTCCGTTGTCTTTGATCCAGTCAGGTGATCAGCCGTTCAGCTCTCCCCAGGCGCGCTGCAGTTCCGCAATGATGTTCAGGTGCTGCGGGCAGGCGGCCTCGCACGCGCCGCAGGCGACGCACTTGTCGGCGCCCTCGCCCTTTTCGCGGATCTGGCGCAGGTCCCAGCTGTCCTTCGGGCTGGTCTCGTACAGGGAAACCTCGTTCCAGGCGGAGAAAACGCCGGGAATATTCACGCCGTTGGGGCAGGGCATGCAGTAGCGGCAGCCGGTGCAGCCGATTTTGGTGCGGCTCAGGTAGGCCCCGCGCACCTGCTCCATCAGCTTACGCTCCTCATCGGTCATAAGGCCCGGGCCCACGTTGTCGAAGATGCGCAGGTTCTCGTCGATCTGCTCCGCCTCATTGCAGCCGGACAGCACCACGGAAACCTCGGGATGGTCACACAGCCAGCGGAAAGCCCATTCCACCGGAGTGCGTTTGACCGGGAAGGCGTCGTACAGCGCCTGCACGTTGGCCGGCGCCTTCGCCAGGCGCCCGCCCAGCAGGCCTTCCATGATCACCACGGGGATGCCCATGCTGCCCGCCAGCTGCAGGCCTTTGGTGCCGGCCTGGTTATTGATGTCCATGAAGTTGTACTGGATCTGCACCATATCCCAGTCGGAGTCCCTGAGAATGTATTCATAATCCTCATAGGAGCCGTGGAAGGAGAAGCACTTGTACCGGATCTTGCCGGCCTTCTTCATATCGTCGAAGAACTCCGGCGCGCCGATGGACTTGAAATGCTCCCACCCCTTGCGGTCGATGCCGTGCATCAGGTAGAAGTCGATATGGTCTGTCTGCAGCTTGGCCAGTTCCTCATCCAGCAGCGCCTGCATGCTGGCGCGGTCGTGCACGGCGTGCCCGGGCATCTTGGTGGCGATGGTCACCTTGTCGCGGTAGCCGTCCCGCAGGGCCTTGCCCACCACGATCTCGGAGGTCTTGCCCAGATAGACGTAAGCGGTGTCCAGATAGGTGACGCCGCCGTCGATGGCCCGGCGGATCAGGGAAATCGCCTTCTGCTCGTCGATGGTGCTGTCGCCGGAGGCCGCGCCGTTGAAGCGCATGCAGCCCAGGCCGAACGCGGAGCCCTGAATGCCCAGCTTGCCGTAGGTATTGTATTTCATAAAGTCTCCCCCTTTGTTTTTCGTCGGATTCAGCAGCGTTTCCGGTTGACAGGACAACGGAACGCGTGTACAATCATCTTAAACCCTAAAGTTGACTCTAAGTCAATACTCAGAAGGAGGAAATTTTCCGTGTACAGCATCCAGGACGTCTGCAAAAAAACCGGCCTGTCCGCCCACACGCTGCGCTATTATGAAAAAGAGGGGCTCCTGACCGCCGTCAACCGCAGCCGGGGCGGATTCCGCCAGTATTCGGACGAAGATCTCGAAGAACTCGGCCTGATCTGCTGCCTCAAGAACACCGGCATGTCCCTGCAGGAGATCGCACGCTTCGTACAGCTGACCCACGAGGGCGAGCATACCCTCCGGGAACGCGTGGAACTGCTCAGGGAGCACCGGGAGGCCGTGATCGCGCGCATAGCGGAGATGCAGAATTACCTGGACAAGGTGACCTGGAAGCTCAACTTCTTTTCCGAAAAGCTCAAGGCCTACGAAGAGCGCGGCAAGTCCGGAGATCAGGCCGATCCCTAATAAAAAAGCGGCGTGAACGCGTCACGCCGCGGGGCTCCGGAACGGATCAGTATTCTATGATGCGGGGCAGTTCCTTGGCCTGAGCGACCCATTTCTTCACCATTTTGAGGTAAGGCACAGAGCGTACCAGGCTCTTTTCCTCGTTGATCTTTTCGATGGTGGCGGTCAGGCTCTCCGGATTGCGCTGAGCCAGCTCCTTGACGGTATCCACACCGGCCGCCTCCAGCAGGTCGGCGTACTGGCCCGCGACGCCCTTGATGCGGAACAGGTCCGCGTGGTTGGCCCACAGCAGGATCTGGCTTTCAGGGATCTCCGTCTTCTCCGCCAGGGCTTTGCGATCCTTTTTCGTCTTGCAGGCTTCCAGATACTGTTCGACGGAAACGATGCCCACTTCATTCAGTTTGGCGCAATACACTTCGCCGATACCTTCGATCTGCGTAATTTTCTTCATACGCTTCATCCTTTCACATTTTCGTCGTTTGCAACGAGCCAACTGTATTATACATGATGCAAGGCAAAATTGCAAGTCAATTCTGGGAGGTTATTTTCCATATGATTCAGGATATCGGAACCACCTTTGACCGGAGCTTTGCTCAGAAGTCCCCGAAGCCTGCCGATCCCGTGCTGTGCTACCGTTCCGGCGGGGTGTGCGTCACTCAGACGTCCCCCCTGGCCTTTCCCCCGGCCGCAGATTTCGACCGTGACTGCCTGACCTATCTGTTCCGCGTCGGCGACGAGGACTACTACCTGGCCGGGAACGACCCGGGGAACCCGTGGGAAACGGCGGACCGCCGCACCCTGCGCCTGGCGGAGCCCCGGGCGCGCGCCTTCGCGGCGGTAACCGGCATGCACCTGCAGTACTGGTACACCCGCAACCGCTACTGCGGGCGCTGCGGCGCGGGCATGGGCCGCTCTGAAACGGAACGCGCCCTGGTCTGCCCCCAGTGCGGCAACACCGTATACCCCGTCATCGCGCCGGCAGTGATCATCGGCGTCGTGCGGCGGGGCCGCATCCTGGTATCCCACTATGCGGGCCGCCCTTACGGCGGCCTGGCCCTGCTCGCCGGCTTCTGCGAGATCGGTGAAACGCCGGAGGACACCGTTCGCCGCGAGGTCATGGAGGAGGTCGGCCTGCGGGTCACCCGCACCCATTACGCGGGCTCCCAGCCCTGGGGCTTCGACCACGACCTGCTGCTGGGCTTCTACTGCGAGGTGGAGGACGGCGATATCCAGGTGGATCACAGCGAGCTCAGGGACGCCTACTGGCTGCGCCGGGAGGAGATCGGCAGCCTCCCCGACAGCGCTTCCCTGACCCTGACGATGATCGCCCGTTTCCGGGACGGCTACGAGCCCTTCCCCGCCGAAGCGGACTTTACCATCCGCCACGCCCGGGCCGAGGAGTTGCCGCAGATCATGGAGATCTATGCCCGCGCGCGGGCCTTCATGGCGGCGCACGGCAATCCACGCCAGTGGGGCCAGAGCAACTGGCCGCCCGAGCCCCTGATCGCCCGGGATATCGAGCGCGGCCGCAGCTATGTATGCGAGGCGGACGGACAGCTGCAGGGCGTGTTCTACTACGATTTTTCCACCGACGCCGAGCCGGGCTACAGGCATATCGAAGAAGGCGCCTGGGCCTGCGACCGGCCCTACGGCGTGGTACACCGTGCGGCTTCCGCCGGCCTGAAGCCGGGCGCCGGCTCCGCCATTCTGCGCTGGGCGCTGCGCCAGGCGGGCTATCTCAGGATCGACACTCATCCGGACAACACGGTCATGCAGGGGCTGCTGAAAAAGCTCGGCTTCACGCAGCGAGGCATCATACACGTCAGCGAGGACAACGACCCCCGCTACGCCTTCGACCTGACCTGGCCGGAGGAGCAGCCGTGAGCCTGTACGCCATCGGCGATCTTCACCTGCATTTCGGTACCGGCCGGACAGCCGGCAATCAGCTGACCGATCCGTTGTGGAAGAACCACGAGCAGGCGTTCGCACAGGCCTGCGCACGGCTGGTCCGGCCCGAAGATACCCTGGTGCTGGCCGGCGACCACAGCTGGGGCCGGAATCCGGCCGAGTGCGAGCGGGATTTCGAATACATCATGGCTCTGCCCGGGCGGAAGATCCTGCTCAGGGGCAACCACGACACGTTCTGGGAGGTTAAAAAAACAGCCGCCCTGAACGAGCGGTTCAAGGGGCGGCTCAGCTTTCTGCAGAACAACTATTATTCTTACGGCAATATCGCACTGGTGGGCACGAAAGGCTATACCTTTGAGGGGCCTTTCTATCTGGACCGCCGGGGCCGCATCGCCGGCTGGGACGGGGAAGCGGAGGCAAAAGCGGAAAAGCTCGTCGAGCGCGAGCTCGCCCGCCTGCGCCAGTCCTTCGAGGCCGCGGCGGCGGATGGGTACAGCCGTTTCATCATGTTCCTGCACTATCCGCCCACCAGCATCCTGGAGCACAACAGCGGCTTTACTCGCATGGCGGAGGAATACGGCGCAGAGCAGGTCATCTACGCCCACTGCCATGGCGAAAGCCGGTTTCATGACAGCATTCTGGGCGGACACCACGGCATCCGCTACAGCCTGGTCTCCGGCGACTATCTCCGGTGGGTGCCGATGAAGGTCATGGACTGACCGTTCCCGTCAGCTGGATCCTGAGGTTGCCCAGGGCGGTGGCCTCGATGGGCAGGGCGACGACCTGCTTTCCGGCAGCTTCCTCCGTCAGGCGGTTCAGAAAGGCGTTTTTCGCGCCGCCGCCCACGATGTACAGCTTTTCATAGGTTTTTCCCGTATTCCTTTCGATCTCCCCGATGGCCCGGCGGTAGCTCATGGCCAGGGAGCGGTAGGCACAGCGGAAATATCCGGCGGTTGTGCCGGGCAATTCCGGAAGGCGGCTGTCAAAGGCCGCCTTCATGCTTTCCGGCGACAGGAATACCGGGTCGTTGGCGTCGACCAGGGCGTCAAAAGCGTCGGCTTCGGCTTCGGCGGTGATCTCGTCCCAGGGCCTGTCCAGACACAGCTCCGCGCGGAGACGGTTCACCAGCCACATGCCCATGATGTTCTTCTGGTAGCGGTTATAGCCCACGCCGCCCTCGTTGCTGTAGTTGGCCTTCATGCTCGCCTCATCGGTGAGGGGCTTCGGCGTTTTCACCCCCAGCAGCGACCAGGTGCCGGAGGATATGTAGAGCTCGCTGCCTTCCATGGGGATGCCCTCCACCGCGCTGCCCGTATCGTGGGTAGCGCAGAGCACGCACCTGACGCCGCGGTATGCGCCGATAGCGGTACCGGGCCGGCTCAGGGGCCGGAAGAGATGCCCGGGCAGGCCCAGCGCACGGATGATCTCCGGGTCGTATTCCCCCGTCGCTGCGTTCACCATGCCCCCCGTGGTGGCGTTTGTGTACTCATGGGCCTTCACCCCGCAGAGCCGGTACAGCAGGTATTCGGGCATCAGCAGGAAATCCGTCACGCCCGCGAGCCGCCCGGCCCTCAGGTCGGCGTACAGCTGATATACGGTATTGAAGGGCTGGAACTGGATGCCCGTGCGCCGGTACAGTTCCGCAAAGGGCATTTTCCGATGCACCTCAGGAATGACCGGCTCCGTGCGCCCGTCCCGATAGGCGTAACAGGGCAGGACGGGCTCATCGCCCCGCATCAGCACATAGTCCACGCCCCAGGTGTCGACGGAGAGGCTGGCAATGTCCGGGAAACAGCGCAGCGCCTCGTCGACGCCCGCCCGCACATGCGCTTCCAGAGCCGCGATGTCCCAGGTCAGGCGGCCGTTGTCCTCCTTCACGCCGTTGGGAAAGCGGTAAACCTCCCGGGTCTGGATCCGCCCGTCCTCCAGCCAGCCCACGATGTGCCGTCCCGAGGACGCGCCGATATCGATCGCCAGACAGCGCATGCGTCCATCTCCTTTCTCCTGTTCCGCCGGCTGATCCTCAGTGATAAAAGACGCGGCAAGCCGCGCCGGAAGCGGATCAGAGGGAGCAGCAGGCCGGTCAGTCTCGTCAGCGTTCCCGGGTCTCGTCCATATACTCGCGGATGATCTCGTCATGGAGCCGCTGATAGGTCTTTTCGTCCTTCATCCCCACGGCCGCGCCGTCCACCCGGCACGCCTGCAGGCACAGGGCCGACGAGCTGCTGGTAATGACCTCGTCCGCCGCCATCAGATCGGACAGGTAAAAAGGCTCCTCCCGCACGGGAATATCCAGCCGGCGGCATGCGGCGATCAGCCTCTGGCGCGCGATGCCGGGCAGGATCAGGTTGTCCGCCGGCGCGGTATACAGCGTGCCGTCCCGCAGAATGTGCACGTTGCTGTGGGCGCACTCGGTCACGCGTCCGCCGGCGCGGTAAAACACTGACTCATAGCAGCCGGCTTCCGCCGCCCGCTGGGCCGCCATCACCGAGGGGATCAGGTTGAGGGTCTTGACATTGCAGTGCAGGAAACGGGTATCCTCCGTGGTGATCAGGGAAATCGGCTCCCGGCTGTCTTTCAGTTCCTTCGGCGTCAGCGTCACCCACAGATTGGGCTCACAGGCCGGAAAGGCATGTCCGCGGGGGCCCGCGCCGCGGGTCAGCTGGTAGTACAGGAACAGATTGCCCGTATCCATTTTCCCCACCAGCTCTTTCAGGAGCGCCTTCAGGCCGTCCTTCGTAAAGGGCGGCGTCATCCGCAGGGCCGCGATGCTGCGGAAAAAGCGGTCCACATGCTCGTCCAGCGCAAAAATACGGTAATTGCGGACCATCTGGGCGTCGTACACCCCGTCGCCGAACCAGCAGACCCGGTCCGTCATCGGCACCGTCATTTCGCTCAGTTCGCCGATCCGCCCGTTGTAATAACCCAGTTCTTTCATAACCATCACCTCGCGTTTGCGTTCACACGTCAGCCGTTTCCGCTGCCGCCCGCGATCTCCCGCCAGGAGGGCACGTGCGTCCCGTCCAGGGCGGTATCCGGCTCGGCGTGCCACAGGGACTGCAGGATCGCCTTCTCCGCGCACTCGCCGATGGCGCGGAAGGGCAGGTTCATCAGTTCTTCGTCCAGCACGGTCATCCGGCGGAAGCTGCCGCAGGCCTCAGGCCGCGCGGTGGTAAAGCCCACGGCGATCTCCCCGCTGCCGTGCCCGATGTAGGAGCCCAGCCTTGCCATGCCCACAGACGCCCGCCGCAGCACGCGTTTGAGCTGCCGCGCGGACAGGGGCAGATCCGTCGCCGCGATCAGGATGATACTGCCCTTGTCTGAGGCAGCCAGCCCCTCTGGCAGCGTTCCGGGGCGGAAATCCGCCGACGCGCCGTAATTCGTCTGCGCCAGCAGGCCCATGGTGTAGGTATGGCCGTCGATCTCCATCAGGCGGGAGGCGGATCCGATGCCGCCCTTCATCCCGTAGCACACCGTGCCACGCCCCGCGCCGACCGCCCCCTGGGCGAAGTCTGCCGAAGCGCTCTCCAGGGCGGCGAAGACCTCTTTCTCGCCCACCGGCCTCCGTGCGATGTCGCTCAGCCGGCTGTCGTTGCACTCACAGACCACAGGATTCACCGAAGTCAGCGGAACACCGTCCTCCGCGCACAGGCGCAGCATGTAACTGACCATGGCGTCGTGCACCCTGCCCACGTTCAGGGTATTGGTGACGGCGATGGGCGTTTCCAGCGTGCCCAGCTCGTCCACCTGCACCAGGCCCAGGGTCTTGCCGAAGCCGTTGAACACCACCGAGGCCGCGATCAGCTTCTCCACAAAAGGATTCCTGACAGGCGGCACCACCACTGTCACGCCGGTGTGGCAGTCGCCCTTATCCACTGTCGCGTGTCCCACACGGACGCCCGGCACGTCGGTGATCCGATCCTTCGGCCCGTGCGGCAGGCGGCCGACCTCAAAACTCATACGCTTTCCCCTCCGCCGGGATCGCCCTTCCAGGCAAACTCGATTTCATCCAGACCGTCAGTCACCGTATGCCGCCTGCCGGTCTCCGCAAAGCCCTGCCTGCGGTACAGCCTGGCGGCGTTTTCATTGTTTTCCAGGATCCATAAAGCCGGCGTTTCATCGCATCTCGCCATCGCGAAGCGGAGCAGCTGCGTGCCGCAGCCCCTGTTCTGCATTTCCGGAAGCACGTACAGATCTTCGATCAGATTCCCTGTCACGGAAACGATGCCTGCCGGCTGATCTGCAACCAGCATATACACCGCGCTTCCCCGGTCCATCTTGGTCTGCAAATAGGCCTTCTGCCGTTCAGGGGTATGCTTTTCGACGAATTCAGGCTTGCAGAAAGCGCGGTGGGAAGCCTGCCAGGCCGCCGCGTGGATCCGCGCGGCAATATCGATGTTTGTAAGGTCAACCGGCACGATCATCGCGTTCGACCTTGAAACAGTAGCGGTTTCCCAGCACGTCCACGATCAGCACCGCCAGGTCTGGCGTATCCATGGGCGCCTGCAGCACCCGGTTGAGTTCGGGCGCTTCACGGCTTCGCACCGTATCCGCCAGGACGTGGAAAACGCCGTCCCTGAGCCGCCCCACGGACCACTGATCCACACCGTCCATGCCGGTAATGCCGTCAGGCCAGGGTATGCCCGGCTCAAAGCCCGCCAGGGCCACGTCGTCGAAGCCCAGGCCCGGGTACACGCGGATATCCGCCCGGGCAGGCGCTTCACAGGCCGGCGCCTCCAGATCGAACATGATGCCGGCCCCAAGCAGCCGCCGGCGCATGACCGTCACGGCAGCCGGACTCTGGTCCGCCAGCAGGAAACGCCTGCTGTTCAGCGCCGCGGCGACCCCCGTGGTGCCGGAGCCCGCGCAAAGGTCGGCCACCAGCCCGTCCGGATCGGCCACCGGCAGCAGGATGCGGCTGAGCAGGCTCACCGGCTTCTGGGTGTCGTAGCCGGTGCGCTGCGGGTCCTTCTGCTGCAGGTGGGAAAGGTCACTCCAGACATCGCCCGGGTAGACCGGCTCGTCCTCGTAATAGACGTAGGTTTTTCCGCCGGAGCGGATGGTGCGGTAAGCGCGGCCGTTTTCGTCGACCATGCGCTTCATGTGGTTCTGGCGGTTCCCGCCACGGGGCACCGGCACGCGCGTGATATCAAATTTCAGCTTCGGCGACATCCGGTAAAAATATATGACGTCGTGCTTGCGGGAATAGTGGTTCTTCGAGCGTCCGCCGGACTGGTAGGCCCATATCAGCTGGTTCACGAGGTTCTCCCCGCCCAGCAGATCGTCCAGCAGTACCCGCACATAGCCGTCCACCCGCGTGTCCACGTGCACGAACAGCGCGCCTTCCTCGGTGAGGAGCTGCCTGGACTGCCGCACCAGGTTCCGGATCATTTCCAGATACGCGCTGCGGTCGGGCCACCGGTCTGTGTAGGCAGGCAGGTCGATGAACCGCCTGCCGCTCCTCCAGCCCTCCTCGCCGACGCGCTGGCGCAGTATGAATCGCTCGCCCGTCATATAAGGCGGATCGATATAAACACAGGAAACCCGGTGCCAGTAGCCGGAGAGATCCATCCGGCAGCTGTCGCCCAGCCGGATCTCCCCGCGGGCGTTCAGGCGCGTCTCACGCGCACACTGTACCTGACGTATGTCCATGAGGCCCTCCTACAAAGCAAAGGCATTGATCAGTCCGTGTATCCGGTCCAGGAACTCCCTGTGCGCATCCACCCGGTACAGCGCCTCGCCCGCCGCGCGCACCGCGTCCACAAAAGCCGGGTCGAAGGCCCCGAGCCCGCTGGGCAGCAGCGGACAGACCTCGAACCCCCGCCGGTCGCGCACCACGCGTATGCGGCCGTCCTTCCATTTCGGCAGGAGCGGAAAAATGCGGCAGCTCAGCGGGCGCTCCATACGGTCGCAGTTTCCCCCGCAGGTCAGCAGCAGCGCGGGGATGCCCAGGCTGCCGTCCCGCGAGATCGCAAAGCCCGCTTTATCCCGGTAAAGCGCCTCTTCCTCCGGAAACAGCAGCATCCCGCCCCGGCCGGTCTCGTCCGGCTGGCAGCAGGCGTGCCCGCAGGCCCGGCCGCAGTCCGCGCGCAGGGGCGTCACCGCCTCCGTCAGCGCCCGCGCGGCCAGCAGGGCTTCCATCACTTCGCCGCTCATTTGGGATCGCTCACCTGCACGTTGTCCCGTCCGAAGGTATCGAACAGGGTCTGCATATTCTG
>JBGUIY010000006.1:0-3219 GCA_045113475.1 Christensenellales bacterium | reverse complement strand
CATGCCGTACAGGGCCTTGATCTGATCGCCGCAGCGCTCCTTGACGGCGGCCAGGGCGGCGGTCAGCAGCTCGGCTTCGATCTGCATGACGTCACGGAAAGAATCGATATAACTCATTTCGATATCGAAGCCCGTGAACTCGGTGGCGTGCTTGTTGGTATAGGACTTCTCCGCGCGGAAGACGGGGCCCACCTCGAAAATGCGGTCGAAGCCAGCCGCCATGGCCATCTGCTTGTAGAACTGGGGGCTCTGGCTCAGATAGGCCTTGCGGTCGAAATACTTGAGTTCAAAGACCTCGCTGCCGGACTCGCTGGCCGCGCCGATCAGCTTGGGGGTATGGATCTCGATGAAGCGGCGGTCCAGCAGGAACTGACGCATGGCATTGACCATGACCGTCTGCGCCTGGTAGATCAGCATGTTTTTATCGGAGCGCAGGTCGATCCAGCGGTAATCCAGCCGGGAATCGATGGCCGCGTCCTTGGAAATGGGCAGGGATTCCGCAATGGACTCTATCCGGATCATGTCCGGCAGCATCTCGCGGCCGCCGAGCTTGACATAATCGTTCGCGACGACCGTGCCCTCCGCCGTGATGACGGACTCGATGGTCAGCTGGTCCACAGCCGCGGCCACCTCGGGATACTTCTCCTTTTCCACCGTCAGCTGGATGCGGCCGGTGCTGTCGCGGAGCACCAGGAAAGCCATGGTGCGCTTGTTGCGGATGTTCTCCACAAAGCCCTGCAGCCGGACGCGCTCGCCCGCGGGCGCTTCGGCAATCAAAGATCTCTGCATGATGTATTCCTCCAGTCAAATGTTGAACGGCAGTGCCGTCGTGATGCGGGAACAGGCGCGGCTGACGCATACAGCGCGCACTGATGTGTATTGTACCTGATTCCGCCGGATTTGGCAAGTACCGGAAGGCTTTTGCGGCAAATTCGCGCCTTGCGCGCATACCGTTCCGCCAAACCTGCCCGATCCCGAAAAATCATTCAAATTTCTTTGCTTTTTTGAAAACTTTTGCTTGCATTTTGCGCCGTCCTATGCTAATATAGCTGGTGCTGAGCGGCGCAGCCGTATCCTGCGTTCCAGCAAAAGCTTATTTGAACGATCAGGAGGTGAAAATAATGCCGAACATCAAATCCGCCATGAAGCGCGTGAAGGTTTCCAAGAAGAAGAATCTGCGCAACCGTATGATCAAATCCGGCGTCAAAACCGCCGTCAAGAAATACGAAGCCGCTCTGACCCAGGAGCAGCTCTCTATGGCGTCCTCCGCGCTGGACAAAGCCGCGACCAAGGGCGTCATCCACAAGAACGCGGCCAACCGCAAGAAGGCCCGCTTGGCCCGCAAGCTCGCAGCCGCGAAGTGATTTACGAATCATCCACCCTCTATACCCGCTGTAATGGCGGGTTTATTTATTGATGTCCAGCCGATTCGCTGACCGGTATTGCCAAGACACGGAGGTAGCATCATGAAATGGCTCATCGCGTCCGATATTCACGGTTCCGCCCGGTGGGCGGAGCAGCTGGCCGAGCGCTTTGACACATCCGGCGCGGACAGGCTGCTGCTCCTGGGCGACATTCTGTACCACGGCCCCCGCAACGCCTTGCCGGAGGACTACGACCCGCCCCGGATCGCCGCCCTGCTGAACGCCCGGGCGGAAAGGATCTGTTGCGTGCGGGGCAACTGCGACTGCGAGGTCGACCAGATGGTGCTCGACTTTCCCGTCACGGCGGACTACCTCTATCTGCCCGTCGGGAAGCGCATCTGCTTCGCCACTCACGGCCACGTGTACAGCGAGCAGCGCATGCCCCGTCTGGCGGAGGGCGACTGCTTCCTGTTCGGGCACATCCACGTACCCCGCTGCGAGCAGAGGGACGGCGTCACCATCCTGAATCCCGGCAGCGTGTCCATCCCCAAAGAAAACAGCCGCCACAGCTATATGATGCTGGACGGCACGCGGTTTTCCTGGCACACGATGGACGGCGCGGAATATCAGGCGCTGACGCTCTGATCCTAAGGAAAATTGTTGAGGCGTGATTTCACCTGAAATCACGCCTTTTTTAATACTTCGTGGGCTTCCTTCACCAGCGCGGCGATGTCCGCATCGGTTGGAGCAGGAACAATGCCGGGATGCAGATCAGCCAGGAATTCGATATTGCCCTTGGGGCCGGTAATGGGCGAATATGTCAGCTGGCGCACGCTCCAGCCGAGGGCGTCAGCGGCGTCGCAGACGGCCCGCAGCACCTGTCGGTGGGTGCTTTCTTCCCGCACCACGCCGTTTTTGCCCACCAGGCCGCGGCCGGCTTCAAACTGAGGCTTGACCAGGGT
Organism: Christensenellales bacterium; assembly: GCA_045113475.1. Taxonomy (GTDB): domain Bacteria; phylum Bacillota; class Clostridia; order Christensenellales; family Aristaeellaceae; genus UBA4246. The sequence goes on along the minus strand of JBGUIY010000006.1, from coordinate 893 downwards.
GATCACCTGGCCTTCTTCCCCCATGATGCCGATGGCGGCGGGCAGGATCTTGGTGATGGAGATGAAGGACACGTCCATGACCGTCATGGTGGGGTGCAGTTCGAACATATCGGGCGTCAGGGTGCGGGCGTTGGTGCGCTCCATCACGGTGACGCGGGGATCCTGGCTCAGCTGGTAATCGAACTGCCCGTAGCCCACGTCGATGGCGTACACGTGCCCGGCGCCGCTGCGCAGCAGCACGTCCGTAAAGCCGCCCGCCGCCGCTCCGATATCCATGCAGACCCGCCCCTCCAGGGAGGGTCTGAATACCTCGATGGCTTTTTCCAGCTTGTGAAAGCCGCGGCTGGCGATCCGGTCCACCGTGCCGCGGATCGTCAGCTCCTCGTCCCCGGGAACCATTTCCGAGGCTTTTTTGATCTGCCGCTCGCCCAGATAGACCTGTCCGGCCATGATGAGGGCCTGGGCCTTCTGCCGGCTGTCCACCTGGCCCGTTTCCATCAGGCGGATATCCGCCCGCTGCTTCGTGCTCATGCTTTGCTCGCTTTCTCGGAAAGATGGCGCCTGATCTCGGCAGCCAGCGTCTCCGCGTCCAGGCCCGCGTCCTTCAGCAGGCGATGCCGGCTGCCGTGGGCGGGAAAGCCTTCCGGCAGGGAGAAGTATGCCCGGGGCGCCTCGTGTCCCGTCCGCGCCGCCTCCGCGCACAGCATTTCGCCGAAACCGCCTCCGCGCACGTTTTCCTCCAGGGTAAAGCAGGGCCGGCCGCCGATCAGCCGCCAGACATCGCCGTCCAGGGGCTTGATGCGCGTCACGGCCGCCACCGTTATATGGATACCGGCAGCCTCCAGCTGTTCAGCGGCTTCCAGGCCGCGCTTGGCGATCACGCCCGCGCATAG
>JBGUIY010000005.1:0-3228 GCA_045113475.1 Christensenellales bacterium | reverse complement strand
GGCTGCTTCATCTACCGGGATCCGGCCCTGCCCTTCCCGCTCTACGGCCATCAGGGCCTGGCCTACGGCGCGGTCCACGGCCTCTTTTTCCGCACTGACTCGGCGCCCATTGCTGCCTTCGCCCTCCTGACCACCGCCGCCTCCGAACAGCGCGACGGCGTCGTCACTGCCCTGAACCGCGACGTGGCGAGGGAGCTGTGGCGGCATGATGAATAAGAAGCAACAGATTAAGTGAGGAGTGAGAAGTGAGGAGCTACCGAGCAAGTGAGGAGTGAGGAATGAGGAGTGAGGAGTTCAGGTGCAAATGCCGCCGCTTCGCTTCGGCATTTGTTTGATTGTTCCGGACTGCCGCAGGCAGGCGATATGGTATGAAATTGCGCTCTGCGTAACTCCTCACTCCTCATTCCTCACTCCTAACTTCTGATTTCGCTCTCCACACTTATAGAACGATCCCGAAGGGGGGAGTTTTATGTCCACCGTTTCCGAAGTCCGCCGTCTGCCCGGGTGTGTGCGGGTGCTTTTTGAAGACGGGACATATGCCGACGTGCCGACGCCGCTGTTCCAGCTGTTCCGGGTGCGTCCGGGGGACCGGATCGACCCGCAGCAGTGGCGCGCCGGCTGGGAAAAGCAGGCCTATGCCTTCGCGCTGGAGCGCGCGGCGGGGCTGCTGAGCGTCCGGGACGCCACGGAGCACGAAACAGCGGAGCGCCTGCGCAGGAGCGGCTATCCGGAGGAGACCGTGGCGCGGGTGATGCAGGACCTGACCCATGCGGGTTATGTGGACGATTCGCGGTTCGCCGGGCATTTTGTGGAGAGCAGGAGCCGCCGGTATGGCAGCCGCCGGATCTACGGCGAGCTCAGGCGCAAGGGCGTCAGCGAGGAACAGGCCCGGGAAGCCCTCGGGGAACTGTCGCCGGAGGACGAGGCGGAATCTGCCCGCCGGCAGGCGGAAAAGCTGCTGGCCCGCAAGGACGCTTCCGACCCGGACGTCCGCAGGAAGGCTGTCCAGGCCCTGGTCCGCCGCGGCTACGGCTGGGACGCGGCCAAGGAGGCTGTGGAAGCTGTTTTGTCTGAATCCACACAGGAAAACGGCGGAGAATGGTAAGCAAAAACCATGTGATTTTCACCGATGCGGAATACCGGATGACCGCAGCGTATTTGCCAAAAATCACGTCCCGTGGCATGAGTGGCCAGAAATGAAACGGGCATGGAAATCGTCAGTTAAACAATATCACTAAATTTGTATAGAAATTGGACACATATTGTTCAACAAGGACATTGACAAGCGGAACTGCTTAAAATAAAATATGACCGTACCCAATCACGGCGCATCGTAATACGGTGCGCTGATTTTAAGGAGGACACAGCATGAAGAAACTCGTTTCATTGCTGCTGGCGCTCTCGATGGTGTTCGGTCTGACGGCAGTCACCGCCGAAACTGTCTACTTTGAGAGCAGCGCGCAGGGCTTTGGCAGCATGGTCAAGGTCAAGGTCGAACTGGACGGCGGCAAGGTCGTCGGCCTGGACGTCGATGACTCCGGCGAAACCTATTCCGCGATCGGCGTCAGCCGTGAAGACAGCGTCGAAAAGTACATCGCCGCCGTCAAGGAAGCTGGCAGCGCTGCCGACGTGGACGTCCACACCGGCGCTACCTTCACCTGCACCGCGATCAAGGAAGTCGTGGATGCGGCGCTGGCCGGCGGCGACGCCAATGCCGACGCTCCCGTCGCCTTCACCGCGGGCGAATATGAAGCGACCGCCAACGGCTACAACGGCCCCACGACCTTCAAGGTCACCTTCTCCGACGCCGCGCTGACCGGCGTTGAAGTGGTCAAGTCCACCGAAACCCCCTATGTCGGCGACATCGCCTTCGGGCCCATGATCGCGGACATGATCGCCGCCAACGGCACCGGCGTGGACGCCGTGGCCGGCGCGACCTTCTCCAGCCGTGCGCTGCGCAACGCCGTCAACGACGCCGCCCAGCAGGCCGGCTGCACCAACCTGAAGGCCTTCCAGGCCGCGACTGTGAAGCACGAAGCCGAAGCGGACATCGACGTGACCTATGACGTGGTCATCGTCGGTGCCGGCGGCGCGGGCATCGCCGCTGCCGCGCAGGCTGCCCAGAACGGCAGCACCGTGCTGATCATCGAAAAGAACGCCGAAGTCGGCGGCAACACCCTGGTTTCCGGCGGCCAGTACCAGAGCGTCATGCCCTACCTGGTCTGGGATCCCGCGGATCCGGACGCCACCACTGGCGTGTATGCCTTCAACGGCGAGACCTACAACAAGGTCAAGTCCGTCCAGGGCTGCATCAACGAGCTGAAGATGATCCTCAACTGGAGCGAGGAACCCTTTGACACCGAATACTACAAGACCCACGAATTCGTGGCTGGCGACGCTGCCGAGCTTTCCAAGCACGGCGTGCACGCGGAATACCTGCCCACCCTGCAGGCCCTGAAGGAAGAGATCAAGGCTTACCTGGCCTGGGCGCAGCCCAAGCTGGACGCCGGCGTGCCCGAAGGCCAGCTGGCGCTGTTCTCCACCCTGAACCTGCACGTATTCCAGACCTACTACGGCGGCCTGCGTCCCAGCGCCGACGGCAGCACCTGGATGTACGGCAACGTGGACCTGGTCCGGCAGTTTATCGAAGGCGGCCAGGGCCTGAAGGAGTGGCTGGAGGCCCAGGGCTCCCTGTTCGCGGAAGACTCCCAGCCCACCCTGATCGGCGCGCTGTGGTATCGTGAAAACGAGTACAAGGGCGCCAACGTGGATGTGGACGGCGACGGCCAGACCGAGTTCTACGCCGACCGCTGGGGCAGCTATTTCATGGCGCCCATGAACACCATGCTCAAGGCTAACGAAAAGAACCAGATCATGAAGCGTACCACCGCCGAGAGCCTGATCGTGGAAGACGGCCGTGTCACCGGCGTCAAGGCGACCCGCTACGACGGCACCAAGGTGACCGCGCACGCCACCAAGGGCGTCATCCTGGCCACCGGCGGCTACGCTGCCAACATCCCCATGGTCCTCGAAAACAACGTGTACTGGTCTACCGAATACCTGACCGCCTCCACCAAGACCACCAACCGCTCCTCCCTGCAGGGCGACGGCATCAAGATGGCTGAGGCTGTCGGCGCGGCGACCACCGGCCTGGGCTTCACCCAGCTGATGCCCATCTCCTGGGTGGACAACGGCAACCTGGCCTTCGGCGGCGGCAACTACGCCTGC
>JBGUIY010000004.1:0-9206 GCA_045113475.1 Christensenellales bacterium | reverse complement strand
AAATCCAAACTTCTTGGACAGAAACCTCTCGTTTATTCTACGATTCCTCTCCAAAAGTTTGGATTTCTTTTAAGTTTGGATTTTTGGATAAATCACAACTTCCTGATTTTCTGAACCCATTCCAGCTGTTTTTTTGCTTTGAGGGATTCTGTGATTCCTTCAGCAGTTTTCATCTGGCATAGGATCAGTTCATAGCGTTTCTGCGCTTGGTAGTCCAGATCATGAAGAACGGAATAGAGCTTGCCTGAAAGAATCAGGGGAGTATACAGACCGGGGCGGTTGCCTTCAAGGTATTGTTTGTACTCACGCCCCCAACGTCCGAGAGGAATGGAATCAGATTCTCTCGGGTAAAGATCAGGGAGATAATAATCACCGTGCAGAGTGTAGTTCAGTCCATTATTGTTATCTTTGATACTCTTTGGCAATATGGTGTTTATTTGAACTTGCTTCATAGGGTCGTATCCTCCTCGTGAATTTAGGAGGAGTTCTCCAGTCAGGTTGGCTCGTGGATTTCTCCTGCCTGAATTAAATCATTTTGAAATGACGGAGCGCTTCCTGGATGGCTGCCATTTTGTCAGGCGGACATACCAGTTTCTTACTGTTGGGGTTCTTGGGTTTGTTGTAATTCTCCCGTTCCTTTATGCCAAGGGCCGCTTTTGCCTGGGCAATGTAAAGGTTAGAGACCTTGAAACCGTACTTTTCTTCAATGTATGCCTGCAATTCAGCATAAGTGGCTTTGCTTTCAGCCACCGTTACATCTTCAGGTTTCAGGTCGATTCCCACATGAATGGTGTCGTCCGGCTTTTGTTGGGACATAAGAAGTACCGTCTCGATGAATTGCCAGTATAGAAACAAATCGACAGCCATTAATACGTCAGTCCAGACGCATATCAAATGCCTTCTTCGATTCTCCGTTGAAGCCTTTGTTCTCATAAAGCAGATGGGCTTCTGCTCGGCCTATTCCGCTTTGCAGTATCACTTTGTAGCAATGACGGTCTTTCGCAAATGAAATTGCCATATCCAAAACCCGAGAGGCAAGACCAAGCCGCCTGTACGCTTTGTCTGTAATGACATTCTCTATAAAGCAAATACCCCTGTTATTGCGTGTCAGGTTCGGAATGTAAACCGCATAACAAGTCGATACGACCTTGCCATCATCAACTGCCCCAAAGTACCGAATATTTGCATCTGCTTCTATTTCTTTCCAAACACTTTTGCTCTGTTCCAAAGAGCACTGATTATCTGTATCAAGCTGTTTGTATAATTCCAGCAAGGATCTCAGATCTGTCGATGTTAATCCTCTGAATTCCATATCTCAAAGTATCCTTTCAAATCCCACTTGTTAATGAAACGATCTCAGATAATCCGAATCGCTTGGTTCATACGGAACCGAAATGAAATCCTTCTTTTGGTGGTACAAGCAGCATACAGTCTCGACGTGATCCGTATGCGGGAAGAGATCGAACGGCCATACGGGAGAGCAGGAATAACCGGACTTCAAAAGCACGGCGATATCCCTCGCCTGCGTCTGTGGATTGCACGAAATGTAGACGATCCTGCCTGGTTTCATGGCTGCAAGCGCGCCTTGCATGTCCGCGCTCAGGCCCTCCCGCGGCGGATCAAGCAAAACGACGTCTGCTTTCAGCGCGTTCTGCCTGAGCACCGCGGCTGCGTCTCCTCGTTCAAACCGTATATTCCTGACGCCGTTTTCCTCCGCGATGCGTTTTGCCAGACGGACAGCCGAAGGATTCTGCTCGATGCCGGCCACCTGCCCGGCGCGGGCCGCGGCCAGCATACCGATCAGTCCGATGCCGCAGTACGCATCCACCGCAATGTCAGTGCTTTTCAGGTCTGCCAGCGCGACCGCCTTTTCATACAGCCGTTCCGCCATGATTGTATTGACCTGATAAAAAGCGCGGGAAGAAAGCAGCACATGAAGGCCGCACATCTCGTCCCTGATGGTCGGAACACCGTCCAGCACCCGCTCCTCGAAGCCCAGCACAGCGCTGCCGGGACGCGGGTTGACGTTCTGTATCACGCCGCGTATTTCGGGTATCGCCTCTCTCAGCTCACGGGCGGCTGCGGGACCTTCCGGAAAACTGTCGGATGACGTGACCAGCGTCACCAGCGCCTGTTCCGTTCTGGCCGCGTAGCGCACCTGAATAAAGCGCAGCAGGCCGGTACGCTTGTTCTCATCCCAGGAGAGCACACGATGGTCGTTCAGAATCTCCCGTGCCTTGTTGACAATTCGCACAGCATTCTCATTCTCCAGCAGGCAGTCCTCCTGGCGCAGCACGTAATGAGTGCCGTACACATACTGGCCGGTCAGCAGGCCTTCCCGGTCATGGGACACGGCGGCGATGATCTTGTTGCGGTAACGGAAAGGTGTCTGCATGCCTTCGATCGGCATCACACGTTCAAACAGGCTTTCCAGCGCCTTCTGCTTATGGCTCAGCTGTTTTTCATAGGGGACGCTCAGGCGGGAGCACCCACCGCAGCGTCTGGCTTGCAATGGACAATGAGGCATCAAATGCATCCTCCCTCGTAACTTACGCTCCGACGGCGTTTCTGCCCGCGATCATGCCGGTCGCGAAAGCAAACTGCAGGTTGAATCCGCCGCAGTCGCCGTCTACGTTCAGCATCTCACCCGTCAGGTACAGCCGCGGCGACAGACGGGACGCCATGGTATCGGGATCGATCTCCCGCGTGTCGATGCCGCCGCAGGTGATCTGCGCCTGCGCCATGGGCCGCACGCCCGTCACCGGCAAAACGAGACCGGTGAGGAAAGCCGCCGCTTTCCCGGCATTGCCGCGGGGGCATACAGCCGCAAGGGCATCCGGGATCAGGCCGGTCAGCGCTGCGTCGAGACCCAGACATCTCATGCGTTCGCTGATCAGTGCGCACGACCGCTGAAATGCGTCCCGCACGGGCTCCGGTTCCCGGGTATATGCGCGGGTCTCCGGAAAGAAAATGGGCGAAAAATCGATCGAAAGAGACGGATGCTTTCCCTGCTGCAGCAGGGTCTGCGCGTCCCGGGCCAGTTGCATCACGCATATGCCGCTGAGCCCGTAATCGGTGAACAGGGCTTCGCCCCCAGCCGCGGCAAACGCTTTGCCGTCACAGATCAGCTGTACGCGTACCGGGACCCGCAAACCGCTCAGCCGCCTGAGATGCCCCAGGTCGAGTTCCAGCGGGGCCAGACCGCCGAACAGGCGCGTCAGGTGATGCCCGAGTCCGGTGGCAAGCGCGTAATCCTCCGCCCTGTTGCCCAGTCCGCCGCCGGCCAGGCCTCCCGTCGCCAGGATGAGCCGGTCCGCTGTGTACGCCGTCCCGTCCGACAAAGTGACCCTGCAGCGACCGCCGTCCAGCATGGCGCTTTTCACATCAGCGTCTGCTGACAGACGCACGCGGCGCTGTTCCATGCGCGCCGTCAGCACGCTCAGTACGCTGGATGCCTGCTGCGCGGCGGGATAGACCCGGCCTTCCGGATCCGTATACAGTTCGATCCCCCACCGCCTGAGCTGCTTCAGTATTGCGTCCGGGCCGCATACGGCCATCACGCGGCTGGCAAAAGTCGGATCGCCGAAATAGACCGGTCTGCCCCTGTTCGCAAGATTGCAGCGTCCGTTGCCGGTTGCTAGCAGCTTTTTGCCGGGCCTTGAGCGGCGTTCGAGGAGGGTGACATCCGCGCCGTTTTCCGCCGCAGTCAGCGCCGCTGCCATGCCGGCCGGCCCGCCGCCGACCACTAATACCTTCGGTTTCGTCATGTTCGCATCCCGATCTTTCGGTACATAAGAATTGAGCGACAAACTCCGTCCCCGGATCCCGGGAACGGAGCTTGCTTCGTTTTATTGTTTTCTGTACGGGTCAATTGCCTTCCTCAGCGTCAGGCGTTTCCTCTTCCTCAGCCTCATCCTCAGGCATGTCGTCGAAGCTGATGTCGACGTCGTCCGCCTTGCTCTCCAGCTCGTTGATCAGTTCGGTATTCTTCACGATCTCGGATACCGCGGCTTTGGCCTGGATCGCGGCTTCCGCAGCAGTATACTGCTTCTCAGCCAATACAGCCTCAGCCAGTTCGGCGTAGAGCGCCTCGGTCAGCTCAGGCGCGCCAGCGGGAACATCCGAGAGATAATAGAGGATGTGCACGCCGTTGCTGCCCAGGACCGGCTTGGAATGGTCTCCCGGCTTGGCCATCTCAGCGGAGAACGCGGCGTCACGGAAGACGGGATCCCACATGATGCTTTCTGGATGGACCTTATATCCTTCGTTGAAATCCTCGCCGGGATCCTCGTTGTATTCCTTCGCGACAGCGGCGAATTCCTCACCGCTGCCCAGGCGCGCTTCGATCTCGTCGATGGTCTTCTGGAGGCTGGCGATCGCGATGGCGTCCACAGCTTCCTTCAGGCTGGCGTACAGTTCAGCGCTCGCATCCGCCTTGAACTGCTCCAGGATCGCAACTGCCTTGTCGTACGCCGCCTTCATTGCTTCGTTACCTTCGATCAGCATGCTGTCAAGGGCCGTCTTCAGGTCTTCCGCGTTGTCGATCTCCGGCTCAATATCAGCGGCAGGTTCTTCTTTCGTTTCCGTCTCAGCGGCTTCCGCAGCCTGGGAAGGCTCCTCAGCCTCTTCCGTTTCTTCGGCGGGCTCTTCTTCGTTCGCGGGGTTCATCGCTTCCAGGGCCTCGACCGCCTCCTGATAAGCCGTCATGACCTGACTGTCCAGCCGCATCAGGATATGCAGCACCCGGCGGTAGCCTTCAGGGGTGAACATGAAGTCCTGGCCGGTATACATCTGGTACATTTCATACATGTCGGCCCGGTCGCCGATCTGCTGCTTTTCAGCGGCAACGATGGTCTCAAGGTAAGCCTGTACTTCCTCGCGGGTCAGGCTGTCCGGACTGGCCAGCGTCGCAAGATAGCGTTTCTGCGCTTCCTGATCGGCGATACCCTCAACAAGGTATTCCGGGCTGTAGCCCATGGAACGGAAATACTGCTCAGCCTGCACCCGCAGCGCGGCCTTGGCTTCCTCTGTATCCTCGGAGGCATAATTGGTCACGTAGTTTTGGATCGCGTTTTCCCAGGAATGGGCCGCTTCGGCCTGCTGGGCAGCCTTTTCTTCATCGGTAAACTGGTTGAACCCGCCCTCGGCGATGATATCCTTGAGCACCTGTGTTTCCACCAGGATATCGAGGATCTGCGCATAGGTAACGCTGTAGCCCTGATTGGTATAGTAGCTGTATGCTTCGTTCAGCTCCGACAAATAAAGCGGCGTGCCATTGACGGTCGCGACCACCTGTTTGTCAGGCTCTGCTGTTTCCGCGAAACCGGCGGTTGTCAGAATCGTCATTGCGATCAGGATCGCCAGGAACTTTTCCAAGTGTTTCATTGAATTACAACCTCTCTTGATGTGGTATTCCGGATAATCAGGATCTTTGATTATCCATTTTCCGCCATGCTCTGGTCTGTCTGGCAGCACACCCATCATACCACAAAAATTGTGAACATACAATGAATATTTGAGGCCGAAAAAACGCTGCCCAGCGGATTACTCAAACCACTTTTCCGGCAGGTACCGCTGCTGCGCCGCGAGCATGTCGTCAAACAGCTGCCGGCCGTCAGCTATGGAAACAGCGCCCATCTGCGGGTCGTTCATAAAGGTGGTAAAGCCCAGCCCCCGGTCGCAGGTCATGGCTGCCTTCAGTGTATTCTCCTGGTTATACACGTGCCTGGAGATCAGCGGCAGCAGGTTCCCGGGCACATTTCCGGCACAGACGGGGCTGATGCGGTTCAGGCCGAACAGCGCGTTCGTTTCCACCACCGCCCCCACCGGCAGATTCGGGATCTGCCCGCGGTTCGGGATATTCACGTTGCTGACCAGATCGCCGAGGCCCAGCAGCGCTTTCAGAAGCAGATGGCCCTCTTCCCCGGAGGGATTCAGCCCGACAGGCTCCTCACCGGAGATCAGCCGGTCCGATCGCTGGAGGCGGCGCTTCAGGTCCTCCTTGCGCCAGCTGACAGGCGTCAGGGAGAACTTCCATTCCGCTGCCGTTTCCGGGTTTTTCAGGTACCAGGGCGGCATGAATTCCGCCAGGTGCCGGTCCCCCGCGGCGGCGATCGCGCCGTATTTCAGGAACAGATCGAATTTCACCCTGTGAGCGCAGCTGAAATAGGAATTCATCCAGTTGCCGTCCTGCCCGCCTTCATAGCCCTTTTCCCAGTAACGCTGTGCGAACTCGCGGTACAGCGGCATCAGGTCGAGGCCCTGGTAGCTGGCCTCCGTGAGCCAGGTAAAATGGTTGATGCCCAGCACGGTGGTATACAGCTCCTGCCGCCTGACGCCGGGGATGCCGCACATCTCCTCCAGCATCGCGCAGATCAGCTTCTGCGTGCCGAACACTTCGTGGCAGCAGCCGAAAGCCCTGATAGCCGGGAACACCTCGTACAGGGTGCGCACACACAGAGTCATCGGATTCGTGTAGTTGATCACCCAGGCCCGGGGACAGAAATCACGGATCGCCTCAGCGATGCTCACAAACATCGGGATGGTGCGCATGGCCCGCATAAAGCCGCCCGGACCCACCGTATCGCCCACCGACTGGTAGACGCCCACGCGCTCCGGGAGGTGTACGTCCCCTTCCATTTCGTCAAAGGTGCCCGGCAGGATCGAGATCACCACGAAATCCGCACCGGTCAGTGCCTGTTCGAGACTCTCCGCGACCGTATACCGCCAGCGGGACAGGGCGTCGGGATGCGCGCTGAGTTTGCTGCCGATCACCCGGTTGCGCTCCGCCGCGTCCCGGTCGATATCATACAGCCTGACTTCGCCGCAGATCTCGCCGTCCATGGCCAGGTCGGACATCAGTCCCCAGGCCCAGCCGCGGGAACCGCCGCCGATATAAGCGATACGCAGGTCCTGCACATTCTTTGTAGAATGAAAATCTTTCATCATCATCACCTCGACGACAGTTTAATGCATGGCTTAACGCTTGTCAATTGAAAAACCAGCCGTAAACATACCGTATTACTGTTTTTCGCAGCACTTGCATCCGACGTCGGTTTCGTATACAATACGCATCGGGGGGGACGATTTCCTCCCAGCGGAAACCACTGAATGCAAGAGGTTCTTATGAGCAGAAGCTTTACCCCCATCCAGCTCGTCGAGCAGACCATCGTCCGCCGCTACCATGAACAGCTCTGGAGTCCCTTCTGCAAGGCGATCAAGCGGTATCAGCTGATCCAGCCGGGCGACCGCATTGCCGTGTGCATATCCGGCGGAAAGGACAGCATGCTCCTGGCCAAGATGATGCAGATGCTCCACCGCCATACCGAGATTCCTTTCGAAGCGGTATACCTGATCATGGACCCGGGCTACAACCCTGAAAACCGGGAACGGGTGGTGCAGAACGCAGAACTCCTCGAGATCCCGTACACGCTGTTTGAAAGCGATATATTCGAGGTTGCGAACGCCCAGGACAAGAACCCCTGCTTCCTCTGCGCCCGCATGCGCCGCGGCTGCCTGTACCGGAAAGCGCAGGAACTCGGCTGCAACAAGATCGCTCTCGGCCACCACTTCGACGACGTGATCAGCACCACGGTGATGGCCATGTTTTACGGCGGCCAGCTGCAGGCCATGCCTCCGCGGCTCAGGGCCCAGAATTTTCCGGGGATGGAACTGATCCGGCCTTTGTATCTGGTGCGCGAAGACGATATCATCGCCTGGAAAAACGCCAACGGCCTGAGCTTCATCCAGTGCGCCTGCCGCTTCACGGAAGACGCCAACCGGGACCACAGCGGCTCCAAGCGGCTCGAGGTCAGGGAGCTCATCCGCCAGCTGAAGCAGACCAATCCCCATATCGAGGAGAACATCTTCGCCAGCATCCATCATCTGCAGCTGGACTCCATGGTCGGCTGGAAATACCAGGGGCAGGAGCATTCTTATCTCGAACAGTTCTGACAGATCCGTAAAAAGCCTCCTTCTTTCATTTTCAGAAACGCTGCAGCCCTTATCCCATGCCGTTTATAGCACTATCTAATGAATAAACGCATTTTTGGCAGGGAAACCGGCAAAACGCGTCGAATAATACTCCGACAGGCCGCAGGCGGATGCAAACCTTCTGTGTCCCTGTCGGAGTTTTTCTGTGATGAATCTGATTTTGCCTGTTTCTGTATATTTCCTTTGTTACTGATACCGGACACGAGGATATGGTACGACCCGGGCGCAGCGGCTGTGCTGCGTCAGTCGTTGTTTTCTGTCCATGAAACGTGATCAAAGCTGTTTTGACGGCAAAACGCGGGAAGGAGGGGACCGGAATGCGCCGTTATCCGCAGCAGTGGCTTGACGATCTGTACCAGCGGGCGGATATCGTGGATTTGGTGTCCCGCTATGTCCCGCTGAAGAAAAACGGCTCCCGTTACTGGGGCTGCTGTCCCTTCCATCACGAAAAAACACCCTCCTTCAGTGTTTCTCCCGACGTGAACCTGTATTACTGCTTCGGCTGCAAGGCAGGCGGCAACGTGATCCAGTTCATCATGGAGATGGAAAAGCTCACCTACCACGAGGCCGTGGAATACGTGGCCAACCTGCTCCACATGCCGATCCCGGAAATGCTGGAGGACCCCGGCTACGAGCAGCGCAGGACCCTGCGTGAGCGCCTGCTGAGCGCAAACAAAACCGCCGCCAAGTGGTACCACGATCAGCTCTGGTCCCAGGAAGGCAAAGCAGCCCTCGACTATCTGTACGGCCGGGGCCTCAGCGACGGCATTATCCGGCGTTTCGGCCTGGGTGCGAGCCTGCCCCGCCGTGACGCGCTGCTGAACGCACTGCGCGAGCAGGGCTTCACCACCGAGGAAATCATCCTGGCGGGTCTGGCCGTACAGAAGGACGACCAGCCGCCCCGGGACTTTTTCCGGAACCGCGCCATGTTCCCGATCATCGACCAGTTCGGGAATGTGCTCGCTTTCGGCGGACGCAGCCTGGACGGCAGCCAGCCAAAGTACCTGAACACCGGCGACACGCCCGTTTTTAACAAGCGCAAAGGCGTATATGCCGCGAATCTGCTGAAAAAGGAGCGTCAGCTCACCCGCGTCCTGCTGGTGGAAGGGTACATGGACGTGGTAGCGGTTACCCAGGCCGGCATCCGCGGCGCCGCGGCGACCCTCGGCACCTCGCTCACCCCCGAACAGGCCAAGCTGCTGAGCCGTTTCGCC
>JBGUIY010000003.1:0-9079 GCA_045113475.1 Christensenellales bacterium | reverse complement strand
TCCCGCCGGCCGGGTACAGAACGGCGGATTCATGACCTCATATTTCATCTTTATGCCAAAAAACCTTGACAAAGCGGCTGCTTTGCTATATACTTTTCTCACTGAAATGATTGCAAGGCTTTTCCGCAGCGGGCGCTTGTCTGTCCATGCGCATAAAGCGCCTTTTCGTTTTACGGCACGGGAGCGATCTTTTCAAAACAGTGAGGAGTTGAAAAGGATATGAGCGTAGCAAAGACGAAGGCGTCTTCACCGCCGAAAATCAAAAACGACCATCGTACGCTGTATGAAAAGATCGAGCCGTGGCTGTTCCTGCTGCCGGCTCTGATCGTGTTCGGCATCTTCCTGTACTATCCATTCTTCAAGACGATGTACCTGAGCACCTTCCTGACCAATAAATACGGCCAGGCCAAGGCGTTCATCGGCTTCAAGAACTACTCGGACATCCTGTTCGGCTCCCGCAGCGGGGAATTCTGGAACAGCATCTGGGTCACGGTGCGTTTCGTGCTCTTCGTGACGGTGGGCGGCCTGGCTATGGGCATCATCACCTCCCTGCTGACTGAAAAGAGCTTCCCCGGCAACGCCTTCGCATCCGCCATTTTCGCGATGCCCATCGCCATCGCGTCCTCCGCGGCGTCCATGAGCTTCAAGATGATCCTGCACCCCTCCATCGGCCTGCTCAACGCGGCCCTGGGCACACAGGTCAACTGGCTCAACGACATACGCTATACCTTCGGCGTCATCTGCGTGCTGGCAGTCTGGCTGGCGACAGGCATCAACTTCATCTTCATCAGCGCCGGCCTGCGCAACATACCGGCCGACCTGTACGAATCCGCTTCCATCGACGGCGCCAACGCCTGGCAGAAGTTCAAGTCCATCACCGTCCCCTGCCTGAGCCCCACGCTGTTCTTCCAGGTCATCATCGACGTGATCAACGCCTTCCAGACCTTCAACATCGTCAAGATCCTGACTCTGGGCGGCCCCATGGAATCCACCAACACCATCGTGTATTCCATTTATCTGGACGCATTCCGCAACTTCCGTTTCGGCGCCGCCGCCGCGCGGTCCATTATCCTGTTCCTGATCATCATGGTGATCACACTGATCCAGTTCAGGGCTGAGAAGAGGAGCGTGCATTACTCATGAGCAATACGAGTATTTCTTCCCAGCGCAGCGGCCTCACCCGGAGGCAGCGCAACGCGCTCTGGACCGGCCTGCGCATGCTGGTCACCCTGCCCTTCGTACTGGTCATCATGATCCCGCTGCTGTACACTTTCATGATGAGCGTACTGCCGCCAGACGAACTGTATACGCGGTTCTGGCCCTCGCGCTTTGACTTTGAAAGCTACATGGCGGTCTTCACCAAGACCAAGATCCCGCGCCACATCCTGAACTCCTTCATCGTGGCGGGCTCGGTCACCATCCTGCAGATGATCACCTGCTCCATGGCGGCGTTCAGCTTCTCCTTCCTGAATTTCAAAGGCCGCAACGTCGTGTTCATGTGCATTCTGGCCACCATGATGGTGCCCTGGGAGGCCACCATCATCAGCAACTACCTGACTGTAGCCAACTGGAACTGGCTGGACAGCTATAAGGTGCTGATCCTGCCATACGGCTGCTCGGCCATGGGTATCTTCCTGATGCGCCAGCACTACCTGACCTTCGCCAAGGAGCTGCACGAGGCCGCCCGCCTGGACGGCTGCAGCAACTGGCGCTTCCTGGCCACCATCGTCATCCCCCTCTCCCGCCCCGCGCTGGGCGCCTTGGGCGCTTACATCTTCCTGCAGCAGTGGAACAACTACCTCTGGCCGCTGCTGGTGACCAGCACCGACAACGTGCGTACCGTGCAGGTGGGCGTCGCCTCCATGTATGACGTGGACTCCGAACAGATCAACCTGATGATGTCCGCCGTTATCGTCTGCCTGGTGCCTTCGCTGTCCATCTTCGTATTCATGCAGAAGAACCTGATCAACGGCCTGATGGCCGGTGCCGTAAAGGGATAAAACCCATTCACCGATCCTTGCGTCTTGGATAAGACGTAAAAATAATAAGGAGGAACCCGTATGAAGAAACTGTTAGCTCTTGCACTGGCGCTGGCCATGATCCTGTCCATCGGCAGCGCGCTGGCGGATGACAAGGTCACCGTCACGTTCTGGTACTCCCTGTCCGGCGCCAACGCCGACTGTATCAAGGACATCGTGGAACGCTACAACGCCTCCCAGGACAAGGTGTTCGTAGACGCTCAGTATCAGGGCGAGTATGACGACGCCATCAACAAGCTGAAGGCTGCCGGCATGGGCAAGCTGCCCTGCGACATCGTACACAGCTACGAGATCGGCACCCGCTTCATCATCGACTCCGGCTGGATCAAGCCCATGCAGGATTTCATCGATGCCGACGGCTGGGACACCAGCGTGATCGAGCCCAACCTGCTGGCCTACTACACCGTAGACGGCAAGATCAACTCCATGCCCTTCAACTGCTCCACTCCTCTGCTGTACTACAATGCCACCGCTTTTGAAGAGGCCGGCATCACCGAAATCCCCACCACCATCGACGGCGTTCTGGAAGCTGCCAAGAAGCTGACCACCTACAACGCTGACGGCAGCGTTGACCGCTATGGCCTGTACATCTCCAACTACGGCTGGTTCTTCGAGCAGTGGGTCGGCAAGATGGGCCGCGAGTATGTCAACAACGGCAACGGCCGTGAGAGCTATGCCACCAAGGTCATGTTCGGCGAGAACGGCGCTGCTCTGGACATCTTCAACATGTGGAAGAAGTTCGCTGACAACAAGGACTGCGTCATGTACGCGGAACGCGGCGGCACCCAGCAGGGCCGCGCTGCCTTCGTAGCCGGCAAGGCTGCCATGGCTCTGGCCTCCACTGCGAACATCGCCGGCACCATCCTGAACGTTGGCGACAACTTCAAGGTCGGCGCTGCTTACTTCCCCTATGTCAATGCTGACGACAAGGGCGGCGTTTCCACCGGCGGCGGCACCCTGTGGATCATCAACAGCGGCGACGATGCCCGCATGAACGCTTCCTACGACTTCATCAAGTTCTGCGTCAATCCCGAGAACCAGGCTCAGTGGAGCAAGGTCACCGGCTACTTCCCGATCAACGTCAAAGCTGCCGAGACCGACACCTTCAAAGACAATCTGGCCAAGAACCCGCAGTTCCAGGTCGCTCTGGATCAGCTGCATGATTCCGGCCCGCAGTACGTCGGCTCCCTGCTGAGCGTGTTCCCCGAAGTACGCCAGTATGTTGAGGAAGTCACCGAGAAGGTTTACAACGGTGAATATACTCCCGAACAGGGCGTGGAAGCGCTGGTCAAGCTGGCCAACGAAGCCATCGAGAACTACAACCTGGCCAACTATTGATCGGTCAGCGACGGGTTAAACGTCAACTGAACGACCCCAGCGGCGCAGCTTCGGCTGCGCCGCTGTTTTGTGTTATTCTGACGAAAGAAACAATGCAGGGAAAAACCAGTCATCAACCCGATTAGAAAACAAATTTTATTGCAAACATTATGATAATGTTTTGTTGACTTTGTACACATATTGTGCTATAATGACCAAAAAGCAAATTCTACTCACAGCCGGTTCACATCGCAGTCGGCCGTAAGCTCATATATTTGATCAATCATCCTTTCGTTGGAGGCACGTAAAAATGCTGAGAACATCTCTTGGTCTTAAGCACATCGAAGATCCCGAATACCTGAAAAAAGAGCTGACCTGGATCCGCAGCGCCGGATTTGACACCGTGGATCTGGAGACGAGCATGCAGGGCCAGCTGGATATGATGCACGATCCCAACGGAATGGAGCGGGCCAGGGAAGCCCGCAGGATACTTGATGATTTTGATATGGACGTCCAGCAGGGCCATGCCCCCTTCGGCCTTCATAAAATGCTGGATCCCGAGTATGATCTCCGGCAGTATAACGACGTCCTGAACAGCCTGCCTTTTGCCGCCGCGCTGGGGATCCGGTATTTCATCATCCATCCCTTTTACGCCCATTACCCCACCGACCCGCTCTATACTGAACGGGACCTGGTCATGGAAAAGAACTTTGAGCTCTTCAGGGAATTCACTACCCGGGCCGATGATCTCGGCGTAAAGCTCTGCATTGAAAACATGTACGGGACGGATCTTGCCAAAGCCTTCAGCATCCCGTCTGTTTTCAGCACCGCCCGGGACCTGAATGAGCTGATGGACGCCATCCCGGGCCTGACCTGCTGTTTCGATTCCGGCCACGCGCTGGTCAACGGCTATGACCTGGGCAGCATGGTCCGTGAACTGGGCAGCCGCCTGACCACCCTGCATGTCCATCACAATGATCACCACCACGATCTGCATATTCCTCCCTTTATGAATTATGAATCGGACTGGCAGTCCTTCTGCAAGGGTATCAAGGATATCGGTTATACCGGCTCCCTGAATCTGGAGGTCGGACCGTTTACCGGCAGCGCCTGCCCCGATCAGCTGAAGCCGTATGCTTACGAATACCTTCATGCCACAGCCGTATTGCTGGCAGAGATGATCGAAAACGCCTGATTTCCTTCCGGCGGGTCTCCTTCACAGTGAATGAGATTCGTTAATTCTGAATAATACAAATTCTTAACTCACCGCTTTTTAGTGCTATTCGGACAAATTTCAGCCAAAATGATGTACTGATCGTCCATTGAATCGTTCGTTTGTTTCATCTATAATGAAAATATAAGCTTCCGATATTCTGAGAACGGTTATACAAATATGTCCCGCATGTGTTGATATTTACTTTGAAAATGGAGCGGTGAATGTCAATGAGTAATACGCAGGTCGTCAAAACACCGAAACGCCATAAGGTCAAGGCGCTTCCTTACTTGCTGCTGATTCCCAACATGGTGCTGCTGGGGCTGTTTACCTTCTATCCCTTCATTCGCAGCATCGTGCTTTCCTTCTGCGTGACGACGCCACTGGGAGAGATCGGCAGATATGTCGGAACCCGGATGTATGAAAAGGTGCTCACCTCCCCCTCCTTCCTGAATTCCCTGAAAGTCACCATGCAATACGCGCTGATGGTCGGCGCCGGCACAGTCGTTTTGTCCATGTTCTTTGCCATGCTCTGTCTGGAAAAGCGCCCGGGCAGCCGCAGCTATCAGACCATGTTTTCCCTCCCTGTGGCCCTGGCTTCCGTGCCTGTCTGCGCCATCGGCCTGGTCATCTTCCGCGGCGACGGTTTCCTGAACGCCCTCATCGGCACCAACACGGCGTGGCTTTCCAACAAGGGCACCGCGCTGATGACGTGCGCTATCATTACCATATGGAATCAGGTGGGCATGAGTTTCATCTTCCTGCTGGTAGGTTTCAGGAACGTTCCGGTTTCCTTGGTGGAATGCTCGAAGCTGGACGGCGCGAACTACCTGCAGTGCTTCACGCATGTGTACGTGCCGATCGCCTCTCCTCAGATCTTCTATGTGATATTCCTGAACATCATCGCCTCCTTCAAAGCCTTCGGCGCCATCAACGTATTGACGGAAGGAGGCCCCAGCGAGTCCACCAACATCCTGATCTATGCGTTGTATTCCAATGCGTTCAACCGCGGCCGGTTTGAAACAGCCTGCGTTTACGCCGTGGTCCTGTGCGCGCTCATTTTCCTGGTGACCCGTATCCAGATGATCCTTGAGAAAAGGATGGTGTATTATCAATGAGCAAAGACGCGATTGCGCAGGCAAAACGCCAGGCCAGTATAAAAAAAGGCAAGCAGGTCACCGGTTTCGTTATACGCCTGATACTGGGAATCGTTTTCATCTCCCCCCTGCTGGTCGGCTTTATCTTCAGTTTCCAGCCTGAAGCCAATATCAGCATCCTGCCCCCGCTGGGAACGCTGTTCAAGGATGCCACCCTGTGGAATTATCAGCGCATCCTGGACCGGACACTGCCAGGCAGCATCGACATCGTCCGCTTTTCCCTCAATTCCCTGATCGTATGCGCGATCGTCATCTGTGCCCAGCTGCTGGTAGCCAGCCTTACGGCCTACAGCCTCACCTTCTTCCAGTATAAGGGCAAAGGCTTCTTCTTCTCCATCATCCTGATCGCCATGATGATCCCTGGCCAGGTCACCACCCTGTCAAACTTCCTGATGGTCCAGAAGCTGAAGCTCCTCAATACCCACATCGGCCTGGCTCTCCCCTATCTGATCTGCGGCGCGGCCGTGTTCATGATGCGCCAGTATTACATGACCATCCCGAAGGACCTGAAGGGCGCCGCGGATATCGACGGCTGCAGTGATATGGGCTTCCTGTTCAGGATCATCCTGCCCAACTCCGTACCCACCCTGATCAGTCTGGGCATTTACCTGTTCGTCGATACGTACAACCAGTACTTCTGGCCCCTGCTGGTCGTCCAGCGTCAGGAAATGTTCACTGTGCAGATCGGCATGAACATGCTGATCGACTCCGAAACCACCGCTTATACCAAGATCCTGGCCGGCGCGATCCTGGCCCTGCTTCTGCCGATGGTCACCTTCATTATCGGACAGGATTACATGATCAAGGGCATGGCAGACGGCGCCATCAAGGAATGATCCCGTCAACACCGAATCACAGGTTTCTGAGGGAAACCTGAAAATAAAAAAAGGAGATGCTGCGCAATGAAGAAACTGGCAAAACTGTCCCTTAGCCTGGTCCTGGTACTGGCGCTCATCCTGAGCACCACTTCTGTGGTGCTGGCTGACGGTCCCATCGACATCGAGTTCTGGAACTGTCAGGGCGGCAACATCGGCGCGATGGTCGAGACCTTCGTGAACGAGTTCAATGCCTCCCAGGACAAGTACAACGTCGTGCTGATCTATGCCGGCGGCTATCGCGAGGCGCTTGCCAAACTGCAGTCCACCGATAAGGCCAACCATCCTGACATTTTCATGCAGGACCTGGAGGATGCTTATCAGGTGTATGCGGATCCCAACGGCCTGTATGTGCCCATCCAGGACTTCATCGACAAGGATGAAGGTTACGATGAGCCCTCCTTCCTGGGCTGCCTGAGGGCTGCTTACAGCAACCTCGAGGGCCGTATGCTGGCGATGCCTCTGGGCAACTCCGCGCCCGGCCTCTACTACAACACGAAGCTGCTGGCCGACAACGGCCTGGATCCCGAAGTGGACCTGGCTTCCTATGCCAAGATCCTGGAAACTTCCCGCAAGCTGAAGGCCGCTGGTGTTAAGTATCCCTATTTCCACGGCTCTTCCTCCTCCTTCCTGTCCATGACGCTGGCCGCCCAGGGCCTCGCCTATATGGATAACGACAACGGCAAGGCCGGCACTCCCTCCCACTGCCTCTTCGGCGATGTGGGCACCGACTGCTACAAGGCCACTGTGGAATACTTCGACTTCCTGCAGAAGATGGCACGTGAAGACCTGATGTTCACCTACGGCTCCACCACTGACGACGTTCAGGCTGCCTGGATCAAGGGCGATGTTGCCTACTGGTGCTCCTGGATCTCCGGTTATACCTCCCGCCGAGATGCTGTGAACGGCGCCATGGAATTCGGCTTCGTGCCCATGGGCCCGATCTCTGATGTCCCCGCCGTCGGCACCGCTGCCAGCGGCTCCTGCCTGTTCGTTTCCAACTCCGGTTCTGAAGAAGAACAGTGGGGCGCCTGGGAATTCCTGAAATTCTGCTCCTCCGCTGAAAACAATGCCCGTTTCGCCATCGGCACCGGCTATATGCCTGTCACCGAAGAAGCCGTCCAGCAGCCGGCCTATCAGGAATTCATCACCAACGACTTCACCACCGCTCATTACTCCATCGATGCTGAAAAGAAAGCTCCTGACACCTGCTACAACGCATGGCTGCCCATGTTCAACGAGTATCATGCGCTTGTGAACGAGTGGCACGGCTACGCGATCAATCATCTGGACGAATCTCCGGAAGATATCACCGCCAAATTCGCTGCCGCCGTTCAGGACTGCATCGACCTGTATCGTATGCAGTACGGCCTTTGATTCAATCTCTGAACCGTATCTTCTTTGAATCACTGTGACCCGGCGCGTGCCCCCAGGGCGCGCGCCTTTTTTATGTTCTTTTGCATTCAGCGTTTCGAATTGTGTCAAAAAAAGGTAGACAATTTCTGTCAAAACATGGTATACTTCCTTGAATCAAAATACTTTGTTTTTTACACTGACCGGGCGGCAGCGCGCCGGCCGGGCGGCGGCTTTTCGGCCGTCAGAACAAACGGTGAAAGAGGCTGGGCGATCATGAAAAGAATCCATCAGGTCCTCATCGGCATCCTTGCGGCAGCGGCCGTACTGGCGCTGATACTCCTGCTGAGCGGCGGAACGCAGGATTTCAGCGCCAAGTATAAGGACGCCGACCTCTCCCCCAAGGGCGGCGGCGTAGACCGCCAGGATACCTATGAGGCGTATCTGAACCGACACGCGGGCGCCGCCAACGCATCGCAGACGGTACTGGCCGACATGAGCGCCTTTGAAGGCGAGGCGGAGCTGCGGGCCGACGGCGAAGGCCGGCCCACGGTTTACACGCCGGACGGCTCTACGGTCACTTGGCATGTGAACGTGCCGGAGCGGGGCTTTTACAACATCCGCCTGGACTATCTGACCACCGATTCCCGCGGTGTCGATATCGAGCGTCAGCTGATGATCAACGGCGAGACGCCTTTTTCCGGCGCCGCTCAGCTGACAATGACCCGTATGTGGAAGGACAAGGCCCCCGTACGGACGGATAACCAGAATAACCAGATCCGCCCCTCACAGGTGGAGGAATTCGGCTGGCAGCAGGTGTACCTGAAGGACAGCATGGGTTATGAGGTCGACCCCTACCGCTTCTATTTTGAACAGGGCGACAACACCGTGACCCTGTTTGCCGAAAACGAGCCCTTCGAGCTCAGGGAGATCGCCCTGACGCCGGTCACGGAAATCGCCGATTACGCCGCGTACCGCGCCGCGCAGCCCCAGGCCGCCTCCGGCAGGGATGCGGAAGAGTGGCAGCTGACCATCGAGGGCGAAGACGCTGCGCTGCGCTCCTCCCCCTCGCTGTACCGCCGCTACGACCGTTCCTCCCCCGCGACGGTGCCCTACAGCGTCACC
>JBGUIY010000002.1:0-8231 GCA_045113475.1 Christensenellales bacterium | reverse complement strand
CGACGCCCAGCTGACCGACGCCAGGGAGCCCAGGGTCCAGAAAGTGATGGTGCGCAGCTTCTCGCCCGAAAAGGTGATCAGCAGCGTCAGCAAGGCGCTGACCAGCATCCCGAACACGACCCCAAGCAGGATGATCGTCTGGGTGGAAAGGCTGTTATCCAGCGCGTAAGCCAGGCCCAGCACCCCCGCCAGGGAGACGGCGGCAAAGAGGATCGCCATCAGGGTGACGCCGCTCAGTTCCCCTATGGTGGCGCTGAAGCCCGTCACGATGGCCAGGGCCGCGCCCAGGGACGCGCCTGAGGATACGCCCAGGGTCGATCCGTCCGCCAGGGAGTTGCGCAGCAGGCCCTGCATCACCGCGCCGGACAGGGAAAGCGAAACGCCGATCAGCCCCGCGCAGAGCACGCGCGGCAGCCGCCGGCGCAGCAGGATCACGCCGATATAATCCTCCCGCGCGGCGCCGGTGAGCGCGCCGCGCAGGACGTCCAGCGTATCCCTCAAAGCGATGGGCACCGAGCCCAGGCAGAGGCAGAGCATGAAAACGAAGCCTGTCAGGACGATGCCCGCCAGGACGATCCAGCACTGCCGCCGCCTGCGCCCGGTGTCAGTATTCATATGGTGTCAAGCAGCCGGCTCCATGGCCTCATGCTCCACGATGAACTGGTACAGCGCCAGCGCGGCGTCTGCCAGACGCGGGCCGGGCCTGGTAATGGCGTTGGAGTCCGCATTGAAGACCTGGCCGGCCTGGATGGCCTTGAGCCCCGCCCAGCCGTCGCGGCCCATGATCTCCTCCACGGGGGTGGGGCCTTCGCCGTAATACATGGTCGTGGTCACGATATAGTCCGGATCACGGCTCAGCAGCTGCTCCTCGGAAATGCCGGTCCAGCCCTGGACGTCCGCGAAGGCGTTGGTCAGGCCCAGCATGCCGGCGATCTCGTCCATAAAGGTGCCCGCACCGGCGGTCCAGAGGCCCCACTGCAGGGGGCTGACTTCAAAGTATATGGTCTTTCCTTCGCCCACCTTGGTCAGGCTGGCGAAAGCGTCTTTCATGCCCTGGATCACCTGCTCGCCCTCGGCTTCGCGGCCGGTGACGGCGGCGATCAGCTTGATGGCCTCATACACGCCCTCGATGCCGGCTTCTTTGGTCACGACCACAGCCACGCCCGCGTTCTGCAGCGCCTCCACCTGCTCCGTGGTCTGCGCCATGGTATCCATGATCACCACGTCCGGCTGCAGGGCGAGAATCTGCTCGATATTCGTTTCCGCGCCGGAATTCACCACCGGCAGGGCCAGGCATTCTTCCGGATAGTCACAGTATTCGCCGCGGCCCACCAGGGTGTCCCCGGCGCCGATGGCATACAGGATCTCCACGTTGGAAGCGGTCAGGGCCACGATGCGCTGCGCCGCCTTCTCCAGTTTGACCTCACGGCCCATCATATCCGTCAGCGGTTCCGCCGCCGCGCCCATGCAGAGGCACAGCAAACTCAGCATCAGCAGGATGCTCATCAGCTTTTTCATTTGGTATTCCCTCCATTTCGCCGTTCAAACGGCGTCATTGCAAGAGAACAGCGGAGGGTTTGACATATACATGCCGCAGCTCCATCCCCAGGGATCCGCATCCATCCAGAGCACAGACAGGTCTCCCGACTTGGCTTCATCCTCGGCCGGCGTCTTCCCATGTCCATAGCGTGCCGCTCACCCGGCCCGCCTGACACAGTGACCGGCGCGGAACGGTCCGGTTCCGCGCTCATGCCGCCTCGTCCGCTTCACGGTTGCTGGGACAGTCCGGAACTCATACCGGTCTGAAATCGGTATTGCATCCGCTTCCCATGGCGTCCGGTGTCGCCCGTCCGCCGCGCGTTGCCGCGCACCTGTGCCTGCTGTTCAGTTGTAGAAAAATTATACGGAAGATGTAGAAAGATGTCAAGAGCCGCCGGACGCACGGATCCGTCCCATACCGGAGAATGCCGGATAAACTACTCCACCTGGAAGACGCATTCCGGATGGCTTTCGATCCAGCGTTTGGCCCAGGTCTCCGTGCTGCCGCCGGCCGGCGCGAAGATGACGACGGCGCCGCAGCCATCCAGCACGCCATCGCCCATGGCGCAGTCCCTGGGCAGACGCAGCCGGGTCAGGCCGGTGCAGCCGCGGAAGGCGTAAGCGCCCACCGAGCGGCAGCTGTCGCCGATCCGGACGGTCTTTACGGGCATGCCCTCAAACGCCGATTCCTCCACGGCTGTGACGCCTGACGGCAAAGTCATATCCGCGGTGCCGAATTCATACTTCCAGACAGCGGTCAGCACCGTATCGCCGTTCAGGGTCACTTCTTTTTTGGCTGGCAGGGTTTCCCCGGCGCCGTTCATCAGCCAGCCGATGAAGATGCCGCCTTCAGGCGGGTCGAAGCCGCATTCCGGCAGGGGATAAATATCTTCCTTATACCAGTCGACCGCCGCCATCGTTCCGGAACCCCTGCCCGGCGCGAAGGTGATTGCACAGGGGGTGCCGAAGACGGCAGCGACTATGCAGTCCTCTGTCACGGTATAGCTGTAGCCCGTCGGATAGATCTCCATGCCTTCCACGGGCATACAGCTCGTAATATCGTCCAGTGTCTTGCCCTTGTGGATATGCCAGCCCCGGAGCGCCAGAGCGCCCATGTCCCTCCCCTCATCATGCGTATCCGCCAGCACAAAAGCCGAGCCCCTGGGCACGTCATACAGCAGCGCCGCCTTTTTGTCCACAGTCTGCCAGTTCACGGCATACACTGAATACATCGACATATAGCCGCAGAGGACACAGGTACTGCCATTGCCCTCGTACTGGTGATTCTCCACACCGAAGCTGTGCAGGCAGTACTTGCAGTCCGCCTGATGGGTTTCACGGTCGATATGGGTATATTCCTTTTCGGCATGATCACAGGCTGAAATGATCGCCGCGGATAATTTCTGGCAATTCTCCACGCGCTCGTTCCGCAGCGAGGTGGACATTTCAACAGTGAAATTGCTGACCACCGCTTTGAGCTCGTCGCCCAGGATCAGGCTGCCCGGATTGCTTCCGCCGACCCCCGCACCGATGGCAGCGCAGTCGTTGCTGGTGGCGCCGGCCTGTACATAGCCTCCGAGGATCGTAACCGTACCGCCGTTCTGGTCCCGGCCGCCGCCGATGCCGGCAGCGCCTGATTGGCTGATGGACTGGATCCGCCCGGAATGCACGGTCAGGCTGCCGCCCATGGAGCCGGCGCTCCCGCCGCCGATGGCGGCGTTTTCATCCTCAGCATGTGCGTCGAGCAGGCCTGAACCGCCGGCCTGGCCCCAGATGGTCAGGCTGCCGCCGCTGAGCTGGATGCCCTTGGCACAGGTCAGGGTCTTCCCATCGCACAGGATCAGATTCACATTGTTTTTGATGACCAGGCGTTCGCTGAGGGTGAAGCTTTCCTGCACCGCGTACCAGCCGGAGGCGGAGCCGTCCGTGGGGATCTCGCTGATATCCTTGTAAATGTTCACGGATTTGGACGTTCCTTTTTCGTCCACGTAGGGGCAGGGCTTCCCGATGATCCTGAGCCGCAGGGTAAAGCTGCAGGGCGCATAGGCTGCCTCCTCCCCGGGCGTAAAGGTCACGGGAACAGACAGGGTTTTGTCCCCGTTCTCGGATATGACGGTACTGCCGCCCTCTTTCGCGGAGAAAGTGCCGGGGACCGTATAACAATCATTGCCGTTCAGGGTGCCGGCGTAGCCGTAGAAGCCCGCCTGCGCCAGGTAGTCCGACACTTTGGCGGAAGGCCAATCAGCTGCGGCGCAGGACACGTCCAAGGTGCCGTTTTCGTAGCTCCAGGAGCCGGTTTTCATGGCCGGCTGCGTTTCCACCTTATGGATCACCGTCGAAGCGACCTCGCCGCAGCGGGTGCAGGCGGTCACGGTGGTGCCGGGCTTCCAGCCGACGCAGGCGCCGCCCTCCATGATGGGCTCCGCCGCCTTTTCCGTGGCTTTCATGTCGTGGCCCAGCGCGGGCAGCGTTGTCTTCGTCCGGCTGATCTCTTTGCCGCACACGGTGCAGCAGCAGACTTCGTCGGCGCTGCCCTCCTTGGTGCAGGTGGCCTCTGTGATGTTTTCAAGCGTCGGCTTCTCCGGCTTTGTATGGTCGAGCAGCGCCGACTTCTTGTGATTCCGGAGGACCTCACCCTTGCAGATGGTGCAGTAGTAGACCTCGTCATAGCTGCCTTCCTTGGTGCAGGTGGCGTCCACGATGTTTTCCTGCACGGGGTCTCCGGGTTTGTGCTTCAGGGCAGTCCCTGTATAGTTATAATAGATCCGGATGGTCCGGCCTTCCGCGGGAACGGTCTGCCACAGGCTGGCCTGCGGATCCTTGATCCACTGTGTGAGCGGCGCTTTTTTCACCGGAGCCGTCGTGGGGGTCTCTTTGCTGATGATCAGCTCATCGGGCGAATACACCATCACGGGGACATAATCCTTCCGGACGCGGATGCGCGGATCCGTCAGGCTCAGGCCGTGCTCAATGCCGAGCGGAACGGTGATGTTGATCGTCTCTCCCTTGTCGTACCAGTCGCGCAGCTGATTGCTGGTCATTTTGCTGTAGGCGCTCTCGTCGGCGATCTTCGCGCCAGGACAGACCTGATAGATGTTTTGTACGGTCAGCTGCGTATCCTCCCTGACCCAATGCACCTTCACCGTGCGGGAGATATTCTTCTTTTCCAGCCCGATGCCGGCGCCGTATGAGCAGTAGGAGCCGAAGCGCGGATCGTTTACATAAGTCTTGAAGGACTTTGCGTCCAGGTTGCGGAAGGTGAAGACGATATCGCCCCACATCTCCTTGACCGTGTCGTCCTTCGGCCGGGCGGTAACGGTATTGTTTACGGGGTCGTAGGTCCAGGAGGAGGTGCCCAGCGAGTGGCCCTGAGCATCCGTATCCACGCATTCGACCTCGAAGAAGTCCTCGTCATAGGTCTTGTACTGCCCGCCCATGGAGGAGACGGCTTTGTGCTTGCCCGGGATCCGGTCGCTGCCGTCCAGCGGCTTTTCATCGATCACGCCCTTGCTCATGCCCATGACCAGCAGCGTGTAGAGGCTGTCCGGCACCGTGGCGGTATTGTCCTTCATTTCCAACGACAGGCTTTTGTCATCCGGCGCGATCCCGAAGTCAACGGCGAAGAACTGATCGCCCAGAGAAATGAACGGTACGCGTATGGAGAAGACTTCCTTCTCCGCCTTCTTTCGGTCATCGCCCGCCTGCGCCTTCAGCTTCACGGTCGTGTAGAATCCGATTTCGAACAGCACGGATCCCAGAAGCTGTTTTTCACCTTTTCCCGATACTCTTCGGTATCCAAAATAGAAGAAGCCGTAGAATTCCGCATACAGGCCGAAGTCCAGCACAGCGCCCAGGGAAGCCAGCTTGGTGGAGATCAGGCCGATGCGGAAATCCAGGATCAGGCCGACCCGGACGCCGATCATGCCGAATAGATAGACACCAACGTCCAGGTTGGGCGCTTCAAGGTCCGCCGAGCTGCTTTCCGATTCCCATGCGAAAACCTTGAACTTGACTGACCAGCCCTTGCAGACGCCGAAGGAGGCGGACGCACCCGCCACCACACAGAGCCGGAAGGAGGCGTGGGCCGTGATTTTCAGGCCGAGGGCGCACAGGTGAAGGGGATCCGGCGCGATGTCTTTGTCCAGGACGTCATACTCCCAGAACTTGACGTACTCTGACTTGCTTTTGACGAAGGTAGCATATTTTTCTTCCAGGCTTCCGCCCAGGGTGCCGTTCTGCTTGATCGCTTTGCCGAAGTAAGAGTCGTTGACCTTTTCCTGGCTATCCCAGCCGGTGCCTTCAAACAGGGTATCCAGCTTGTAGTTGATGCCGTCGAGTTTGCCGGCGGCTTCCTTCAGATTGTTATACCAGATATACCTGGTATGGCTGTCCAGCCTCGAGGTGTCGTTGTTTTTCCGCTCTTCAGACTCAATCGCCATGGAAGTGTTCTGTTTGGTGCCCGGGGTGCGCCGCACAGTACCGATGGTGACCTGAAAGCCCAGCGCGGTAAATGTGCCCGCCTGAAGGCTGAAGGTACCTTTTATGTCGCTCGGGATCTTGACAAACCATATTTTCTTCCATACGATATCGAAACTCATGCCGATACCCACGGTGAATTCCTGCTCCAGCTGGACCAGGATATCAATGTTGAGGCCGAAATCCTTTGTGTCTTCTCCGATGCCCTCAATATCGAATTTCCACGAGGTAGAGGCGGACAGCTCGAAGCGTACTCCCATCCCGCTGAAATGCTTCAGGCCCAGGCTTCCGGTAAACCGGACATGGATCGGAGCGCGCCTGACCTGCGAGATCCGGTCGCTGAGGAGGTTCAGCCGCCGCACCTCTTCCAGGGTCAGCTCTTCACCTTCGTCAGTGGTGAAGCGCACCCTCTGGAGCGCCCTGCGGTAATCCTCGTTCGCCATCAGCTGCGGTTCGTCATCGAAGATCAGCGAGCGGATATAGGTCTCGGCCTGATCGAGAAAGCCGTTTTCCTGAAGACTGTGGATGGCGTTGGACTGAACCTCCTTCAGTTCCTCTTCCGTCAGGTTCAATGCAACATTCTCCTGGCGCATGGCCATACCGGCGAGCCGCGCCATATCCTCTTCGGCTTTCAGCGCATAGCGGAGCTGGAGGCCGCCTTCCGCCGCCCGGACCTGCGTCAGCTCGCCGTAGCCCACGAGCTCGGCCGCTTCGGGATGATCCAGACTGCCCTCATACAGGGCGATCCAGTCGCCGGGATCCACGGTGGTGTCCGGGCCAAGGCCGATTTCAACCAGGGTCGGGTGGGTAAAGTCAAACTGGTCCATGGAGACGAAGATCTCGCCGTCCCCGTAGCTGCCGTCCGTGCGCACGGGGATCACGTCCGGCAGGAACACGACGTCCGCGAATTCCGGGATATCGTAGGTATACTGCTGGTTGCCCAGGTCGCCGGTGATGCGGAAGTAGCCCATCCGGTCTGCGCTTCCGTCCTCCCGGAGCTCCCCGTCGTAAACGACCAGGATGTCGCCGGGCTTCACCGGCCGGCGGCAGGTGAGCACACCGGCGGCATCATTGCGTTCGACGGTCATGTCGCCGCTTTCCTCCTGGCGGGACTTGAACAGGCCGTCGTTCAGGTCAACGCCTTCCACCGCCTCGAAGGGAATGTACAGCAGGCCCTTCTTCAGGCGCATGTTATTGAAGGGCTCAAAAACCACCGTCAGGTTGTAGTAGACGACAGACCGGCCGGACTCCTGCCCGTCGCGGATAAAACGGATGCTGTCCGTGTTCCTGAGCTCGATCTGGTGCAGGTGTCCCGCTGTCCAGACACCGTCTGGCGGGCACACGCGGTAAACGCTTTTGACGCGGACGCCGGATGCTTCCATCCCGGCGCGGCGGATGGCCTCCGCGCACATATGCGCCAGTTCGGCGGGCTTTGCCTTCGCCGATATATCAGCGCTGACACCGAAGGCATCTGCGATGGCGTTCCGCATTTTTTGGCTGCGCGCTGCCTGCCGCATCAGCTCCGTCAGGTCTTCTGAGGCACTGCCGGTGCCGTATCCCGCTTCACTCAGGAAAAGGCGGAGGGCGGTTTCCGCTTCGGCGCGGAGCTCGTCCATGGCATAATGAGCCTGCAGAGCTGCGACATCTGCATCTTTCGCTCCGGCTTCACGCAGGGCGGTGCCGAGAGAACCGCCCTCCTGCTGCCAGGCTGACAGGGCTGCCAGCACGGCCTCCCGGTTCTCCCCGTCCGCGATCAGCTGCGCGGGCTCCATCTTCTGCGGCTCGAGCGTAAAGACCATGTTCTGGTCAAATTCACTGAGATCCCGCACCGTGATCTGCGACCGCACTTCCGATTCCGTCAGATCATAGGCAGCCACATACACAGGGAAACCAAGCGCCACGTCCTGGTCGGACATATAGTTGATCACCAGGCCGTCCGCCGCTTCCTCACTGGAGGCAAAGCGCGGGTAAAGGGTCATGTTGCGGTCGACCACGTCGTTTTCCGCCCAGCGTGTCTCCAGCGCCGCATCGTAGTACCAGCCGACGAATACATAGCCGAGCCGCTCCGGCAGCGCGAGCGAGGAGACCGGCGTGCCGGCGGGCACCACCGCCGTGCCCGGAAGCCGGATCTTCTCCGCCTCCTCGGGCGGCAGGTCCTTCAGCTCGTCCGGAAGTTCATAGCGCACCTCATAATAGGTGGAACGCTTATTGCCGCC
>JBGUIY010000001.1:0-4755 GCA_045113475.1 Christensenellales bacterium | reverse complement strand
GCGGCCCTGTTCGGGGACGAAAGCGCCATGATCCGCCTGGATATGTCCGAGTATATGGAAAAGCACACCGCTGCCCGCATGGTGGGTTCGCCGCCCGGTTACGTGGGCTACGAGGACGGCGGCCAGCTGACGGAGGCCGTGCGGCGCAAGCCGTACAGCGTCGTGCTGTTTGACGAGATCGAAAAGGCGCATCCGGATGTGTTCAACGTGCTGCTGCAGATCCTGGAGGACGGCCGCCTGACGGACAACACGGGCCACGTGACTTCCTTCGCGAACACGGTCATCGTCATGACTTCCAACGCGGGTACCCAGGCCATCCGCTCCGGCGGCATCGGCTTCGGCGGCGGCGGGAGCCGCGCGTACAGCTATCCCCAGATGCGTGAAAAGGTGCTTTCGGAGGTCAAGCACAGCTTCCGTCCCGAGTTCCTGAACCGTATCGACGAAACGGTGGTCTTCCATTCGCTGAGCCGCGAGGACATCCTGGCCATCGCCTCCCTGCTGACCCACGAGGTGGAGGAGCGCGTGCGAGAGCAGGGTGTGGAGCTGACCTGCGGCGAGGATGTGATTGCCATGCTGGCGGAAGAAGGCTTTGACGAAGCCTATGGCGCGCGTCCGCTGCGCAGGGTCATCCAGCGGAAACTGGAGGACGTGCTCAGTGAAGCGCTGCTGAGGGGCGACATCCACCTTGGAGACAGCATCCAGGCGCATGCGTCAACCGAACATGAGATCCTGCTGACGACCACGGCACCCGCTTATCTGCCGGAAGGCGAAAGCGTGCTCGTAGAATAACAGGGGGCCATATGCGTAGGACAATGACGACGGTGAGACCGGCATCCCCGAGCTGGGGAAGCCGCTTCATCCTGCACGGTGCTTTCGCGCTGATCCTGGCGAGCGGATACGCGCTTTATGTCCAGCTGGATACCAGCAAAACGTGGCTGACGGCCATTATCAATTCCAACAGGGCCATGGGCACGTCCGCTTTGCAGCAGCTGTCCATCATGTTCCAGACGACGCCGCAGCTGCGGCTGCTGGTTTCACAGATGCTGTTCCTGCTGGCGCTGGCCATCATCGCTGTCATTGCCATCAGCCAGAGAAGGCGAACGGGCTTCTGTATATTGATGCTGCCCCTGTGCGCTGTATGCTATTGGATCGGCTGTCTGCTGAAGATATACAGCACCGATCTTTCTGATCTGTTGCGTCTGGTGTATGCCGCGCCGCTGATCGTCATCGCGGCCGGCTGCGTGCTGCAGCTGATCCACAGGCTCAGCCTGGGCAGGGACAATACACCGCATTACCGGCCGAAGCCGATCCGCCCGAAAGACCGCTATCCGGTGCCGGTAGCCAATCGCACCGCGCCGGAAAAGCAGCGCCAGTACCGCGATATGCCCGGTGCAACGCGCATGGTGCCGGATATCCCGCCTGCCGCCCCTGTTCAGCCTGTCAGGCAAAGGCGGGCGGCAACACCGCAGCAGAGGGCCCCCGCCCAGCGGCAGGAGCAGCCCGTTCCTGACCGTTCCGCAGCGCATATCGGCGAGCCGCCCATGACCCCTGCCCAGCAGCCCCGTTATCAGTGGAAGACGATCAAGCAGAACGACCGGAAAGACGTGATCGGACAATAACGGGTATAACTGACCATATCAAAAGCCCCGCGTAAGCGGGGCTTTGCTATTATAGCGCTGTATTACTGCTTCGCTCTTGCGGCGGCCTTGGCGCGCTGCTCGTGGGAGAGCTCGCGCTTGCGCATGCGCAGGGATTTGGGAGTGATCTCCAGCAGTTCGTCGTCGTCGATGAACTCGAGGCATTCTTCCAGGGTCAGCGGATGGACGCTGACCAGGCGCAGGCTGTCTTCGGATGCGGAGGCGTTGCGCATATTGGTCACGTGCTTCTGCTTGCAGACATTGACCACGATGTCGCCCGGGCGGCTGTTCTGGCCGCAGATCATGCCGCCGTATACGGGGGTCTGGGAGGTCACGAACAGGGTGCCGCGGTCCTGGGCGTAGAACAGGCCGTACTGGGTCGTTTCGCCGGACTCGAAGCAGACCAGCGCGCCCACGTTGCGGTGCGGGATATCGCCCTTGTAGGGCTCGTAATGGTCGAATACGGAGGACATGACGCCTTCGCCGCGGGTATCGGTCATGAACTCGCTGCGGTAGCCGAACAGGCCGCGGCTGGGTACCAGGAATTCAAGGCGCACCCGGTCCAGGCCGCTCATATGCTCCAGCGTGCCGTGGCGGCGGCCCATCTTTTCGATGACCGCGCCGGCGTAGGCCTGGGGGACGTCCGCCACCATGCGTTCGATGGGCTCGCAGCGCTCGCCATCGATGGTCTTGTACAGCACCTCGGGTTTGCTGACCTGGAACTCGTATCCCTCGCGGCGCATGGTCTCGATGAGGATGGACAGGTGCAGCTCGCCGCGGCCCCAAACATCGAAGCAGTCGGGGGTCTCGCCGTCCTTCACGCGCAGGGAAACGTCGGTCTCCAGTTCGCGGTACAGGCGGGCACGAAGATGGCGGGAGGTCACGTAAGCGCCTTCGCGTCCGGCGAAGGGGGAGTCGTTGACTGAGAAGGTCATGGTGACGGTGGGCTCGGTGATCGCCACGAAGGGCAGGGGATCGGGGTGTTCCGGATGGCAGACAGTATCGCCGATGGAAATATCCTGAAGACCCGTCAGGGCGACGATATCGCCCATGGATACGGTGGGCGCGGGGACGCGCTTCAGGCCGTCGAACACGCTCAGGGCGGTCAGACGCCAGGGGGGCGTGACCTGATCGGGATGGGAGGCATTGGTGCGCACCACCATCATGCCGTCCTGCAGGGTGCCGCGGGAAATGCGGCCGATGCCGATGCGGCCCACGTAGTCGTTGTAGTCGATGGTGGAGATCAGCACCTGGGCAGGGCCGTCCATATCGCCTTCAGGCGCGGGAATGTACTTGAGAATAGTGTCGAACAGGGGCTTCAGGTCGGTGCCGGGCTTGCTCAGATCGTCCGTCGCCGTGCCCTTGCGGGCAGAAACGTACATGATCGGGCGGTCCAGGGTGTCCGGATCCGCACCCAGGTCGTCCAGCAGGTCCACGATCTCGTCCACGACCTCGTCGCAGCGGGCGTCGGGACGGTCCACCTTGTTGATCACCAGCAGCACGGGCAGCTTCAGCGCCAGCGCCTTGGAGAGCACGAAGCGGGTCTGAGGCATGGGGCCCTCAAAGCTGTCCACCAGCAGCAGCACGCCGTCCACCATCTTGAGGATGCGCTCCACCTCGCCGCCGAAGTCGGCGTGGCCGGGGGTATCGACGATGTTGATCTTGGTGTTGCCGTAATGCACGGCTGTATTCTTCGCCAGAATGGTGATGCCGCGCTCACGCTCCAGGTCGTTGCTGTCCATGACGCGGTCAGCGATCTGCTGATTGGTGCGCAGCACGTTGCCCTGCTTGAGCATCTGGTCGACCAGGGTGGTCTTGCCGTGATCGACGTGGGCGATAATTGCGATGTTTCTGATATCTTCACGAATCATGCTGATGATTCCTCCTTATGCGCTTTCACGGGGCGCGATCTCCGCCAGTTCAAGGTTCTTGTTCTTTTCGCAGGCCAGCCGGATGGACCAGTCGTTTTCAAAGAAGAGCACGTGGTGTTCGTGTGCGTCGTAGCCCCTGGCGGTGGTGCTGGTCAGGTTCAGTTTGTCCACGTCGGTATCCGCGCTGACGACCCAGCGCACGTACCGGTAAGCCAGCCGGTCCATTACCAGGTCCACTCCGTATTCCGATTTCAGGCGGTAGGAAAGAACGTCGAACTGCAGTTCGCCGACGACGCCCACGATGAATTCTTCCAGCCCCGTTTCGTCCCTGCGGAAGGTCTGGATGGCGCCTTCCTCGGAAAGCTGGGAAATGCCCTTCTGGAACTGTTTGCGTTTCATGCTGTCCAGAGGCCGCACCCGGGCGAAACGCTCCGGCGCGAACACCGGGATCTCTTCAAAACGCAGCTTGCGTCCGACGCAGAGGGTGTCGCCCAGACGGTATATCCCGGGGTCGAACAGACCGATGATGTCGCCGGGGTAGGCTTCTTCCACGCTCTCGCGCTCGTCCGCCATGAACTGCTGCGGCTGCTTGACCTGGATATCCTTGCCTGTACCGGAATGCCAGACGGTCATGGATTTGGTGAAGGTGCCGGATACCACGCGCAGGAAGGCCAGCCGGTCCCGGTGCGCGGGGTTCATATTGGCCTGGATCTTGAAAATGAAGCCGGAAAAATGTTCGTCGGTGGGCTCCACAAGGCCCTGGTCGCTTTCCCGGGGGGAAGGGGCCAGGGTATATTTCAGGAAGCGGTTCAGGAAGGGCTCAACGCCGAAATTGGTGACGGCGCTGCCGAAAAACATGGGCGTCAGTTCGCCGCGGCGGATGGCTTCCAGGTCGAAGGGATCGCCCGCCTCGTCCAGCAGCTCCAGCTCGTCGGCCAGGCGCTTCCGGTAGCGCTCGCTGAGCGCGCCTTCCAGGGCGGGGTCGTCAAGACCGATCACGGTTTTCTGCGCCTGGGTCCGGCCGTGGTCGGCCGAGAAATAGAGCTCAACAGCACGTTCGTCGCGGTGGCATACGCCCTGGAAATCGCCGTCCACGCCGATGGGCCAGTTGACGGGGCAGGAGCGGATGCCCAGCACGCGCTCCAGCTCTTCCATCAGTTCAAAGGGATCCTTGGCCGCGCGGTCCATCTTGTTCACGAATGTGAATATGGGGATGCCGCGCATCCGGCAGACCTTGAACAGCTTGA